>RZZM01000081.1 GCA_009929845.1 Spartobacteria bacterium
ATCGAGGCGCAGGATGGAAGCTGGTGGCTGTTTTTCCTGGGCACGCGTCCGCATTGGAACTGGCATCACCTCGGGCGCGAAACCTGTCTGACGCCGGTCGCCTGGGACCAGGACGGCTGGCCGGTGGTCGGAGAGAACGGCCAGGTCCCCGAGACGCCGGACGCGCCCCGCCTGCCCGCGCATGCATGGGCGCCGGAACCCGTGCGCGATGATTTTGACGCGCCGACGCTGCGTTTGTGCTGGAACTTTCTTCGCAATCCCCGTGACGGGGACTGGTCGTTGAAGGAGCGTCCCGGCTGGTTGTCGCTGCGCGGTTCGGACGTGAGCCTCTCGGATGTGGACTCCCCGGCCTTTGTCGGCCGCCGCCAACAGCATGTGGACTGCCGGGTTGAGACGCTGGTTGATTGCGAGCCGGAGCGGGACGGCGCGGAAGCCGGATTGACCGCCTTGATGAATGAGCGCCACCATTACGACATCGCCGTGGCCCGGATCGATGGCCGCAAATGTGTACTTGTGCGCCGCACCATCGGCACACTCTCAGCCATTACCGCCCTGAAAGAACTGGCCCCGGGGCCGGCGCGACTGTGGATAAAGATGGACCGGGAAACCTGTTATCTCGGGTGCGGGGACGAAGAAGTGGGGCGGGGCGAAGTGCGCTATCTCTCCAAGGAGGTGGCTGGCGGTTTTACCGGGGTTTACCTGGGCATGTATGCGACGAATCACGCGCGCGCCGCGTTTGACTGGTTTGATTATTCGCCATGACTTGACGATTCGGGCCATTCCGAAGAAATGCCGAAATTATTTGGGCGGAAAGATGATCGTATTCATCCTTCAACCTTCTGTGTTCACCCTTCCATTTTCCTCCTTCCTCCTTCTTCCATTTATCTTACTGCTCTGATCCGGTAGAAGCCGTGAATCTGATCTTCAAACACATCCACCTGGTTGGTGACTTGGGTGGGCGGAGTATTGGTTGATATGACAACCCATACGCTGGCGTCGTTGGCGTTGGTTGTCCATTCGAGGTACTGAACGACGCCGGTGCCTCCGATCCATTCGAGCTGCCGTGCGCCTGTTCCGAGCCCGATATTTTCAAGTTCCAATAGGGAAGCCGGATTGGTGGGGATGGTGTCTGCCACATATTCCTGACAGGTTGGAACACCGTCGCCGTCAGCGTCACCTTCGGCATCGGCTTCAAAGTTGGTCAGGCCAAAGGAAGCAAGCCACCATTCCGGGGTGCCGGTATTGGTCGTAAGGTTTTCCACAAACGCCGCTGCCAGGCCGTAGGGCTGGTCAATCGTCAGGTTCAGCGGGTTGTTGGTGTTCACGCCGCCCGGTGTGACCATCCACTGATCGAAGTGATAGTAGTTCGATGCGGTTCCGGTGATCATCAAAAGTGTCCCGAAGCCCTGCCATCCGCTGGCGGCATCTACATAGCCGTTGGTGGTGTCGCTGACCGACAGCCAGTAGTTGGTTGTCCATTGCCAAGTCAAGAGTGCGTCATTCGTTACGGTCATAATGCAGTTGGTGCCCGGACCGCTGAGCGGTTCGTTGCCGGTCATGGTCCAACCGCCACAGACATACTGGGTTGTCTCCTGCGTGTCTGGCGTGGCGATCATATTGGTTATAACGCTTTCCTCGACGTACAGGTATGGGCCAGGGGCAGGGGAGGCTGTTCCGTGGGCAGAGGCCACTGTTACGGTAAAGATTCCGAACACACGGAAGCTGTTCGTGATTTCCGGTGCAGCCAGGTAGGCCACATCGCCGGTCTGGGAGGCCACGATCGCTACGGTACCGTAATTGGTGTAGGTCATGGTGGTCGGACTGATCGCGCCCGCCAATACCGCGGGACCGGCTTCGACCAGGAACGAGACATCCAGTCCCGATGAGGCGGTTGCCGACAGCGCCGTGGTGTTGGTCTCGAGCTGGTCGGACAGGGCCGCAAAGTCGATCGCCTGGGTCTGTGTGTTGTCCGAGGCCTGGATCTGTATGCGGTTGTTGCGCGTTACCAGTTCGACGTTTTCCAGTAACTGCGCAATCCCCGCCGCTGCTGTATGACGTCCGGCTTCCAGAATGAGGGTGTAGGAGTTGGTGTAGGGCAAGGGCTCAAACAGGTGCGGTTCATCTGTTGTGAAGTAGTTGCCATACTGATCGATAAAGCTCTTCTCTCCCACTGCAATTCCATTGGTATAGGTGATGGGGGCCAGCGGGAAGGTGTCGAGCAGGTAGTCCAGGTCGCCCCCAAGACGCGCCGTATCGCCGTTAGTGAAGGCGGGGTTGTAGCCGGGCCAGCCGCCGAACCGCACGATGATGTTCGTCAGGTTGGTCTGGTTGACGATATCGCGCAGGTCGGTCAGCGCCTGCAGCACGGTCCAGGTGTCACGATCAAAGATGTTCCGTTCAACACCGTTCACGATCTGCGTGGGCAGCCAGATGCTCATGACATCCGGGTCAACCGTGACCTCGAGATTAAGCGCGAACGGGGAATCGGCGCCGTTAAACGCCAGTTCCATCCGTGCCGTATGCGTGTTGATGGTCAACGGATCGGCCGCAATGACCAGGTTGCCCGTTGACTGCGTTGCAACGGTGGTCGGCCAGGAAACGACACGGAAGTAATCGGAACCGTTCGTGGTGACGCCTCCAATATGCAGATCGGCGGTGCCGCTGTTCGTGATGGTGAATATGTTCGTGATGGCCGGGTAATGCCACATTGTGCGTGGGAATTCTGTTCCCTTGGCTATACTTGGGGCTTCTTCTGATACGATAACGGCCCCGTTTGTTCCCAGGATCGTGATGCCCGGTCCCAATATGCTGAACGTGTTTGTCATCGTCACGGCCGCGTTCCAGTTATCATCGCCGGCCTGGTCGGCGGTAACGGAAACCGACCCATAGCCCGTAAAGGACAGGTTGGTTTCGCCGCTGATAGATGCCGGACCGCTAAACACGCCGAAACTGACCGCAAGGCCGGAATCCGCCGTGGCGCTTAAGCCCACCACATTCGTCCAGAACTGATTGTCTATGGCTGGGAAGGTGATGGTCTGGTCAGCCTTGTTTACAACGAGCGTATCAGTCGCGGATCCCTCGTAATTGACGTCGTTGATCGTGCCGGTGATGGCATACGACCCTGCATTGGTTGGCGCCCAGGTATTGCCGTCGTAGGTAAACTCAACAGTCAGACCGCTTGGATCAGTCGTGGCAGAGACACTGCGTGCCGTGCCATCGTACGTCTGAGCGAGGTCAGCGAGGAAGACACCGCCTGCTGCTTTTGCGGCGCTAACTGTTCCTGTGACGATGGTTTCAAAATACAGGTCATCCTGCGCCTTGAGCGCGCGGATTTCGATTGTGCCGCTACCGGACGTTACCGTCAGGTTGGTATCGTCCACGATCGTTCCCGGGCCGCTGAGCACGGCGTAACTGATGACCCCGGTGCCGGAACCACCGGAGGTGGTCAGGGCATTGGTGGTCAGGTAGGCCTGCGGGGAGGTGGGAGTGAAGACCAGCGCCGCCTGTTGTTCGCGGAGATACTCGAAGGCATTGCTTTTGACCGTCTCGCCGTAACTCGTCGAGAACACGCGCACGTCGCCGAGGCCGCCGGCACCGGACGTGCCGGCCACGATCACGACCTGCGTGGCACTCTGGCTGTCGATGGATGCCACGGTCACGTCGCACAGGGTCACATTCGTAATGTCGCTGCCATTCCCCAGATTGCTGCCGGTGATCACAACCTGGTAGCCACCCGTCCATGAACCGGAAGATGGGTCAATGCCACTGAAGGTTATTTCAGACGGTCCCCACTTGGCGACATATGGTGCCGCGACACCGCCGGCACTTGTCAGACGTCCGCCGGCGTAGAGATTCGTGCCGTCCAGTGCAAGTGCATACGCATAATCATTCACGCCTGCACCGAGGTTCGTCCATACCTCCGTCGCGGGATCCCACATGGCCACATAGTTAGCCGCCTGCCCGCCCGCATTCGTGAACATGCCGCCGGCGTAGAGATTTGTGCCGTCATAGGCCAGCGCGGAGCATTGTGCATTCAGCCCCTCGCCCAGATTCGTCCATCCAGCCGTGGCGGGATCCCACCGGGCGATCCGATTCGCAGCAAGGCCGCCTGCATTCGTGAATACGCCTGCGGCATAGAGCGATGAGCCGGCGTAGAGCAGTTCATAGACAAACAGATTCATACCGGACCCCATATTCGTCCAGGCGCTGCCGTCCCACATTGCGACATAATTCGCGGAGTTGCCGCCCGCATTCATGAACACGCCGCCTGCATAGAGGGTGGCGCCATAGAAGGCCAGGGAGTGCACATTTTGATCCATGCCCGACCCCAGATTCGTCCATGCACTGCCGTTCCACATTGCAATATGATTCGCGGACATACCGCCTGCATTCGTGAACATGCCGCCGGCGTAAAGATTCGTGCCGTCACAGGCCAGCGCGGAGCATTGTGCATTCAACCCCTCGCCCAGATTTGTCCATGTGCTGCCGTTCCACATCGCTACATAATTCGCTGACACATCGCCTGCGTTTGTGAATGCGCCGGCCGCGTAGAGATTGGTACCTACGAACAGCAGATCATACACCAGATTATCCATCCCATTTCCCAGGGCGGACCAGGCGGCGCCATTCCACTGGGCGATATAATTCGCCGGAGAACCTTCCGCGCTGTCGAATTGGCCGCCCGCATAGAGCTGATGTCCATCGTGCGTCAACGCAAACACCCACTGATTCATTCCCGATCCCAGATTGGTCCAGGCGGAAGGCCCATAGCTTATCCCGCCGATCTCTCCCGCCGGATTGTAGGTGTAGGCGTCGGCCAGCGTGGTATCGCCATTATCAGATGTTTGAACCACAATGTCCTTGGCTCCTGCTGCGCCAATCGCCGGCACCGTAATGGTTGCCCAGTTGTCACCATTGTCCTGAATGACGGCGTCCACCCCGTCAATGGTCACGTTGGTGATCGCACCGAAGTAACCGTTCGTGATCGTGATCGTGTTGCCGCCGCCATATGGTCCGGAATTCTCTGAGAGTTGATAGACCGATACCGAATTGGTCACATCCGGCGCCGCTGCATAATTGGCATTTCCGGCCTGCGACGCAATGACACTGACTGTTCCTACTGCCGAGAAGGACAGGTTCGTACTTTCGGAGATACTGCCCGGACCTGAACCGACTGCAAACGAAACACCCAGACCCGAGCTGGCCGTGGCCGCCAATCCAACCACCGCACTCAAGGGCCGGGGAGCAATAGGTGCAAACGTGATGGTCTGCCCGGCCTTTGCAGCGGTTACCGTTCCCGTTACCGCCGCCTCGTTGTAAAGATCATCCTGCGCTTTGGTGGCAAGGATTTCTATGGTTCCGGTTCCGGCCGTCACAGTCAGGTTGGTATCGTCCACGATCATTCCCGGACCGCTGAGCACGGCATAGCTGACTGCCCCGGTTCCGGATCCTCCGGAAGTGGTCAGGGCATTGGTGGACAGGTAGGCCTGCGGGGTGGTGGGGGTGAATACCAGTGCCGCCTGCTGCTCTCGCAGGTACTCAAAGGCATTGCTCTTGACCGACTCGCCATAGCTGGTCGAGTAAACGCGTACATCGCCCGCGCCTGCGATATTGGCCTGTCCTGCCGTCACTACGAGTTGCGTCAAACTCTGGCTGTCGATTGATGCCACGCTGACACCACACAAGGTCACGTTGGTGGCATCCGCTCCGTTACAAAGGTTGGTTCCCGTAATGACCACCGGGTAACCGCCAGTCCATGAACCGGAGTCGGGACTGACGCCCGAATCGACCTCGCGCCAGGGATAACGATAAGCGTTCGTCAGGTAATCAAAGTAGTCATCGGTGGTACCACTCACTCCGTACAGGTAGCCGTCCAGTTCCGCGGCGGATAGCCCGTAGACCGCCACCGGGTAGTTGGTGGCCGTCATCCAGTTGGTGCCATCGTAACAGTGGACGGTGGTCGCGCCGTTGAACCCGACCAATCCGGCGATAACGCAGAGTTTCCCGCGGAGCGTGGAAACGGCAAACTGGGACTTGGCTTGCGGCAACCCGGCGACTTCGGTCCAGGCGGAGCCGTCAAAACGGTAGACGTTGGTATGCGCGGTCGACGAACCGTCCTCCTGGCCACCCAGTGCATAGAGGGCGCCATTGAATGTTGCCACACCCAATCCACGGCGGGCCTCGGGCAGTCCGGCCACTTCCGTCCAGGCGGAACCGTCAAAGCGGAACACGTTGGTGCGGGCATTGTTGGCTGAGCCGTCGGTTCCGCCTACCGAGTAGAGGTAGCCGTTTAGCACACCGGCCCCCAGCATACCCAGTGCTTCGGGCAGTCCGGCGGTTTCGGTCCAGGAGGAGCCGTCGAAGTATACCACGTTGGTAATGTAGGAAAGCCCTGCATGACCGGCCACCGTGTAGAAGGCTCCGCTGTAGATAGCGGATCCGAAATCAGTGGCCTGGAGGGGGTGGACCGGTTCGAGGGTCCAGTCTTCACCATCAAAAGAGGCGGCATTGGTGGCGGGCGAAGAGTAGCCCCGCACGCCGCCCGCCACGAACATGTCATTGTCGAGGATGCCGGCGCCGCCATACGTTATCGCGGAGGGCGTTCCGTCAACGGGTTGCCACAAGCTCCAGTCTTCAACCACCAAACCGATCTGTCCGGCTGGGTTGTAGGTGTAGGCGTTAGCAAAGAGCGTGTCTCCAACCGACACGGACTGGACAAGGACATCCACGGACCCGGCGGCGGAGGCCTCCGGCAGGGTTATGGTGACCCAGTTTGCGCCCTGACCGGTGATGGTAGCGCTTACGCCGCCGACGGTTACGTTGGTGATATCCGCGCCGTCTCCGAGCGTTCCGTTGGTAATCGTGATCGAGTTGCCACCGGCATAGGGGCCGTTATCCGTTGATAACTCGTAATACGAGAAGGCCCCGTTCTTCACCGTCTTGCCGTAAGACGTGGAATAGACGCATACGTCGCCGTCTCCCGGCGTGCCGGCCGCCGCCGTGACCACCACCTGGGTTGCACTCTGGCTGTCGATGCTGGTCACTTCGACCCCGCACAGTGTCACGTTGGTAATATCCGATCCATCCCCCAGGTTCACCCCGTTGATTGTTACCTGGACTCCGCCATTCACCGAGCCGTTTACCGGGCTGACACCGCCGGTATAGGAGGGGTAGGTGAGGACATTGGTCGTGCCGCTGCCGCCGCCGTTGTAATAACCGCCCACGCAATAGACCTGTCCATTGTAGGTCGCCCCGGCCGGCGCATAAAGCGTACGTGGCAGGCCTTCGATTTCTGTCCAGGTGCTCCCGTCAAACGTCCAGCAGTTGGTCAGGTGGGGCCCGGACATGCCGCCCATGGAATAGATCAAGCCTTCTCGTACAGCCGCTCCCATCGCGCAGCAGGCGATCGGATATCCCGGCACTTCGGTCCAGGCACTGCCGTCATAGGTCCAGACATTGGTATACGGTGCGCCATCATAACCGCCCAAGGCATACAGTGTCCCGTTCAATGTCTGCGCCTGGATCGCCGTTCGGGCGCCGGGCAGGCTCGTCTCCATAGCCCACGAAGCGCCGTCAAATGAACAGACGGATGAAATCTCCGTTCCTCCGCCGCCTCCGGCAATACAGTAGATCTTTCCGTTCCAGACCGCGCAGCCCATCTCGCAGACCGCGTAGGGGAGGCCAACCGTTTCCGACCAGCTCGTTCCATCGAACGTCCACACGTTGGTGTGCTGAACGGACGAGGCATCGATACCTCCGAGGGCATAGAGCAGGCCGTCATAGACCACGCACCCCATGGCCCGACGTGGACCCGGCAGACCCTCTACAGCTATCCAGCTTGTGCCGTCAAACCGATAAACATTGGTGGATGACGATCCCGCTACGGTCCCGCCGACACTGTAAAGCATATTGCTGTATACCACTGCATTACCGGTATCCAGTACGACGGGCAAACCCGCCGTGTCCATCCAGCCCGATTCATCCCCGATGAAGCTTTTTGGATTATAGGTATAGGCCCCGGCAAAGGTGGTTTCACCCACTGAAGTGGATTGGATAACCACATCCCCACTTGTATCGTTATCCGCTGCGGGGCCCAGCGTGATCGTCACCCAGTTTGCGCCCTGGTCATCAATCGTGGAGCAGGAGCCACTCACCGTTACATTGGTAATGTCTGAACCATCCCCCAGGTTCCCGTTCGTGATGGTGATCGTGTTGCCGCCTGCGTACGGACCGACATTCGTTGTCAGCATGACCTGCACTTCATAGGCGCCCATATCCACCCTCGTGAACACAATGCGCGTATGGCCATTCAGGTCGGAAGGCGTGGTGTTCGTGGGCGCATTCGCATTGGCACCGGAATTGACGCACGGAGATGATTGTTGCAGCTGGTAATTGCCGCCGGCAAAACCCACGAACTGCGGATCATTGGTAACGCAGCCTTCGCCGCCGCTGAAATCCGTCGAGCAGGAGTACTTCAGGGTACCCACGGCCCCCACATTGGTCACGGCACCCGCCGCATTGGTGTTCCCATACACAACCAAATTATAAAACGAGCCGCCCATACCGGTTATGGCGCCTTCCTGATCGGCACAGTTTTTCACGATGGTACAGTTTTGCGCCGTACCATTTGCCGCATACAGACCGCCCCCACCATCGCCCCCACCCGAACCCGTGACGGTATTATTCACAATCAAACAATTATCCACCGCCGCATAATAGGCAGCGCCGCCCCCCTGTTTGGCTGCCGTGTTCCCGGAAATGATACTGTTATACACATTCCCGTCCATCACCGCACCATAGAATCCGCCCCCCGCAATACCGCAAACATTGCCCGTAAGTTCCGAATCCCAAACATCACCACTTCCCGCAGCACCGCCCCCGTTACATCCCGCATGACAACCGGAAATGACACAATTACTGATCACACTGCCTGCCGAAGCCAGATAAACGCCGCCGCCCCCCTCATTTTGGTCTTCATAATCACTCAACGCATGCGTCCACCCATTCGTTACCGTAAAACCAATCAACGAAGCATTTGTCCCCAGATACACCCCGCGAATCGCGGCGGCACCCAATCCGCCCCCATCATCCGCCCCTGAAATAATCGTCACATCCGGCCCGTTCACCGAACGCACCGTGATCGCATCCTCAATACAAACCCGGTTCGTCAATGCATAGCCCGGCGTCACCGCGCCGCCCGCATCATACACCCCGTTCGTCACCCAGACTGTACCCGTCGCCGTCACCGCATCGACCCCCGCCTGGATGGTTTTCTTGGCCGTTGCCCATGATTGACCGTTACCTGAGTCATCGGCCTGTGCTGCGTCAACATAGTAGGGCAGGTTTGAGCCTTGCAGATAGGTGAAGGCATCAATGAATACCGTATCCCCGACACTTGTAGACTGAATCAGGATGTCACCGGTAATTGATTGGTAGGCATCTGTACTGGCGCCCAGTGTAATCTGAAGCCAATTGATCCCCTGGTCGTCAATAGTTGCGGCACTGCCGCAGACGGTAACATTGGTGATGTCCACACCATCGCCCAGTGTGCCGTTTGTGATAATAATCGTGTCTCCACCGGCAGGCAAACACTGGTTTGTTGACAGCAGCACCTGGGTCTCATAAGCGCCCATATCCACCGTATTGAACATAATGCGCGTGCTGCCCGCCAGGTCATACGGCGTTACATTAGTCGGAGCATATGAATTATCGCCCGTGTTGAAGCACGGGGAATACTGCGTCAACCGGTATTCGCCCACAAAGGCCGGATTGTTTGTGGTGCAGCCGTTTACGCCGTTTGTCAGCCCGTCGGACCCGCAGGTATTGCGGATGGTCGAGCCGCCGCCATCCGTATAAATATCCGTAGCGGTTGTGCCGGTGTTTCCATAAATAATGCAGTTGTTCACGATGCCTGCCTGATACAAATATACGCCGCCGGATCCGCTCGATACCGTGTTGCCGGCAATCGTGCAGTTGTTCATCGCCGCATCCCCGGCGTAGTCAATTTCCACGCCGCCGGCATAGTTTGCCGCCATGTTTCCGATCACCAGGCAGTTGTTCAACGTGCCGCTGGTGTCCAGGCAGGCGCCGCCCACACCGTCGGTCGCAGTATTGTCGCGCAGGGTGCAGTTGTTCAACGTGCCGCCATGATACAAATAAGCGCCGCCGCCGTAGGTCGAGGAGTTGCTGCTCAGCGTGCAGTCGTTGAGCGTGCCGCCTTGCAGGCAATAGATGCCGCCGCCCCAATTGTCCCCCGACGCATTGGCGTTCACCGTGCAACTGTTCAATGTGCTCCCGTCATACAGGTAAACGCCCGCACCTCCGTCATTATCCGAAACATTGTCATCCACTGCGCTGTTGTCCAGCGTGCCGCCTTGAAAGCAAAAGACGCCGCCGCCACCCTGATCCGCCCTGTTTCCACAGACAACCAGATTCGATGCTGCGCAATTGGTGGCGATCCAGATTCCGCCGCCGGCTCTGTCGTAGACATAATCCCCGGACGCCATGGTATGTCCATTCGAAATGGTAAAACCGATCAGTTGGGCCCCGCCCGAAAGGTACACCCCGCGGATCGCGTCCAGATCATTGCTGCCGTTGGAGCCGGGCGCCCCCTTGATAAACGTTACTTCCGGCCCGTTCACCGAACGTACCGTGATGGCGTTGGTAATGCAGAACCGATTGGTCAGCGCATACCCTGGAGTTATGATCCCGCCCACGTCATAGACGCCGTTGCTACAGAGCACCACATCCCCGTCCACCAGCGGCCAATCTATTTCCACCAACTCCTGCCAGGACGGACAGGCTTCGTCCCAGGTCGATCCATCACCGCCACCGTTCGGTTCCATGTAATAGGTTGCGCCTGATGCACTGAGATAACTCAGCAGCAGGATGAACAGGCAAACCGGCTTCCATGATGTCAGTATGTATGTTATTGATTTCGATGGCATGATGTTACCTCCATGATGGGGTGGGGTTCATTCTTTTCTTTATGCAAATTAAAATTTCCAACCATTGGAAAAAATACTGAAAAAGTTTCCAATGATTGGAAAATCTTAAATATTTTTTTCCAATGGTTGGAAAAAACGGCCAAAAATTTTCCAATGGTTGGAAAAATGCCCCTTGCAAATTTCCAATGGTTGGAAAACAGCAAATTCCACACTCGGCTTGTCCGGCAAGCCGCATTTGTTTCCGCAAACTCAAATTGTCTACCCGATGCTGCCTGTTCTTTGTCTCGATTGTACCCCCGCGGATAACAATCAAAATCATCTCCAGGTTACTCTTTCTGCATCAAGCCATAGTATAGGGAGGTTTTCAGTTTTTGGCTAGTCAATTTGTGATTAATTTTAGGTATTAAGTTTACGATTAAGATTTTTTCGGTGGGAAATGCCACGGAAATCAGAAGAGTCCCGCTCAACGCAAGAGGCTATACGTCATAGGACGTAGATGCCGTGTCTCCGCCTTCGCCGGTCCAGTTGGTGTGGAAGAATGTTCCGCGGGGCGTATCGAGCCGTTCATAGGTATGCGCGCCGAAGTAATCGCGTTGCGCCTGGAGGAGATTGGCCGGCAGGCGGGCGCAGCGGTACCCGTCAAAATAGGCCAGCGCGCTGGACACCGCAGGCATGGGCAGGCCGGACTCAACGGCGCAGGCCACGCAAATCCGCCATGCGCGTTCCGCCTTCAGGACAGCGGCCTTGAAGAAGGGCGCAAGGAGAAGGTTGACAAGCTCCGGGTCCTCATCGTAGGCCTCCCTGATTTTGCCGAGAAACGCAGAACGGATGATGCAGCCGCCGCTCCACATCCGGGCGATGGCGCCATAGTCCAGATGCCAACCCTGTTCTTGCGCCGTGGCGCGCATGAGCTGGTACCCCTGGGCATAAGAGACGATCTTTGAAGCGTACAGGGCCTGCTCCAGGTGGCCGGTCATCGTGGCCGTATCAAGATCGGGGATATCCGACGCCGAGGCCAGCGCTTCCGCCGCGACCCGGCGTTCGTCAACCAGCGAGGACAGGCACCGCGCGAAGACGGCCTCGCTGATCAACGTCAGCGGCTGTCCGCTTTCCAGCGCCGACATCACCGTCCATTTGCCCGTGCCCTTTTGGCCGGTCGCATCCAGGATCGCGTCCAGCGCATATTCGCCCTGCTCATTCCTGTAGGCCAGGATATCCGCGGTGATCTCGATCAGGTAGGAGTTCAGCACGCCCCGGTTCCACTGCGTAAAGATTTCGTGCATGTGCTCGTTGGTCAGCCCCAGGAGGACGCGCATGAAGTGATAGACCTCGCCGATCAACTGCATGTCGCCGTACTCGATGCCGTTGTGCACCATTTTGACAAAGTGCCCGGCGCCCTGTTCGCCCACCCAGTCACAGCAGGGGGCGCCGGTCTCGGTCTTTGCCGCGATGGTCTGGAAAAGCTCCCGGATATCTTCCCAGGCGTTCACCGAGCCGCCCGGCATGATGGACGGCCCCTTCAGCGCGCCTTCTTCCCCGCCTGAAATGCCGGTCCCGATATAGCGCAGCCCCGCTTCCTCCACCTGCCGCACGCGGCGGGTGGTATCCTTGAAGTATGAGTTGCCCCCGTCAATAATAATGTCGCCAGGCGCCAGCAACGGGATCAGCGCCTCAATCAGCGCATCCACCGCGCCCCCGGCCTTGACCATGAGCATGACCTTGCGCGGAAGTTCCAGGGCGCGCACAAGTTCCTCCAGGGAGTAGCAGCCGATGATGGACTTGCCGTCGGCCCGTCCGTTTATGAAGGCGTCCACTTTGGAGGTCGTCCGGTTGAAGCAGGCCACGGTGTACCCGTGATTGGCCATATTGAGAATCAGGTTTTCCCCCATTACCGCCAGTCCGATAATGCCGATATCCGCCATGTCACTCATGATCACATTCCTCGCATTTTATTTGCGCTATGTTCCTGTGTATAGTAGCACTGACAGGCAAAGTAACAAGTCTGATGGCAAGGAATATATACGGATGATGATGCGACTCATGGCAGGGATGGTGCTGGGCGCGATTGCGGGCCTGCTGGCGACGCGCGCCCTGCGTATGCGCACGTCTTTCCGGCTGGTTGGCGCCACCCGTCCGCTGGGGGCCATGATCACCGGCGCGATTGTCGGCCTGTTGTTCGCCTCCCCGCTCCTCTATGCGCCGCGCTCGGAACTTGTCATACCGGTCAGGAGCGTGGAACAGTTGAAAACGGCCATTGCCCGGGAACCGGTGGTGCTGGTCGATTTTTATGCCGACTGGTGCGGCCCCTGCCTCGCCATGAAATCGGTGATAACCAAACTGGCGGATCACTACGAAGGCCGCATCAAGGTGTTGGCCGTCAATGTCGATGAAAACGCGGAGATCACACAAAGGTGGAAGGTGCAGTCCATTCCGGATATCCGGGTCTACAAAAACGGCAAACTGGAAAAGATGAACCAGGGATATCGTCCCTTTAAAAGCTATTGCGAGGAACTGGACCTGTTACTGAAAGAATAGCCAAAGAAAAGGACTATTTCAGCGCATTCTTGACGGCGTCGAGCAATTCATCCGAACGGAAGGGTTTGGCGATTTGAATCGAGCATCCCATGCGGTTCAGGTTTGCGCGGGTATCCTCGGTGAGTACCCCGGAGACAACAATGATTCTCATATCTGGACGCGCCACACGAGCGGCCTGGATCAGCTCCATGCCGTCAATGGGCGACATCCGCAAATCGGTGACAAGCAGGTCGATATCCTCCCCGTTTTCCAGGGCCTCCATCGCCGCGGCGCCCTCGTTGAAGGTTTCGACCGCATAGCCCTCACGCCTGAGCAGCGCGCCCAGCATGTATACCGTATTGGCCTCGTCATCCACTATGAGTATCTTTCCCATGACGGAACTTTAGGATAGAATCCCGCCCATGAAAAGGAAAATCCCCATTCATTTCACGCGCGCCGCAAGAACATGCAAATATATGCTTGAGATGAGGGACAGGATACTATACCAAGCTGGCATTGGAAATTGGTGTAGTTAACCGACAATTGAGGAATAATCATGGCACATGTCATCAGCCCGGCGGCAGAGGAAATACTGGACAGGGAATTCAAGGTGTTGGACCACGGCTTTGTGCGCCTGGTCGACTACATGGGCGGCGACGAGCGCATTGTGCAGGCGGCGCGGGTCTCCTACGGCAAGGGTACCAAGACGGTGCGGCAGGATGAGCTGCTCATTGATTACCTGCTGGGCCACGAGCATACCTCCCCGTTCGAGCACGTCGTGCTGGAAATCCACTGCAAGATGCCCATCTTTGTGGCCCGGCAGTGGGTGCGCCACCGGACCGCGCGCATCAATGAGATTTCCGGGCGCTACAGCGTCATGGAGTCCGAGTTCTATCTCCCGCCCGAAGAGCAGGTCGCCTTTCAGAGCGACGACAACAAGCAGGGCCGCTCCGCCAAAGAGGTGCCGGCGGAACTCCGCCGGAAGGTGCTCGAACTGCTCAAGGCGGACCAGGGCCGCGTCTACGCCTCCTACGAAGAACTCCTCAACGAAGGGATTGCCAAGGAACTCGCCCGCATCAATCTTCCGCTTTCCTTATATACACAATGGTACTGGCAGATCGACCTGCATAACCTGTTTCATTTCCTGCGGTTGCGGATGGACCCTCACGCCCAGTGGGAAATCCGCGTCTACGCCGAGGCCATCGCGGAGATGACCCAAGCCGTCGCCCCCATGGCCTACGCCGCCTTTGAACGCCATGCCCTGCGTGGACATCGCTTTTCCGGGGACGAAATGGACGCCATACAACGCCTGATCCGCGGCGAGGCCCACGGGCTCAAAGGCATCACCGCCCACGAATTTGAAGCCAAAATGGGGTTGGACCAGGAATCATGAACGCAACCAGCGAAAAATGGGTGTGACATGACCAAACGCCAGAATAGAATCGGCACCTCCATTCGCGACGATGCCCGTCCTTCGGGTCGGCTCATGGTGGACCAGCCATGGGACGCCCTGGTGGTACAGTTCAGTGAAATCGCCCTCAAAGGCGGCAATCGGCGGCTTTTCACCAAAAAACTCGCCTGGAACATCAAAAAAGCCCTCGCGGACGGCCCGGAAACCATCGAACGTACCCATGACCGCCTGATGATCAAAACCACGCCCGAGCGCGCCGGAGATGTCGCGCGCCGTGTCGCGCAGGTGTTCGGCGTTTCGCATGTGGCCCCGGTGCGGTATCTGCCACTCGATTTCCAGCGAATGAAGGAAGAAGCCATCCTTATATATAAGAGCACCGGCCCGGACGGACGTTCCTTTGTCATCCGCATTAAGCGCGCGAACAAGCAGTTTCCGCTGACCTCCACGCAAATGGAGCAGCAGATCGGCGCGGCCGTCGTCGAGGCCACCGGAGCGCCGGTCGACCTGCATAATCCGGATTTAGTCATAAGCTTTCAGGTCAAACAAGACGGCGTCTTTCTCGTCGGACCGCCGGAATTTGGGCCGGACGGACTCCCGATCGGCGTTTCAGGACGGGTATTGACCCTTTTTTCCGGCGGCATTGACTCCCCGCCCGCCGCCTGGATGATGATGAAGCGGGGGTGTCTGACCGACTTCATACATTTTTATGCCCAGCCCGGCCCGGAAGCGGTCATGGACTCCAAGATTACAGAACTGATTGAAACCCTTCTAAGGCCGCACGGCATGTCCGCGCGACTGTTCGCGATTCCCTACGAATCGTTTGAGATGGCCCTGCTCACCTCGCAGGTCCCGCAGGAACTCGAGCTTATCCTCTTTCGGCGCTTCATGGCGCGCGTTTCGGCTGCCGTCGCCCGGCAGAAAGAATGCTCCGCCATCGTAACCGGCGACAATCTTTCCCAGGTAGCCTCCCAAACCATGGCGAATCTGGTAGCCTTTGACGACGCTGTCGACCTGCCGGTATTTCGTCCCCTCCTCGCACACAACAAACAGGACATTGTGGACCTGGCCCGACGCATCGGCACCTTTGAGGCCTCGGTGCGCCCCTACAAAGACTGCTGCTCCCTGGTGGCGCGTCACCCGGACACCAATCCGAAGCTTCGCATTGTCCGGGATGTCGAGTCAGGACTGCCAATTGAGGAAATGACCGCTACCGCCATAGCGTCCATGAGCACATACATCATCCGTGGATCATCCGCGGGCAAAGAACAGAACCCATAGCGCCCCCCCTGCGTACGCTGGTCATTGAGGACAATGACCCTCCCGGCGGTTTGGATTTCCCCTTTCGCGGGAGGGTCGCTGTCCTCAGCGACTGGACCACCGGCTTTAATGCCTTGCGCCGTGCCCTGCGTACGCTGGTCATTGAGGACAATGACCCTCCCGGTGGTTTGGATGCCAATTTCGGGATTAGCGAAACCCGGAACAACCAAGAGAGAGGCCGTTATTTACGGATAAAACCGATTCTCATACATGAGGAAATGTAATGTCATTTTAAATAATTCTTTAATATGATATATAATTACATTTATTTGCTGTTTTTTGACCCTGTTTACAGAAAATTGGAATATCTTATGTAAATTGGCCTTACTATAATGACTATGGAATATTTTGGTTGTTTTCCAGGTGCCGGGATAAATTTTTTAAA
>RZZM01000444.1 GCA_009929845.1 Spartobacteria bacterium
ATGGCCTGCGCGAACTCGAACCACGAGCAGGCGCCACGGGCGGAAAGATGGATAATTCCTGTTTTATCCAATGGCAACAACTGCAACAGTGCTTCCGCCAGGTGCGGGGTATAGGTCGGTGAAGACACCTGGTCGTTGACCACTCGCAGTTCCTTGTTGCCGGCGCGCACGCGTTTGAGGATTGCCTTGACAAAGTTATGCCCGTGTAAACCGAACAGCGACTGAGTCCGCACGATAAAATAGTCGCACCCTTCCGCGCGGATGGCCTTTTCCCCGGCCAACTTACTCGCACCGTACACACTTATCGGGTTCGGTTCATTCCATTCGGTGTAGGACCGGCCCTTTTTGCCGTCAAACACATAATCCGTGCTGATATGAATCAACTTGATATGCTTGCGGTGGCAGTAGGCAGCCAGGTGGCCCGGGCCTTCCGCATTGACGGCGAAGGCGGCCTTCGCCTGTTCTTCGGCGCCGTCCACGTTGGTGAATGCGGCACAATTGATGATGCAGTCGGCGGGTGGCATATGGTCCGCCACCCCGCTGTACGTGGTAATGTCCACCTCCGGGAGATCCACGCCCCGGACCGCCACATCATGCGCGCGGCAGACCGACATCAGATCGGTGCCCAGCATACCGTTTGCGCCAACAATCACCACCTGCATGTATTACAGCTCCACCCCTTGGGAACGGGCCACCATGATGTTGGCCATCAACAAAGCTTCGGCATTCTCCCCGGCATCCATCCACCAACCGTTTAAAATCTGGTGCTCCATCTCGCCGCGGTCGATGTAGCGGTTGTTTACATCCGTGATTTCGAGTTCACCGCGCGCGGACGGACTCAATCCCTTGATGTATTCAAACACATCGGGCGGATACATGTAGACGCCGATCACGGCCAGGTTGCCGACCGGCTCTTTCGGTTTTTCCAGCACCTTGACAATGCGATCATTCTCCATTGTGGCGATCCCGTACTCCCAGGGATGCTCGACCTCCGTCAGAAAGATGCGGGCGCCCTTTTCCTGCCGCTGAAAGGCCTCAACGCCTGAGCGAATGCCCTTCTCAAGGATGTTGTCGCCCAGGACAACCACCATCTTCTGGCCCTCCACAAAATCCTCCGCCAGACTGAGCGCGTCCGCGATGCCGCCCTCACCATCCTGGTACGTGTAATTGATATGCGAAAGCCCGAATTCCTTGCCGTTGCCGATCAGGCGAAGAAAATCACCGGCGCTGTTCCCGCCGGTCACAATCATAATATCGTTCACACCCGCCTCTACGAGCATCTCGATGGAATAATAGATCATCGGCTTCTTGTAAATCGGCAGCAGATGCTTATTGGTAATCTTGGTGATCGGGTGCAGACGCGTGCCCAACCCACCGGCTAATACAACACCTTTCATGGCTTCAGCCTCCCCTTGAAGCATTCCATTTGAACGGAATGTCATTATCAAACGGGTCCGTCCGCAGCTCATCGGGATGCTCGCGGTCGAACGGCATGTTGGGTACATTCATCACCATGGCCTCCTGCTCGCCCACACACTCGAAGCCATGCATCACCCCGCGCGGGATTTGGAGCACGTATGGATCGTCGGGGGTCAGGATAAACTCCATGGCATTGCCCTTGGTGGGGGAATCGTCCCGGCTGTCATACAACCCGACACGCAAGGTTCCTACCAAGGGAACAAAACTGTCCTCCTGTTTGCGATGATAGTGCCACGCCTTGACCACATCCGGCTTGCAGGTCGTGACATATACCTGACCGAAGCCCCGGAAAATATCATCGTTGCAACGCAGAATTTCCATCAATTGTCCGCGATCATCCTTCATCCACTTCAATGGCTTGGTCCGTACGCCATCAATACTGCTGTCCATATTCGGTACCTCCAATATGCTCAAATTTGTATGAAATTAAAAACCATGCGCACTCTAGCCACATTATGTGGCCGTTGCCAAGCCTGTAATGACGGTTGCTTTAATTTGGTCAGGCGCGCGCCTGCCCGTCCGTCGAGCCCCGGGAGGCCGCGTCGCCGGAAGGGGCGTCCGCCGATGCGGCGGCCTTATCCTGTGTTTCCGGCGCGGGTTGTCCATCATCCCGCACAGCGTCCAACAGGTGCTTGACCTGCGCCGTTTCGGTAAATATCCGGTCCCCGAGTTTCTCGCGTCCCTTGACCGCCTGCTCGATTTTTTCGATGCGCGTCACGCCGTGCATCAACTCGTCTTTCATCTCGGTCAGCACCGTGGAAACCGTCGAGTCAAACGACTCCATGGCCCCGCCCAAATCCTTTTTAAAGGTATCGCGCAGGTAGACATCCAGGCCGTCGATCTTGGCCTTAAGGGCATCCATCTGCTTGCGGTTTTCCTTGGCCATTTCAACCGCGCGCGAGGACGAACTGCGGGTAATCCGAATCGACAACCAGACGGTAATGAGGGCCAGCAACGACATAAAACCCATCGTCCACAACAGATAAAAGGCCATATTTTCCGTAATGTCGGCAATTAACGCATTGTAATACATTTCCATGACTTCAAGCTCCTGTTTTAGATGTTCAGCAGACCTGCGTACCTCACAACCTGCCCTTGCTGTTCATTTTCCCTGTCACTATACCCCAACCCGCCGCCACAGAACAGCACTCGTTTTAAATTTCTTCAATGGCGCTTGCGCAGGTTTTTAAAATAATGGCGCGTACCGGGGAAACGTTTGTACAACCGCATCCGGAGGTTACGCACAGGCGGGGCATTCGGGGCCAGGAAAACCGTCCCGATCAGGAGGAACAGAATTCCCTGCAAAAACGGCAGGAAGAGTCCGAATATCCCGAGGATAATGAAGACAACGCCAATGGTGATCCGGTAGCCCGTTTTCATGCGCCACCACCGCTCAACGATTCGAGTCGGCCACCTGACGCCACCGCACTTCAAGCTGGGCGATGACCTCATCAGGCACATAAAGGTTGCCAAAGCCCCGCCCCATCTCGATATCCGGACTCCCCGCCCCGTGAAAATCACTTCCCCCCGTGCAGACCAGGTCGTAATCTTTTGCCAAATGCTGAAATTTCTTCTGCATGTCGCGCGAGTGTTCGGAATAGTACACCTCCAGCCCCTCCAGGCCCTGCTCGCGCAGGTCACGCACCTGCCGCCGCAGCTCCCAGCGCCCAAGATGCAACGTGAACGGATGGGCCAGCACCGGCACCCCGCCGGCGTGCCGGATCAACGAAATACTGTCTTCCGGCGACAACCGCCGCCGGTCGGCATAGGCCGGCTTGCCCCTGGCCAGGTACTTGTGAAACGCCTCGCGCGCATCGGAAACGTATCCGCGCTCCACCAGCGCCCGGGCAAAGTGCGGTCGGCCCACCACATCCTCCCCCGCGTAGGATTCCACCTCCTCCCATGTAATGTGGCAGCCCAGCTCCACCAGGTTGTGCAGGATCTCCCGGTTCCGGTCTTCCCGCCCTTCCCGTATCCATTTAAGATGTTGATTGAGTTCACGCTCCACGGGATCAACCATGTACCCCAGGATGTGCATCGTTCCCGGACGGAAATCAGCGCTGATCTCCACCCCGGCGATGGCTCTTACAGATGTGTTGGACGCGGCGTGCAGAAACTCC
>RZZM01000082.1 GCA_009929845.1 Spartobacteria bacterium
CACGTCTCATTGGACAGAATCGCAGATCGCACCCCCCTTGTCAGCCGTCTTTATCCCGGAATGCTCAAAATGAGGGGGTTTTTAGAGGTGCCCTATAATTAATTCAGCCCTGTTGTCTGCGAAGTCCCAAGTTCCACTTGGGTTACGCCTTTCGGCATAGCAGCAACGGGGGTTTTTATGCGGCTTCCCGCAGCATGGCAGAAAACTCGTCGGGCCGCGACCATCTTGCGATGTCGGACAGGGATTCCGCCAGCTTGAAATCATCTTCCGCCCAGACGTCCTGCGTGTCGTCGAACAAGGACACAAAACGGGTTCTTTGCGCACTTGTACGGAGGGGCACGAGATCATGCCATCCGGCCACAACGTGTTCCGTCACCCGCCGCGCCCCGGCGCGAGAGCCGGTTGTCAGGACGAAAACGAAGGCGCTTTGTTCCGGCGTATGGGTCTGGAAATCGACGGACCAACTCCGTCCCGATCGCCCCGGCACCTTGACGGCACGGTCCGCCGCTATGCTTTGTTCCTGCAAGTAATCCGCGACTTCGTCGGTGACGGACTCCACGCTGCGGGTGCGGGTCGTGAACCAAAGATCGCTGACGCGCACGGCAGCCTGTCCCAGCTTTATAACGGAGTGGGCAAACTCCTTTGGGGCGGCACTTTTCATGACCAGTTGCCCTTTGAACAGTTCCACGCCCAGCGTCAGGCACACATCCTGAAGCAGCCGATTCTGCTTGTCAGTCCTTTTGGCTGAAACGCTCTGCTGCTTGAGCCAGCCAAGGGATTCCCCCAGATCGGTCACTATGAAACGACCGTCCCGCTTTGTGGCGTAAACGTCGATGACGCCGCCGTCGGGATACCAGAACGGCGTTCTGATTCGTACATAATCCCTGTGAGGGCTGCATGAAAACAACCCGCCCAGTTCATTGGAAAGCATGGTGCAAAGGGGTTCGTCCGTCATAGCATATCCTCCTGCAAGGGCGGGACGGGTTTCATTTTTCCATCGTGGATGATTTTTGCCTCGGCACAGAATTCCCGCCACGCCTTTTCGACTTCATCCGGTTTTGCCGTTATGTCGGACGGCACATAGGCATGTTTGTCCGCATAGGCGTCATTCCAGCGATGTTTGTGCTTTTCGCCGACATTCTCGCATGTCGGGTTGTGATGATCCGCGCCAAGATCGAGACCATAAACGCGCCCGGTTGAACGGTGAATAATTGTAAAGGATAGTTTGTCCGCAACCGGGTTGCGCCAGCCCGTCAGGACAAGCGGATAGCCTGCATCCGACTCTATCGGCATTCTGAATTCAAAGGCGGGCGCATGGTCGGGGTCTTCTTTCCATGCGATGTCACCTGTTATCCTCTTTGTTTCGTCGGCAAGGATGGCATCAAATTCCGTTTGTGTTATGGCCATTAAAATTCCTCCGCAGCCTAATGTAACATAAAATGTTAATAATCCTATGCCGCCTCCCGCAAGCTGGCGGCGAGCTGTTCCAGTTCGGCGGTGATTTCCAGTTCAAGCGCCTGAATTTCGGCCAGCAGTTCGCGGGGGTCCTGATGGTTCGCTTCTTCGGCGCTGGCGGGGCGGTAGCACCCGGCGGAAAGGTTGTAATCGGCAGCCCTGATCTTGTCCGCCGTTTCAAACCAGTATTTTTCCGTCCACGGTTTTGACGGGTCGCGGGCCTGCCAGTCTTTCAGGCGCTGGTCCCGCGCCGCGTAGGCTTCGATCAGGACGGGCAGATCGTCCGCCTCTATCGGCGTGTCGTGGTTCGCGTCCATTTTATAGCCGTCATTGTCGGCGTGGAGGAACATGACATTTTCCGTGCGCCCGCCTTTGGCGAAGAACAGCACAGATGTCTTGACGCCGCTATACGGATTGAACGCGCCGCCGGGCAGGCTCAGCACCGCGATCAGCGTGTTGTTATCCAGCAGTTGCCGCCGGATTTCCTTATGCGCCCCGGTGGAGCCGAACAAGACGCCTTCGGGCACGATGACGCCGCAGCGCCCGCCAGCCTTCAGGCTTTCGATCATGTATTTCAGGAACAGCAGTTCGGTGGCGGACGTATTGCCGACCTTGACGTCATCGACGATACGGTCCTTGTCCACGCGGCCAGAGAACGGGGGATTGGCGAGGATGACGTCGTAGCCTTTAAGCGGCAGGCCCAGTTCTGCCTTTTCGTCGTTTTCCAGCGTTTTGGTCATGACATTACGGCGCATGATCTTGACGTTCGGCAGGCCGCGCAGAAAAAGATTCATGGACGCAAGGCGCACCATCGACGGGTCCACGTCGTTGCCGTAGAAGGTTTTCGCGCCGAGGACGGCAAAGTCTTTTTCCGATAGCCGGTCGCCGTTGCCGCGATGCTGCGGCTTGCCGTCAATATCCACTTCGCGCACGTTGGCGGGCGAGGTGTTTTGCAACAGGATGTGGTTATAAGCGGCAACCAGAAAGCCCGCCGTGCCTGCCGCCGGGTCGTAAATGGTTTCGCCAAGTTTGGGGTCGATCATGCGAACCATCGCCCGGATGATATGCCGCGCCGTGCGGAACTGCCCCAGTTCGCCCGCTTTACCGATCTGTTTCAGGACATGTTCGAACAAATCGCCCTTGGTGTCGGAATCGGCGTGGCCGAGGCGCAGTTCGTCCACCAGCTTGATGACCTGCGACAGAACGGTCGGGTCGTTGATATTGAGCCGCGCCGCGTCCATGAAATTATGACCCGTGCCCTGCGCCAGTTCCGCATAAAAGGGAAAGACTTCATCGCGCAGGAAATTGACCAGCCCGTCGCCGGACATCGCCCGCGCCCATTGCGACCAGCGCATCCGTTCGGCGGGGATGGTTTCGGGCTGGCCTTTGACGGGGCGTTTTAACGTCCACTCGCCGGTGAAAAAACTGGCGTACTCCTGCTTGCGGATTTGCGCCATATCGCGGTTTTCTTCGTCGATCCCTTCGATCAGGTAGAAGAAGAACAAAAAGGAAAGCTGTTCCGCGTTGTCCATCGGGTTGGGATAGCCCGCGCCGTAAAGATAATCGCGTATCTGGTCAACCTTGCGGCGGAGGTCGGGGGTCAGGGGCATGGGGCGATCCTTTTCAGTTTGCGGCTTCGGCCTGCGGCGTTTCGCCGCCTGCGGAGGTTTCTTCTTTATCGGGGGCGGCATTAAAAACGCTGTCATTGAGGCTTTGCAGCAGGGATTCAAGCGCGGCCTGATCCCTGAATATTCCCAAAGCCCACGCCTTGCCGCCTTCGTTGCGGAACGGGGGCATGGAAAAATGGGCCATCGTAAATTCGTCCACACTTTCGGCGTTGGCCTGCACATATTCGCCAATCATGCGGATCAGGCGCTTTTGCGGTTCGTCATCAAGGCAGTATTCGTTTTCGATGTACCAGCGTTCGAACTTCGCCCCGGTTTCGTCGCGGTGCGCCTGCAAATCCTGTTCGCGGACGATATTGCCGTTTTCATCGGTGGTCAGCCATGCGCGGCTGGCCGGGTCGATTTCATCGTGAATGTCGAGGGTCAGCAGCAAGCGGGGTTTTGTTGGTTTTGTCGGCTTGCCGGGGGATACGACAATCGGCCCGCCTGTGCCCGGCTCTTCATCATCGCCGTGGAAGTCGGTGACGCCGACGAAATCGAATATGGTGAAACGGTTCTTTTTGATATGCGGAGCCTTGCGGGTGCCGCGTCCGCGCATTTGCTGGTAAAGGATCGAACTTTCGGTGTAGCGGGCGAAGATCAGGCTGACCACTTCCGGGCAATCGAAGCCGGTATCCAGCATGTTGACGGAAACCAGTATCTTCGGAAATTCTTCTTTCTTGAAGCGCTTGATTACCGCGTCCGCGTCACCTTCCCCTTCGCCGCGCAGGTCGGAGACGACGTAATCAGCATAGCGGGTTTCCGGTGTCGGTTTTTTGTCGGCGAATGCGTCATCGAACATTTTAGCCAGCGTCGCCGCGTGACGTTTGGAAACTGCGAAGACGATGGCCTTGCCGTCCTGCGGGAAGCGCCTTACGCCGTCATGCGCGGTATAGCCGTTTTCCAGTACCTCCCGGTATTCCCGGACGATGGCGCGGTTGCGTTCGGGGATGGTGAATTTGCGTTCCAGCGCCTTGGGATCGACGGTTATTTTTTCTTCGTCGCCAAACAGCTTTTCAAATTCGGCGCGGGTTTCTTCATCCAGCGCGTCCCAGTCGATTTCTTCCCGCGCCACTTCAAAGCCGCCGTCGGCCATCGTCTTAACGGTCTTGGCCTTGTATATATGATAAGGAACGAGGTTGCCGTCGGCGATGGCGTCTTTGAGTGTGTAACGGAATGTCGGTTCGGTCAGTTCAAAAAAGCGCATCGTGTCGCGGACGAAAGCCATTTCTTCTTCGTTCTGGGTATGGTCGTCGCTGGCAATGCAGGGCGTCGCGGTCAGGCCCACCTTTATGCCGTCAAAATGATCCAGCACCGCCCGCCATTTGCCGTAAATGCTGCGGTGGCATTCATCGACGATAATCAGGTCGAAATAGCCGGAGGAATGGCGATGGTATTCGTTGATCATGCTTTGCAGGGTCGTAACGCAAATCTGCTTTTCACTCCGAAACCGGCCATTTTTAAACATGTATGACGAATAGCCTTGCAGCAGGTCCTGAAACTCTTCGTCGGTCTGCTTGGCAAGGCTGATCCGGTCGACCAGAAACAGAACGCGGGTGGCGTGGCTGGCCTCGAACAGGCGTTTTATCAGGGCTGCGCCCGTGCGGGTCTTGCCCGTCCCGGTGGCCATTTCCAGCAGGAATTTACGCCTGCCCTGCTTGATGCCTTTACAAACCGCGTCGATGGCGTCGATCTGGTAGGTTCGTCCCCCGCCTCCGGCAATCCGGCGGTCGATTTCCACCGCCATGAGGTCCTGCCGGACTTTGCGGCTGGCAACCCGGCGTTCGAGGTTTTCCTGATCAAAGATCGTTTTAATGTCGTGCGGAAAGGCTTCGTTTTTATAGTCCCAGAACTTGGCTTCCTTGCCGTTCGCCAGAAAGATGAAATCGACGCCAAGCTGTTCGGCATAGTGCTTTGCCTGCTCGCAGGCGGTTTCCAGAGGCTTGTTTTCGGAAAAGCGCTTGGCTTCGATCACGGCAAGCGGTCTGCCATCGCGGTCGTTCAGGACGTAATCCGCCTGTTTGCCGTCGCTCAACCCTTGTTCATAGGTTATGCTTTGTCCGTCATCGACCTCCCAGCCAACCGATTTCAGTTGCTGGTCGATCTTCACTCTGGCAAAGGCTTCGTTGGTCATGCGGTTTCGGTCAATGAAATCAAATGATATGAATGCCGTATGACCCTATAGAGAGTCCATGAAAAAAACAATTTTGGATTTTAGAAAGTGGTGCACGAAATCAACCCGGGGCCTTCTTGGGAGCTTCATATTTTTTCGAAAGTAATTCACCTTTTATTTCAGCGGCCTAATTCTCATCCCTTAAATCCCAAAGAAGGCCAATAAAATCCAGCCCTTTCGCGGGTATTTTTGCGGGTACAAAACAATTCTGGATCAATAGATAACAAACAAAATCAAAATGTTGGTCGCTAAATTCGATAGAGGACCGTCCAACGCTCATCCCGCCCTCTTTGCCCGTCCGGTCCGTACGTTCACCAACGCGGTGCGCCATCTCTTGATGTTTTTGCTTGAACCTGGCGCGCGTATGTATTATGACAATGATGTCGCAGGGGCAGGTCAATGAAATACACACCAGTTAAATCGGCGGTTTCGAGGTTTGCGCTCGCTTCTCTATTGCTTATTCAAAACCCGTCCGGGTTTGTTGCGGCGACACCGTCCGATGCGTCGCCTGAAACGGATGATATCGTTCGAGGCTCGGTGCTCTATTGTTCCGGAGTTCGCGGGGCAGGGAGCACTCACGTTGGTTCCAACGCGACCCATGGCGATCTTGTGGCCGGCGCGTATCAGGCAATGGCCAATGCGGTGTATGCGAAACTTTATGATCCGGCGACACAAACGGTCCGGAAGGCAGGGATCAGATTCGAGGGAAACCCGGTTGATGGCACGGCTGGTGCGCTTTCACCGCCGACCGTCAAAGCCATCTCTTTCCCCGACGGCAGCACTTTTGTGGTCCCCGAGACGGTTCCGAACATTCAAGGCATGAAGGAGCACTGCCTGCGCGTTGGCGAGGTTGCCGCGATGCTCTCGTATTTTTCCGGCATCCCGGCGTTTGAGTTGCTGGAGCGGGCCACCTCGGGAGCATTGAAAAGGCTCGATCCGCACTCGGACTACATCGCCGCAAAGGATGTTCCTGTCTTTCTCCAGGGATTGAAAGGATCTTTCGTCGGCGCTGGGTTCCAATTCCGAATGAATGGCGACGGGCAACCCGAAGTTCACAAGGTGTACGACGGGAGCCCGGCACAACGGTACGGACTTCAGGTCGGAGACGTCATTACCGACATCTATCCTGACGGGGACACCTCCCGAAAGCCCGTAACGACACAGAATCTGGACATCACGGCAATTCAGGAGCTGATTCTCGGGCCCGACGGGTCTGAGGTCTCATTTTCAGTTCGCCGCGACGGTCAGGCCCATGCCATTAACATAGTGCGCGGCAACGTCGTCGTCCCGGCCGTCGAAGCCCGGCTGCTTTCTGATGCCGGGGGCGTTGGCTATATCCGGCTTTCGACGTTTTCCGCTCAGGCAACTACTGGCCTGCACAAAGCGATCAAGGAACTCGACGCGCAATCAGAAGCGAGCGAAGGGACGCTGCGCGCCATTATCCTTGACTTGCAGGGCAATCCCGGAGGACGTCTGGGCGAGGCGATCTCCGTTACGGACACGTTCCTCGATGTCGGCCCGGACGGGGAGGGACTTCCCATCGTGTCTTACGGAAAGCCACACAAAATCATCGATCGATTTTCGTCACGTCCAGGGGACCTCACAAACGGTCGACCGCTCATCATCCTTCAGAACGGAGCGTCCGGGTCGGCTTCGGAAATTGTTGCCGGAGCCCTTCAGGATTCCGGTCGAAGCAGCGTAATCGGCATGCCCACGTTCGGAAAGGGATCGATTCAGAACATCCACGTTCCGGAGGCCTGGGCCGCCAAAAGCGTTGTCGACAGCGCGGGCTATCTCAAAGTTACAGAAGCGCTGTTTTTCCCCGGATCGGCGGGTAGCAATCAGGGGAGCGGCGTTATCCCCGATATCGAAGTTCGATATAACGACGAGCGGGACGATCCGGACGCGGTAAGACACGAGCGCGACCTTCCGCACTCAATTGTCCCCGCGGGCAACCGGTCCGGCCAGAAGTCCGGACTTGTTTGTTCGCTTCGCGCCGAGTTTTCAGGCGCTCTGCGAAATGAGGCTGCCGAAGGGATTCCTGGCGAACTTCTGGAGAAGCAATTTGAACAGAACGCAGACTCGGGCAAGTGGGTTGAAGTGACACGGGTCAACGCACCGCTTGCCTGCGCAATCGGCTACATTGCCGGTTGGGTCTCCCCGTACGTTGAGTTCGCACGCGCCGCAGCGGCAGTCGAAAAGGGCGAGTATACGATTAACTGGCCCGAACCCCTTCCGTGGCAGGCGGTTGGAAGGGCCGAAGCGCGGGAAGGCGGGGCGAGGGCACCCGCGTCACCTGTTCCCGCGCCGTTCGGAAGCTAATTCAGGGTGGCGAGCCAGCCGCTGTGCGAACCGCGGCTTATTTGGAAATAGTTCCATCCGCGCCCCGTAAATTCTTTTCGAAAATTCGCCCCTCGCAACTTGACAAGCGAACACCTGCCAAGGCATAACAGGAGCCGACTTGTTCCCCGGTAGCTCAGCGGTAGAGCAATCGGCTGTTAACCGATTGGTCGCTGGTTCGAATCCGGCCCGGGGAGCCACTATCCTTTTCCGACAAAATCCCGTATAATCCGCAGAAGTCAAGGAAACCGCAGGGTTTCAGGCGTTTTCGTGTCCAAAAACGTCCATGGTGATCCTGCAAGATCCAGCATATTTTCGGGTACATTTTCGGGTATTCGGGTATATGCGGAAAAGGAGATACCCGAAAATGAAACTCACAGATTTGCAGTGCCGGAACGCAAAGCCCCAAGAGAAGAACTACAAGATTCGCGACGGCAAGGGCCTTTACCTCTATGTGATGCAGGCCGGTGGCCGGAGTTGGCGCTACGATTTCAAACTCAAGCGCGACGACGGCACGACAAAGAACGGCACTTTTGTCATCGGCCAGTATCCCGAAATCAGCCTTGGCGCGGCCAGGGAACTGCATAAACAGGCTCATGCCCTGGTTTCCAACGGCGTCGATCCAAACGATTTCAGAAAGGACCAGGAACGTCTGGCGCGGCAGGAACGCGCCTTGACCTTTGCCCATGTCGCGCAGGAATGGCTGGACAAGCGCGGGCGGGAAGTGAAGCCGAAGACGTTAGCGGACATAGAAAAACGTCTCCAGACCGATGTGATCCCCGAAATCGGGCATCTTCCTATGAACAACCTGAACGCTCAGGATTTTCTGGAAGTGATTAAAAAGGTCGAAAAGCGCGGCGCCTTTGAAATGGCCAACCGTTGCCGTCAATATTGCAGCCAGATTCTCCGGTTTGCCGTCGCCATAGGAAAGGCCGACCGGGATTTCACCGTCGATATAAGCGACGCCCTGGCCGTTCACCGCGTCCGGCACCAGCCCGCGCTGGAGCCGAAAGACATTCCCGACTTTCTATCGGCTCTGGAACGCAATGAAGCGCGCCTGTTCCCGCAAACCCGCCACGCGCTCAAAATGCTGATGCTCACCTTTGTCAGGCCGATTGAACTGGCTGCCGCCGAATGGAGCGAATTCGACTTTGCCGACAAGCGCTGGATCATCCCCGCCGCCAAGATGAAAATGGGCTTCGACCATATCGTCCCTCTGGCCTCCCAGACGCTCGACATTCTCCACGAACTGCGGAAGACCAACGGCAACCGCCAATATGTTTTCGTCAAGCAAACAAACCCCAGAGATCATATGAGCCGCGATACTCTATCGAAAGCCGTCCGCTCCCTCGGCTTTCAGGGCCAACATACGGCCCACGGCTTCCGCGCCCTGGCCCGCACCGCCATCCGGGAAAAGCTGAATTACGACAGCGAAATCATCGAACGCCAGCTCGCCCACGCCCCGAATACCAGTTTAGGCCGTGCCTATGACCGCACACAGTTCATAGACCAGCGCACCGTCATGATGCAGGACTGGGCGAACTATCTGGACGCCATTGCACAAGACCGGACGGTTATAGCCGGTAAGTTCGGGAAAGGCTCGTAATCCGTGCCTGACAGCAGTTGCGTCAATGTCGCTTATGGCGTTTCATGCGGTTCGAGCGTAGCTCGTCGCAAAGCCGCCCGGAATCTCCACGTAAGGCAAGATAAAAGATCGCCCTCCGGGGATCGCTATCCTTTTGTCTGCACATCGTTTTTTTGTTTCTTGCCGGAGGTGCGGAGGTAATTTATAGGCAACTGTCTGTTTTTGCTCGTCCTTTTTGGAGGGCATTTTGAAACGCGACGATCCAGGCCAAAGCAGAACCAAACATACGATCACGATTCCGAAAAGCGCATAATCCGTCAAGCCGGAAAAGGGACGGAACAGTGCGCGGGCGCAAACCATCGTACATAACGGCCATAAGAGGATTTCCCGGCCCGCCCTATAATGAGGGAAAGTTTCCGAAACAAAAGGAAAGGCGGCGCACCGATGAACAGCAACTCACGCACAACCACCGAGAAAGACCCGGTTCTGTCCGACCTTCCCCTTTTCTCTGCCGCCCAAACCCCGCCCGCGCTCAAAATCCTGCGCCTGCCCGAAGTCATCGCCCGCGTCGGCCTGAAACGCGCCTCGATCTACCACCATATCAGCGAAGGCCATTTCCCCAAACCCGTCCCCCTCGGCCCCCGCGCCGTCGGCTGGCTCGACCACGAAATCGACGCCTGGCTCCGGCAACGTCTGGAGGAACGGGATGGTGGGGAACGATAGCCGCGTCAAGGAAGGCAAAGATTTCAAAAAAGCAAGTCCTCTCAAGCTTTTCTTTCAAAGATATACTTTACCTGATTATGCAACATCTACTATCCTTACTCCCGGATCGAACAATTCAGAATCAGGTACATCATGACAGTATGGACAGTACGGGCAGGCCGATATGGCGAGCGTGAAGAACAAGCCCTTGAAGGGAATTTTTGTGTCATCGGGTGGGGGGCAATGCCCGACCTCACGCGCTACAAAGACAAAGATGCGCTCCGGGAAGGTGTTCAAGCTGCTTACCCTGATCTTTCGCCCGGCGCTGTGGGAACCAGTGTAAACCAACTATGGACGTTCGCTTACCGCATCAAGAAAGGCGATATAATTGCTCTTCCGCTCAAAAACCGTCCTGCTATCGCTTTCGGCGAGGCGATGGGCGAGTATATCTTTAAACCGGACAATCCCGAAGACATGCGACACATGCACAAGGTGAACTGGATTGGCGAACCTGTTCTCCGTAAGCGACTCGATCAGGATTTGAAGTATTCTTTTGGCTCTTCCCTTACCGTGTTCAGCGTCAGCCGGAACGATGCGGAAAATCGTATCAGGGCCATGCTTTCCAAACCTGTTGCCGCAAACCATTCTCTTCGTACACAAGAAGCCGGAGACGAAGATATAGAAGCGGAAGTCGTCCCAAACCTCCTGGATACTGCCGAAGAGCAGATTAGCGATTATATTGGCCGGAAATTCAAAGGTCGGAAGATGGAAGAGCTTGTCGAGGCCGTTCTCCGAGCGAAGGGCTATGAAACGAATCTTTGCCCTGAAGGATCAGATGGCGGGGTGGACATACTGGCTGGTATGGGGGCAATGGGCTTTGACCATCCCCGCCTGTGCGTTCAGGTGAAGTCTGGCGACAGTCCGGTAGGCCGCGAAGTCCTCGATCAGCTAAAAGGCGTTATGCAGGATTTCAAGGCGGAATACGGCCTTCTCGTTTCCTGGGGTGGTTTCAAATCCACAGTTATAAACGAAGCCCGGCGCGGCTTTTTCAATATCCGCCTGTGGAACGACAAGAAACTCGTTCAGGAAACCGAGTCCGTATACGAAAAACTCCCAACCGATATACAAACAGAACTACCTCTCCAGCGTACATGGGTATTAGTGGAAGAATAAAACATGGCGAAACAGGCAAAAAAGAACGGCAATAACGGTGCGAATATCGGTTTTGAGGCCAAGCTCTTTCAGGCGGCGGACAAGATGCGCTCCGGTGTTTCGCCTGCCGATTACAAGCATGTGGCCCTGGGGCTGATCTTCCTGAAATACATTTCCGACACGTTCGAGGCCAAACACGCCGAACTTATGAAAGAAGGCGAGGATTTCGCCGAAGACAAGGACGAATACCTTGCCGAGAATATCTTCTGGGTTCCGAAAGCGGCGCGTTGGTCCTTCCTGCAAGCCAGCGCCAAACAACCGACAATCGGCAAGCTGATCGACACGGCCATGATGGAGATCGAGGCCGATAACCCTTCCCTCAAAGGCGTTCTGCCGAAGGAATACGCGCACCCCTCTTTAAGCAAAACCATGCTGGGCGAGCTTGTTGATCTGATTGGCACGATTGACGTCGGCGGCGACGAGGCCAAAGCACGGGACGTTTTCGGGCGCGTCTACGAATATTTCCTGAGCGGCTTTGCCGGGGCCGAAGGCAAACGCGGCGGGGAATTCTATACGCCGCGCTCCGTCGTCAACCTGCTTGTCCAGATGCTGGAGCCGTACCAGGGGCGGATTTACGACCCCTGTTGCGGTTCGGGCGGTATGTTCATCCAGTCCGAGAAATTCGTCGAGAACCACGGCGGGCGCATTGGCGACATCGCCATCTACGGGCAGGAGATCAACCATGTCACATGGCGGCTGGCGAAGATGAACCTGGCCGTCCGGGGGATCGACGCGGACATCCGCTGGAACGCCGAAGGCACCTTCCACAAGGACGAGCACCCCGACCTTAAAGCCGATTATATTCTCGCCAACCCGCCTTTTAACGTGAGCGACTGGGGCGGCGAACGCCTGCGCGAGGACAAGCGCTGGGGGCACGGAGTCCCGCCGGCAGGAAACGCGAACTTCGCCTGGGTTCAGCACATGATCCATCACCTCTCGCCCGGCGGCTATGCGGGGATCGTCCTTGCCAACGGCTCCATGTCCTCGAACGCGTCCGGCGAAGGCAATATCCGCAAAAGCCTTGTCGAAAACGACCTTGTCGATTGTATGGTGGCTCTGCCGGGGCAGCTTTTCTATTCGACGCAAATTCCTGTTTGCCTGTGGTTCCTTGCCCGGAACAAAGGCAAGAACGGATTCCGCGACCGCAAAGGACAAGTCCTGTTCATCGACGCCCGCAAGATGGGAACGATGGTAGACCGCACCCGCCGGGAACTGTCTTTTGAACCCGACAACCCCGAAAGCGATATAGACAAAATCGCCGCCACCTATCATGCATGGCGCGGCGAGAAAGCCGCTATCGACCTGCGCGGCGAATATGAGGACATCCCCGGCTTCTGCAAGTCCGCAACGCTGGAGGAAATCCGCGAACATAACCACATCCTCACGCCGGGTCGCTATGTCGGGGCGGCGGACGAGGAAGACGATGGCGAGCCATTCGCGGAGAAGATGCAACGCCTGACCGCAGAACTCGCCGGGCAGTTCGAGCAATCGGAAGAACTGGAAGCAAAGATCAGGGAGAATTTAAAGAAGGTGGGGTATGGGTTCTGAGCCTGTAAAGTTCTACATCCACTATGACATTGAAAATCACTTCATTCCGATGAGTGATTTTTTAACCGCGTCCAATGCTGCACAAAAGATTGTTGACGATTTAAACAAGAAAATCTTGGGAGGGCAGTTACGCTATCAGCTAGTGGTCATCCCGCCGGAGGAAGGCACATTCCTAAAGACGGTCGGAATTTGGACGGTAAAAATAGCCGTTGCCGGAGTTGTATTGCCGATTGCTGGTGGTCTTTCTCTTGGTGCATTTAAGGCACTATCAGGTAATACGCCTGAATACTACGGCGAAAGATATACCGAAGCACTGAGAGATATGACCGTCAATTTCTTCTCCAAAGAAGTGGAAGAGCTGGAAAAATGTATTCCGCATGAATTAAATCTGGATCGTGCTTTCAAGGCCAAAACGGACTTTTATATTTCTTGCCAGAGCAATGGCGATATTAACGGATTAGGGTTTGATAATACTAAACGCTTTCCTATTAGGCACGATCAGTTCAAAAACCATATTTCCAAAGATCGGGTTCGCCCCCTAGACTCCGATTTTTCTATTTACGAGGCTATTGTGACATCGCCTGTTATCGAAGATAAGGATTACGTCTGGGATTTTGAGGACACCGTAAAGGGAAATAAAATCTCTGGCTATATGCGCGATGAGGCTTTTAAAAGAGGCGTTCTTAACGGAAAATATCCCTTTAAAACTGATGGATCAAATAGTGATCGTATCAAAATGCTTGTCGAGTACAAAAAGCAGGAACGTAATGGTGAAGTTGAAAAGAAAGAAACGTGCATTGAAACCGTTTATTCATTCAATGATATCGAAATCACGTCAATACCGGCAAACCTGCCGCCTAATGTGACGTTCGTACGTCCTGCTGAGACCCCAATGGAAAAATTATGGGGGCAAGGTAGATGACTAACGCTGCTGTAAACATTCAAATCTCTGATACGGCGGTGAAGTGGATCAGTTCTTCGGAATTTCCGAATAACTCCTTTTGTTTCAGTTGTCCGGGATTTCCGGATAACTGATTTTTGGGCAGTCCGTGCAAATTTTGCACAACCTCAATGTTGTTGAATGGTAGGAATGGCATCACGGGAAAATATGAAAATGATTGACTACACGAAATTCAAAGACAGCCTCAAGCATCTGGAGCTTCAGTTTGAAAATTACAAAACTCTGGACGAGTCGTTGCCGGAGCTTATGCAGGAAGCCGTTGTGGAATCGGTCATTCAGCGGTTTGAGGTCTGTTTCGACACCCTATGGAAGACTTTGAAACGCTATATGGGTGAAGATCTGGGGCTGGCCGACCTGCCCAACAGTCCCAAGCCGTTGCTCCGCATCGCGAACGAAAACAAATTGTTCGCCGCTACGCTGGAGGACTGGATTGCCTATGCGGACGCCCGCACAAATACAAGCCACGACTACAGCCATGAAAAAGCGCAGGAAACCCTTGGGGTCATCGAGCCTTTTATCGACGATGCCATCGGACTTTACCAGACCATGACAGGAACGACATGGGAATAGCAGAAGACCTGAACATAGACCTGACAGCCGGGCAGAAAAAAACCGTTCTGGCATTGCTGGCGCGGCATTTGCCGGGCATGGAGGTGTGGGCGTACGGCTCGCGCGCCAGATGGAACGCCCGCCCGGACTCCGATCTCGACCTCGTCGCCTTTGCCGCGCCGGAAGACCTCCCCTCCGTTTATGCGCTGCGGGAAGCCTTCGAGCAAAGCAGCCTGCCTTTCAGCGTTGACCTTTTCGTCTGGGACAAAGTGCCTGAGAGTTTCCACGATGCGATCGATAAAGAAAAAGTTGTTGTGCAGTCGGCGAAGGACAACACGGAAAGACCAAATTCGGCGGGGTGGCCGGAAGCCAAACTTGTTGATGTATGCGTAGAAAAAGGAGTGCAAACGGGTCCTTTCGGCAGCCAATTACATCAGAAAGATTATGTTTCTCACGGGACACCGATAATTACAGTCGAGCACCTCGGAGAAAACCGGATTTTGATGAATAATGTTCCACTCGTTTCGGAAGAAGATACGGAGCGGCTGCGCAAGTACCAGCTTGTAGAGGGTGACATTGTATTCAGTCGGGTTGGCTCCGTGGATAGGAGGGCTTACATACGAAATGAGCAAGAAGGCTGGCTGTTCTCAGGACGTTGCTTGAGGGTCAGGCCAGACCCAAAAAAAATCAATCCTTACTATCTGTCAGCATATTTTGGGCTACCTTCCTTCAAAGAATATATCCGTTCCATTGCGGTAGGGGCAACAATGCCTAGCCTCAACACAGCGTTGCTCGAAGGCGTACCCGTTATCCTGCCCCCTGCAAATCAGCAAAATCTCATAGCCTCGATTGCAAGATCAATAGACGACAAAATCGAACTCAACCAGCGGATGAATGAAACGCTGGAGGGGATGGCGCGGGCGGTGTTTAAGAGCTGGTTTGTGGATTTCGACCCCGTCCACGCCAAAGCGAGAGGCCGCCAGCCAGAGGGGATGGATGCCGCCACCGCCGCCCTCTTCCCCGCCACCTTCAACGAAAACGGTATCCCGGAGGGGTGGAGTACAACTGAAATCGGAGAAAAAACCTCAATATATGGTGGAGGAACGCCAAGCACAAAAAATGCCGCGTTTTGGAATGGAGACATCCACTGGACCAGTCCTAAAGACCTTTCGGGACAATCACACCCGGTGCTTCTGGATACAGAAAGAAAAATAACACTGAAAGGCTTGGAAAAGATAAGCTCCGGGCTATTGCCCGCTGGAACAGTTCTTATGTCTTCTAGAGCACCAATAGGCTATATTGCCATTGCAGAAGTCCCGTTAGCCGTTAATCAGGGATATGTGGCAATGGTACCGGACAAAGGCTTGCCGAATACTTACATCTGGCAGTGGATCGGGCAAAATATGGAAGAAATTAAAAGCCGTGCGAACGGTTCCACATTTCAGGAAATCAGCAAAAAGAATTTCCGCACCATTCCGGTTATTGTGCCCGATGAGTGCGTGCTCAAAGCCTACCATGCAATAGTGAATTCGCTCTACCAGCGAATCGTATCTAATGTTCGGGAAAGCAACATCCTTGCATCGCTCAGGGACGCGCTCCTGCCAAAACTCATTTCCGGCGAAATCCGCATCGGCGAAGCGGAGGAAGCTGTCAGGGAGGCTTCATAATGGGCGCGCTATTTTCACATCCTAATCTGTCTCCGCTGGAAGACCTATGCAGAAAATACTCAGAACCCTTAGGAGAAAGCGAGGAAGAACGGTGTGAGCGTGCAGAGAGGATGATCTGCAATGCTATTAAATCTTCCAACGTCTTCGATGGTCAAAAGCTATCTCTGATTTCGATTTTTGCTCAGGGCTCATATCGGAACGGAACTAACATCCCGCAAGAAAGCGATGTTGATGTAGCTATCTGTTATCGAGGCAGCTATTTTTTTGACACCAGTCAACTGTCACCGTTGGCGACATTAAGCCTAGACATTTCCCCGGCTGTTTATACCTACGACCAATTTAAGTCAGACGTTACTCGCGCATTGCACGACTCTTTCGGAAATGAAATGAAGGTCGGCAATAAATCGTTAAAGATACGCCCTAATTCGGGCAGGGTTAGCGCAGATGCAGTCCCCTCTTTCGAGTTCAAACAATTTCGCGCTTATGGCGATCCAATGATTGGCACCCGTTTTATTGACCGCAATGGGTCGCATATAACAAACTGGCCTGATCATCATTATTTCTTCGGAGTCGAAAAGAATAAAGGGCACCTCTAAAAACCCCCTCATTTTGAGCATTCCGGGATAAAGACGGCTGACAAGGGGGGTGCGATCTGCGATTCTGTCCAATGAGACGTGAGGG
>RZZM01000445.1 GCA_009929845.1 Spartobacteria bacterium
GTCGTGTTCACCAGCATATATTGCGGATTATGAGGCCACCTGTTTGGCCGTATACCGTGATTTTACCGCAATCGCCAGCTCTGCGACGGCATTGAGCATCCACACAAGCGGAAAGGCCAGTACGACCACCACGGTCAAAAACAATATCAGCAGTTTATCAAAAAAATTCATCATTCTCTTTCCGGCGCCCGTGCGCCACCCAGGTCCGTCGTGTTGTCCGGATGGGTTTTGCAACACTTACGGCAGCGCGACGTTGGTAAACAAGACGTCATACGCGAAGGTGGTGATTGTCGCTAAAGCCACAAACATGACAATCACAAACAAGGCCAATTTATCCTCAATCTTCATTTTTCCTGCTCCTGCACCACTCTGTTTAAGCTGTTTCTACTGTCTGTGTGCCGCTCGACCGGCACAAACAGGGGTTAGCAGGGCGGATGCCACGGGGACCGTTCAGTAGGAGTAGGTCAGGCTGAGGCCGGATTTCAGGTAATTGGAAAGCAGGTCACCGCTATAGCGGTTATAGGTGGAAAATACGGCCCATTGCACGCTCGGGGTTATGTTCCCCGTGAGCGCGGCGTCGATTTCGTGGGAATCGACATCCACGGCCTTGTTGACGCCGTAGCCGTAGGCCAGGGCTATCGTGACCGCCTTGAAGGAGGCGTTCAAATCGACATAATACAATTGCGCATGGTTCTGATCGTCATAGGGAATAGTCATGTCTTCGTCCAGCGGATCGAAGGTGTCGAATATGCCGGCGGCAATGTGGGCCTCGTCGTCACTGACTCCGTACCAGCCGATGCCCGCGGTGATGTTGTCCACGGTGTAGCCGACATGGGCCAGCCAGGAGAACACGTCCCCGTAGTCGGCCATGCCTTCGTCCGGGGTCTTGTTGCCGTACATGGCCAGAATGGCATCAAGCCCGATGGATTGCCCCTCGGCGACGGTGTGGGCCAGGTTGATATCCGTGCCGTAGAGCATCATCAGGTGCTCCTGGTAGCCGATGAAAGGTTCCAGTGTGCCCAGTTCGCCCAGGGTGATGGTGGCGGTCCCCATCCAGAATTCGTTGCCGCATTCGGTGCTGACATCGTCGACATCCTCCCAGCCGGTGATGCCCTTGTAGTACATATCGACCCGGTCATTGTTGATCCAGCGGTTGATGACCGCCGCGCGCAGCGACAGGTGGGGAATGTCTTCGCTGCATATCTCGACCGCCTGGTGCGAATTGCCGTCAAGGCCGGTCATCACCAGCCCGAACCGACCGCCCCGGATGGTGGTTTTGGTGGCGGGTATCTTCCAACGGGCATAGAGTTCGCGCAAGTCGCTGTCCTGGGTATAGAGCGCGTCATAATCGCCGTTATGGTTCTCCCAGAGATCCTTCGCGGCCAGCCCCCACGCGCCGAATTGAAGACCGCCCCGCTCCGGGGTGGTGTAGCGGAGTTGCAGGAATCCGAAGGCGACCCCGGGGTCGCTTTTTCCTTTTTCCTCATACTGGTACAGGGTGGCGGCCGTCCCGACGTCGAGCTTCAGGGCACCCGCCTTGAAGTAGTCCGCCACCACGTCCCTGGACGGCTGTTGCGCGACGGCAAGCGGAATGCATACACAGGAGAGCAGGGGAAAGAGCAGATATGTTATTCTCATCGTTACTCCTTGGTTGTAACTTTCAGGACGCTCTATAGCAGGAAGCCGCGGTCATGACAAGCCTTTCAATGCGCCCATTCACCGGTCATATAAATATCCGATCGGACATCGCCATTCGCCCCTATCAGCAATAACTGGGCGGTTCAAGGGAATCATAGCACAGCCCATACGAAGAAAAAGGGTATGTTGTATTGCCGTCTGCCGTCAACGGGAAACGCTTCTGGCGCAACAAGCGTTCTATTTTCCAGATGCGCTATCTCTTTGACACTGGATTGCAGCAAGAAATATCACTTCAATGATTTGAAAATCGACGATAATCTTCAGCCTGCGGCAAGCGGTCGAGGTAAGGAAGTCTGCACTTCTCAAGTTATGTTGCGCGCAACATAATTTGAGAAGTAACATAAAAACGTGCCAAACATCCATTTTCCGGCCAAAAAATAGGCTGAAAAGGTGGTTTTTCCCATATTTTTGGATGCGGAGGGCCGTTTTAGGGCATGTATGCCGGAGAACACCGGATCTGATGGACCATTATCTGTCATGATGATAATCGGGTCATTATCAGAGGTATAATGGACGTAATAGGGTGTTTGACTGGCCAAAAAACGCATTTTATGTGGTTTTTGCCCTGAAAATGCTGATTTTTGGGTCTTTTTGTCCGAAATTACCGCTTTTCTGGCCTTTAAGGTCGACTGTTGAGGGTAAAATGACGCAGTTACTGATGTATTAACAGGGGTTGTTCCATCCTGATGTTTTTTGTTCTGTTTGCTCAGTATAGCCAAGCGTGCTGATGTCTGTCGGCGGGAAGTGGGTAAAGGGAATGATGCGGGTGAAACCTGTTCCTGCTGGAGTCCACGCCGCATTGTTGTTGCTGAAGCTCGCGTGGAGGGATTTGTGGTCTTCTCAGTCGGGGTGTTAACGGGTTCGGTGTCCAATGCGCTGTCGGTCTCTTGAGAAACGGTCTCCTGTGTCTGGGGTTCAGGTGTGTCGGCTATATCCGTTTCATCGGCTGCATCGCTTTCATCCGGGTCCGGATCATCATAATCCGTTGCTTTAAGAAAGGCTAAAACCGAAAAGATTTCACTGCTGATGGCATCGTGGCCATCGGTCAGGGGATGGATATCAAGATAATCAGGGGCCGGTTCATCCATGTAGGTTTCCGGATACAGATGGTCTTCACCATCCAGATATCTTCCATAGCAATGCCCCAGGAAGGCATCGTAGACACCATCAACCAGATAGCAGTCACGCTCATCAGCAACATAGGCAATCACTTCGTTGGCAAGCATAGTTACACCCGACATCGTTCGGTAATGACCGTATTCGTCCGGCAGGTTTTCACTGTATCCATCAAACAGATCGTAATAATTGACCAGCATGATATCGGGTGCTGATGTTGAATCCTGAAGCGTTCCAATGATTTCGGAAAGATCGTCATAATACGTCAAGTATTCAGATTTTGTGATAATTCCATCCGATGCATATCCCCAGAGGAAGTCGTTGCCGCCAATATACAAAATGACAAGATCCGGCTCGTGTTCAATAACCCGGGAAAGCATACCTTTTCGATTTGCGGCCCATTCTGAGGCGCAGGCGCCGCCGACGGCACAGTTGTTGACTTCCACATCCGGCCATAAATCGAAGACATCATCTGTGGTCGCATCTGTTTGGCCGGTGATGATATCCACCCAACCAACCGGTTCTTCCGGATTTCCGCCCGCCGAAATACTGTCCCCAATGATATCAATCACCTGATACTCCCGTGCCTGCCCGGAAAGAACAGACAGCAGTATGTATGGCATCATACAAAGCAAGCGCATTTTCATATGTGATATGCTATCAGCATTGATGAGTAATGCAAGGTTGACTTCTGACTTCCAACCTCTTGGGTTGTGGGCGCAGCCCTCCTTGTGTTGCAGGTTTGCGGATGGACATAAACGCCTCGGTTATAGC
>RZZM01000446.1 GCA_009929845.1 Spartobacteria bacterium
AGACCAGGCCGTAGACATAACCGCCGGTCGATTCCTGGGTGAGCAGGTACTGCGTCTTCCATTGCCAGGTGAGGGTCGAGTCGGTGGTGAACAGGAAGGACACCGTATTGGTCGTCCCGTTGGTGGGCACATCGCCGGTACCGGTCCATCCGGTGCAGACGTAGCGGGTGCCGTTGGATTCGTCGGCGGGGGTGGTGACGCTGTTGGTGGTCATGGTTTCCACGATGATCCGATGGGTCCCGTAATCGAGCGGGGCAGGGGAATCGTGCTCGACCGGCGCGCCCGCGATTACCAGGTCCATCATCAGGCCGACCGTGCGGGTGGCGGAGTTGGTGCTGAGCCCCTGCGCATTTTCGGCGCGGACACGGCAGTAATACCAGACCACCGAGCCCAGACCGGTGACGCTCGCGCTGTTCGCGTCACCCAGCGACAGGTTTTCATACCCCGGCACATAGCTGTCAAAGGTATTGGTTTCGGACACATCCAGGTAATAGGTCAACGCTCCTTCAGGCGCATTCCAGTTGGCGTAGAAGCTGGTGGCCTGGATGTTGGTCGGGGCGGTCACCTCCGGCGCGTCGGGACGAGCCAGGAATTCGCTGGTGGCGCTGTATACCGTACCACTGATATTGACCGCATAGGCCTGGAAGAAGTTGGTGATGCCCGCGATGACGCCGGTGACGTTCAGGCTGTACGCGCCTGTGCCGAAGGCCCCTGCTTCAGAAGCGCTGTAGATGTTGGTTGAGCGGTCGGTCCACCAGTGGACGCCGCGCTCGGTGACGGGCGCGCCGTTGGTGCTGTCGATGGTCGCGCCCAGGGACGCCGTCTGCGCGAGAATATTCGATGTAGTGGGTGTTGAAATAACGGGTGTCGTTGGTGAAACCGTGAAATCATTCGTGACTGTTACGGCAGCCTCGTAGTTTACATCACCTGCCTGATTGGCCGTGATGTGTACTTCCCCAACGTTGTTGAAGCTAAGATTGGTGTTGCCGGAAATGTCGGCAGGCCCACTGTGCAGCGCAAAAATCACGGGATTGGTTGTCGCGCCACCGGTTGCACTCAGTCCGACAATATCCGTGATGATCCGATCGGATATTTGCGGGAAAACAATCACCTGCGCAGCTTTCGTTATGTCTGCACTGAGGACAGGTTGCGCCAGCGAGTAGTTGGCCGCATCGGCACCTGCCAGCGTCATGTAACTGGTGATGGTTATGTTGGTGCCTGTGGTTGCCTGCGCGAAGGTGCCTGTGGCGGCATTGGCGAGTGTGACGTCATTAGTGTTGACGACTCCAACAAGCAAACCACCGGTGATAGCGGCATCGGTGTTGCCGTCGTAGACCTTGTTGTCTCCGGTTGCGCCGACGACAGTCAGTTCTTTGGCGGTGATATCCGCGCTGAGGGTAGGCTGGGATAGGGTATAGTTTCCGCTGTCTGTTCCGCCCAGTGTCATGTAGCTGGTGAGGGTGATATTTGTACCGGCCGTTACTTGGGCAAAGATGCCGGTGGCGGCATTGGCCAGCATTACGTCATTGCTTCCCACGACGCCGACAAGTGAACCGCCTGTTATGGTGGCATCAGTGTTGCCGTCATAGATCTTATTGTCGCCGGATGCACCGGTCACGGTCAGTTCTTTGGCGGTTATATCCGCGCTGAGGGTAGGTTGTGCCAGCGAGTAATTGCCTGCATCCGTGCCTCCCAGTGTCATATAACTTGTGACGGTGATATTCGTGCCGATGGTTACCTGGGCAAAGGTGCCGGTGGCGGCATTGGCCAGTGTCACGTCATCACTGCCAAGGATGCCAACCAGTGTACCACCCGAGAGGCTTGCGGCCATGGTGCTGTCATACACCTTGTTATCGGCTGTGGCCCCGCTGACTGTCAGGCCTTTCTGACTGGCAATCAGTATATTCGTCACATTCACTGCCGGATTGTAAACCCCGTTACCGGACTGTATGGCCACCACATCACATGTACCCGCACCCGTGATGTAGATGATGTTAGCCGCGTTGGTCGCTACGGCAGAATCTGATGTGGTGTAGTCCACAATCAAACCGGAAGACGCCGTGGCCCCAGCATCAAATGTGGCGTCTCCGTATGTTTTCGCAGCAATGGCTCCAAAAGTAATGGTCTGATCGGATTTCAGATATTCAAATGCGTTGCTCTTAATCGATATCCCATATGAAATCGAATCGACGACAACATCGCCAAGTATTGCATTGGTCGTTGAATCCACTGAGATCACGATCTGCGTTGTTTCGTATACAAAATCAACCATTGCAGGAATGCCACACACCGTAACGCTATTCAGATCTGTATCTGATCCATTGCATAGGTTTGTGCCACTGATAATGACCTGATATCCACCGGTCCAAGATCCTCTGGCCGGCGAAACTGCGGCGCCAATACTCGGGTATCGAAAAACGTTTGTGCATAAGCTATCTGAATCATCAAGTCCTCCTGCAACATAGAACACATCATCCAAAACGCCACCTACGCCATAGGCGCGCGGAAAAGGGAGTCCGGCAATGGGTGACCAGTTTGTCCCATCAAAGAAGAATACATTAGTATTAGCTCCTGAATCTGATGCCCCTGCGGCAACAATGATTTTTCCGTCTAATATACCAGATACCCATCCTTGATAACCCTCTACCGGTCCAGCCACACTGCTCAGGGTGGTTGAAATCCCGTCATAACTGTAACAATTTGTAAAAGGTAATCCTCCATCATTACCGCCTAGCGAGTAGATTAGATTGTTGTATTTAATCATGGAACAGTTATAGATTGTTTGTGCCTTCGAACCAGCCCACTCCCAGGCTGTTCCCGTTAACTTTAATATATTGGTATGGGCCACAATGCCGATTGTCCCTTGTGAGCCACCAACGGCATAGATGTCGCCATCTAGTGCGGCTGCAGCGTGTAACCTGAGTTCGATCGGCAGATTGATGCCTGCTGTCCAAGTTGTTCCATCAAAAGACCAAACATTCGATATAGTTGTACTACCGTCAAATCCTCCTAACGAATACAGATGGCCGTCTATGGAAACAACAGCGGTTTCATTTAAGGCCAAGGGTAAACCGGCTATCGGCATCCATCTGTCACCATCAAATGAAAACGCATTGGTTGTCAGTTCTATTAGGGCGTCATCAATATATCCACCAAAGCAATAGAGCTTGTTGCTAAGTATACCATATCCAGTCGTCATTAACGGCATGGTAATCGGATCGACTTCTTCCCAATGGCTCCAGTCAAAATTGATAATATTACCAGCCGGATTGTAGGTGTAGGCATCGCGCAGGAGGGTATCGCCGTTGTCGGAGGTCTGGACGGTGATGTCCACGGCGCCCGCCGCGCCGATTAAGGGCATGACCACATTGACCCAATTGACACCACTGTCAAGAAGATCAACAACGTCAATGCCGTCAACTAACACGTTGGTGATGGCGCCGAAATAGCCGTTGGTGATGGTGATCGTGTTGCCGCCGGCATAAGGTCCGTTGTTGGTGGACATGGCGTAACAGGAGCCCGCCAGGTTCAGGGTGAACGGTGAATCCGGCGCGTTGTTCGTGAAGACCACGAAAGCGCTATGATCC
>RZZM01000447.1 GCA_009929845.1 Spartobacteria bacterium
TTGATCATCGCGTTGTGGGTGATCATGATTTTGACGTTGCTGATCGGCGGATTTGCGTTTGACATGCATATCGAGGCGCAGATCAGTTCTTTTTATCGCAAGCGGGTGAAGGCCCAGTATCTGGCGCGGGCCGGGTTGGAGTATGGCAAGCTGCTGATCGCGCGCAGCGCCGAGGGCGAGAGCGCTTCGGAAGATACCTGGGGGGATGAAGAGGACAAGGTCGGCACCGAGGCGGTGCGTTTCTCGCGCGGCATGGCCGCCAACCTTACGATGGAACTCGGGGACGGGGAATTTGCGCTCACCATCACGCCCGGCGAGGAAAAACGCAATATCAACAGTCTGACCGATGAAGACTGGGAGGAAATCCTGGACCAGGCGGGCATTCCGGAGGATTTGTGGCCGGAGCTGATCGACTGTTTCACCGATTGGGTGGATGACGACGGCGGGCTGGACGCCAAGCAGTTGAACGGCGCGGAATCGGATGACCCGTTTTACACCGAGCGCGGCTACGAGTGCAAGAATGGCCCGCTGGATACCGTGGATGAACTGTTGTTGATCAAAGGGTTCACGGAGAGCATTGTGTACGGCGGCAAGGCCGAGGATGAAGACGACGAGCCCTACCGGGGGATTGCCAGCATGTTGACTGTCTGGAGCGACGGACGGGTGAACATCAACACCGCCAGCCGGGAAGTGCTGATGACCCTTTCGGGCATGGATGAATTCATGGTGGACGACATCCTCGAATGCCGCAAAGGCGAGGATGGCGAACTGGGTACGCGAGATGACGGATGCGAGGATATGAGCATCCTGCCTGAAGATATCCGGGACAAAGTCACCACCTCGCCCGCGCAATACGTCCAGGCTGTTTCCATCGGAAAAGTCGGCAAAGTCAAAAGTGGCATATGGGCGATCATGCAGATCAAAGACGGCGAACTGACCCCGGTCTTCTGGCGCGAAGAAGACCTGTAGAGAACGAACACCCAAACGGGAGGGTTGCTTGACCTCATCGACTGGATCATCCAACCAGTTTTAGAGTCATCAGAACGGCTCTTGGATAACCCGGACAATGTCCCTCCCGGTTCCCGATAATCAGGAAAAACAGATGATGACCGCTTGACCTTTGGCGTTGTTCTTTTCATCTTAGCTGCATGGACATGGAACAGATGCTTAACAGTGTGGCGGACGGGAGTCTCTCTCCCGCGGAAGCGTTGCAACGGTTACAGTCGATGAACGAGACTGATATGGGTTTTGCGCGGCTGGATTTGAATCGGCTCAAACGCCGGGGGTTGCCGGAAGTGATTTATTGTCCGGGGAAAACCCCGGAACAGGTCTGCGCGATATGTACGGGGATGATCCAGGCCGGGCAGAACGTTCTGGCCACCCGTGCGCCGCGGGAAATATTTGACGTGGTGATAAAGGCGCATCCCGACGCGCGTTATCACGAGCAGGCGCGGGCCATCACGCTGGATGTGACGGCGTTGCCTGCGCCGCGGGGACATGTGGTCGTGATGACCGCGGGAACCGTGGATATTCCCGTCGCGGAGGAGGCCTGCCTGGTCGCGGAACGGATGGGGGCGCGTGTGACACGCCTGTACGATGTGGGGGTGGCCGGGCTGCACCGTTTGTTGAACCGCCTGGAGGTCCTGAAGGACGCGGTGGTGGTGATCGTGGTGGCCGGCATGGAGGGGGCCCTGCCCTCGGTGGTGGCCGGGCTGATCGACAAGCCCGTCATTGCCGTACCCACCAGCGCCGGTTACGGCCTGAACCTGGACGGCGTTGCCGCGTTCCTGACCATGATCAACAGTTGCGTGCCGGGCATCAGCGTGGTCAATATCGACAACGGCTTCGGCGCGGGCGTCTCCGCCGCGATGATCAACCGTCTGGCCGACTCAACAACGAGGGAGACGCGCTGATGCGGAAGACAGGCGGTCCAAACCAAAGCATCCCATCGGGCGCGGTCCTGATCCTGTTGCTTCTTCTCGTGTGCCGCGTCGCCCCGGCGCAACCCCTGTCCGCCACGGTGGCCAGTGAAGACTTCGCCATCAAGGAAAACGTGGATGTTCTTTCGCCGGGTATCCTGCTGGGTGTAAACGGCTACGGGGCCTGCCTGGCTGAATTTCACCAGGAAGGCGACTACACCCTGATTGTTATTGCGCACGCGGAAAATCCCGAACAAGAGGCCACCTTGCAGATCACGCTCAACAAGGAGTCCCTGACCACTCTGGAGGTGCGCTCCGCAGGGTATTCGTCCTACACCTTCTCCCAGGCCTTTCCGGCGGGGTTTCATGAAATCGGATTCAGCGTGCCCAATGCCGCCAGGGAAGGGGCCATCCTGCTCGAATCGCTGACCATCCTGCCCGCAAAGGGCCTGGAGCGTATCAGCGTGCTGGATGCGGACAGTTTCAAGCGCAGGCAGTATGAACGGACCGAGCGGCCGTGTGAAGAGGCCCTTCGGCGCATCGACACCATACGCAAGGGGACGATCCATTTCCGTGTGGTCGATAAGCACGGACAGCCCGTGCCGGGGGCCGTGATTGAAGTCGCGCAGAAACGCCACGAATTTCCTTTTGGCGTCAAGGTGCCTGGCACGCCTGACCTGGACGGTTCGAATATGGAACGTTACCTGGCCTTCTCCGACTACCTCAACGCCGTGTCACTGGAGCATGTCTGCCTCGGCTGGTGCCGACTCAAGGCCAAGGGAGGCTCGTATGATTTTTCGCAATTTGATCACATGGCGTCGCTCTTCCGGCGGGCGGGCTTCAGCGTGTGGGCCGGCTGCCTCTTTCCGGGGAATGAACAGGAGGCCCCGTTATGGGCGAAACAGGCCACCGACAAACAGCTCAGCGCCGCGATCAGGCAGCTCAGCCGCATCCTGGCCGCGCACACTCAGCCGGCATTGCGGGGCATTGATGTGGAGACCCTTCGGGGCGGCTACCTGTTGGACCGGCTGGGACCGGGCATATTCCGCCAGGTGCTGCATGAACTGCACGCCGCCAATCCGGAACTCGCCCGCTATGTGCGGGCGGAGAGCCCAATGACTGCCGCCCGGACCGCTGCGATTGCCGAACAGTTCAAACGGCAGGTGGCCCAGGGACTTGATTATGACGGATTGAGCCTGCTGGGGCGCCTCGCCGCGGATACCCCGCCCGGCCAGATCAAAGACGCGCTCGATGAATTGAGCCGTATCAGGAAACCCGTGCTCATACAGGGGCCCGTTCCCGACGGCGCACACGCCCCGAGTCGCGAAGAAATCGCCCTTTATTATCAACTGGCCTTTTCGCATCCGGCCGTTTCCGGATTGTACGCCGGGGGGGATGAAGACGCCGCGGATGTGCTGCGCGAACTCATTGCCGAAAACTGGTGGACGAAAGAAAAGCGGGTGACCAATCGCAAGGGCCAGGCCGGCATCAGCGCCTTTTTCGGGCAGCACCGGATTGCCGTGCATGGACCGGATGGACGGCATGTGAATGTGACCGTCCGTTTTCCGAGCCATACGCGGACCCTCCATCTCGTGGTCCGACTGACCGACCAAAACGGAACCGTCCACACCACCAAGGCATCTCCACG
>RZZM01000083.1 GCA_009929845.1 Spartobacteria bacterium
CCCATGAGTTTACAGGACCTTCGCAAAAAGATTGATTCGCTGGATGAAGACCTGGTTCGTCTGTTAAATGAACGGACGGAGGCGGTGTTGGAGATTGGACACCATAAAGAAGAGACCGGTGGCGAGGTCTATGTGCCCTCCCGTGAAAAAGAGGTGCTGGCGCGCGTGGAGGCCCTGAACAAGGGCCCCCTGCCGCAAAACGCGGTGCGGGCGGTCTACCGCGAAATCATGTCGGCTTCTCTGGCGCTCGAAAAAAACGTTCAGATCGCCTATCTGGGTCCACCGGCCACTTTCACGCACCAGGCGGCCCGTAAGCATTTTGGCAGCAGCGTGACGTATATCGCTTGCGAAACCATTACGGATGTGTTTGCCGCCGTGCAGAAAAAAAAGGTCGATTACGGGGTGGCGCCGATCGAGAATTCGACCGACGGGGCGGTGACGCACTCGCTGGACCAGTTTGTGAATACTTCCCTGAGTATCTGCGCCGAGGTGTATCTGCCGATTACCCAGAACCTGCTGGCCCGTATCCCCATGGACCGGATCAAGCGCGTCTACAGCAAGGCCGAGGTGTTCGGTCAGTGCAGGCACTGGCTGTATGAGAACCTGCCGGGCGTGGACTTCATCCCGGCCTCCAGCACGGCCCGCGCGGCGGAAATGGCCGCCGCGGAGGAGGATTGCGCGGCGCTGGCCAGTGAGCTGGCCGCGGAAATGTACGGGCTGGATATCCTGGCGGACGACATTCAGGACATGAGCGGCAACACGACACGGTTTCTGGTGATCGGGCAGCGCCATGCTGAACCGACCGGCGAGGACAAAACATCGATTTATTTTGGCGTTAAGCACACCGCGGGCGCCCTCTACGGGGCCCTGCAGGCGTTCAAGGAGAACGCCATCAACCTGACCAAGATCGAGTCGCGCCCGTCACGCGCAAAGGCCTGGGAATATTATTTCTTTGTCGATTTTGAAGGGCATGTGGAAGACCCCGATGTGAAAGAGGCGCTCACGGCCCTGAAGGAACATTGCACGGTCATGCGCATTATGGGGTCTTATCCGAAAGCGAACATGGAATGAATATTTGAACATCATTACGAACAGGAATAGATCATGAGTACGATACCGAATATGTGGATTAAGAACCTGGCCTTTTATGAGCCGGGACGTCCGATCGATGAACTGGCCCGTGAACTGGGGCTGAGCAGCGCCGACGAGATTATCAAACTGGCCTCCAATGAAAACGCGCTGGGCCCGTCCCCCAAGGCCGTGGACGCCATGCAACGGGCCGCGTCCAATATGCATATCTATCCGGATGGCGGTTCTTTCTACCTGCGCCTGGCCCTGGCGCAGAAGTATCATGTTGACATGGACCAGATCATCGTGGGCAACGGCAGTAACGAAATCATCGAGTTCCTGGCGCATGTCTATCTGCAACCGGGCAGCAACCTGGTTATGGCTGACAAGGCCTTTATTGTCTACAAGCTGATCGCGCCGGCCTACCAGGCGGAGGCCATCACGGTTCCCATGGTCGATCTGACCCATGACCTGGACGCCATGCTCGCGGCCATTACGCCGCAAACGCGCATGGTCTTTATTGCCAACCCGAACAACCCGACCGGCACCATGCTTTCGCAGGATGCCCTGGATGCCTTCATGGACCAGGTTCCCGCGTCCGTGGCGGTGGTCTTTGATGAGGCCTACATCGAACTGCTGCCCCCGGACCGGCAACCCGATACCATGGCCTATGTCAAGTCGCGTCCCAATGTCTATGTGCTGCGCACCTTTTCCAAGGCCTACGGGCTGGCCGGCCTGCGCGTGGGGTACGGCATTTCCACGGCGGAAAATATCCAGTTGCTCAACCGTGTCCGGCAACCGTTTAATGTCAATGCCATGGCCCAGGAGGCTGCCATGGCCGCGCTGGAAGATGATGAGCATGTCGAAATCATCCGCAAACTGGTCATTGACGGGCTGGCCTTCCTGCAAAACGCCTTCGAAGAAATGGGGCTGGAGTACGTGCCGTCGGTCGCTAATTTCATCCTGGTTAAAGTGGGTCGGGGTCGAAAGGTCTTTGACGCCCTGCAACAGCGACTGATCATTGTCCGCCCGATGGACGGGTACGGATTGCCGGAATACGTCCGGATCACCGTGGGCACGGCTGATCAGAACCGGCGCCTCGTTTTAGTCATGAAGCAACTTATCGAAGAAGGGATCATCGAAAAATGATTATTGTACTCAAAAAGGATGTGACGGACCAGCAGGTTACGCACATTACGGAAAAAATTGAAGCGTGGGGGCTGAAGGCCCATATCAGCCGCGGGACGGACCGTTCCATTGTCGGTGTCATCGGCGATGAGGACAAGGTGCGTTTGAAACCGCTTGAGGCGTTTCCGGGGGTGGAACGGGTGATGGCGGTGATGAAACCGTACAAGCTGGCGAGCGCCGAGTTTCATGCGCAGCCCACGCTTATCCCCATTCCGGCGGCCGGTGATGGCGAACGGGCCCTGACCATTGGCGGCAAGGAGATTGTCATCATGGCCGGCCCGTGCGCGGTCGAAACGCGCGAGATGCTTATCGATCTGGCCTGGGCGCTGAAAGAGGCCGGGGCGCATTTCATGCGCGCCGGGGCCTTCAAACCACGGACCTCTCCGTATGCCTTTCAGGGGATGGGCGTCAAGGGCCTGCAATACCTGGCGGAAGTGCGCAGTACGGTGGGCCTGCCGATCGTTACCGAGGTCATGGATACGCGGGATGTCGAAATGGTCGCCGAATTTGCCGATATCATGCAGATCGGCGCCCGGAATATGCAGAACTTCAATCTGTTGAAGGCGGTGGGACGTACGCAGACCCCTGTCATGATCAAGCGCGGCCTTTCCAGCACGATCCAGGAACTCCTGATGAGCGCCGAATATGTCATGAGCCAGGGCAACCACAAGGTCATTTACTGCGAACGCGGTATCCGTACCTTTGAGCCCATGACGCGCAATACGCTTGACTTGAGCGCGGTGCCGCTCCTGAAACGCGAAAGTCACCTGCCGGTGGTGGTCGACCCCAGCCACGGCACCGGAAAACGCGACCTGGTGGTTCCGATGGCCAAGGCGGCTGTCGCGGCCGGCGCCGACGGCATCATGGTCGAAGTGCATCCCAACCCCGAAGAGGCCTTCTCCGACGGCCCGCAATCCCTGCTGCCCGTCGCGTTCGCCGATATGGTCAAGCAATTGCGCCGCGTGGCCGAAGCGGTGGACCGGACGGTTTGACGCCTATGAAAAAGATATTGCAACGAGTTTTTTGTTTGCTGAAAGGAAAGGCCGAATGAGCACGGTTCCTGGACAATCGGCCGTCGTTCATCCCGTGGATACGCTGCGCGGGACACTGCGCGTGCCGGGCGACAAGAGCATTTCACACCGGGTCGCGATGATGTCGGCCCTGGCCTCCGGTACGTCGGTGATCGATGGTTTTCTGTTGAGTGAAGATTGCCTGAACACGCTCGGCGCCATGGAGGCGCTGGGCGCGCGGACTTCCATTTCAAGGGAAGGACGGATCACCGTGCGCGGTACGGCCGGGAACCTGATGCAGCCCGCCGGTACGCTGGATATGGGGAACTCGGGCACGGGTATCCGCCTGCTGACCGGCCTGCTGGCCGGCTACCCCATGGCCGTGCAGATGACCGGCGACGCATCCCTCTGTTCGCGCCCCATGAAGCGCATCCAGAAGCCGCTCCAGATGATGGGGGCGGAGGTAGACCTGCTCGGACCGGATGGATGCGCCCCCATGATCGTCAAGGGGGGCCACCTCAAGGCTATCGAATACGCCATGCCCATGGCCTCGGCGCAGGTCAAGTCCTGCGTGCTGCTCGCCGGCCTGATGGCCGACGGCACAACCACGGTCATCGAACCCGCGCCATCACGCGACCACACGGAACGGATTTTCCAGGCGCTCGGACTCCCGATTCATGTCGATGGTCCGCGCGTTTCCATCGAGGGGTCCGGCGGCGCGCCGGTCGTGCCCGTGGCCCGTGATTGGGTGGTGCCGGGGGATATCTCTTCCGCCGCCTTCTTTATCGCGGCGGCGGCCGGTCGCGAGGGGGCCGAACTGGTCATTGAAGGGGTGGGGCTGAATCCGCGTCGAACCGCCCTGCTGGATGTCCTGCGCCGAATGGGCGCCCATATCGAGATCACCCCCCGCTCCGTTCCGGAAGGCGAAGAGCCTATCGGCGACTTGCGCATCACGGGCGCCCGCCTCCAGGGAACAGAAATCGGCGGCGAAGAAATCCCGTCGCTGATCGATGAAATTCCCATCCTGTCGGTCATGGGGGCTGTGGCGGAGGGCAAAACCGTGGTGCGCGACGCGGCGGAATTGCGCGTCAAGGAATCGGACCGTATTTCGGTTATGGTGGAAAATCTTCGACGGGTGGGGGTGACGGTCGAGGAGCAGGAGGATGGCATGATTATACATGGACCGACCGCCCTGAAAACAGAAACCCGTGTGAATAGTTATGGCGATCACCGGGTCGCGATGGCCATGTCCATCCTGGCCTTATACGGGGATAAACCGCTTTGTGTTAACAATGTGGCTTGCGTAGCCACATCCTATCCAACATTCTGGGAAAACCTTAGGAGTACCGGCGCCGATGTCGAATGGTAAAGAAACAATGGTAATTGCAATTGACGGACCTTCCGCGTCCGGAAAATCAACCGTGTCCAAACAGGTGGCCCGTGAACTCGGGTTTGTCTATGTGGACTCCGGCGGCCTCTATCGCGGAATGACCTGGAAGGCCGTTCGCGAAAACGTGCCGACCACCGACGAGGAAGCGGTGGTCGACCTGATGCGACACATGAAGTGGACCTTCTTCGTGGAAGACAATGTGCTGGGGTTCACAATTGATGATGTCAATCCCGGGCAGGAAATCCGCTCGGAGCCGGTGCGTGAAAATGTGTCGGATATCGCGGCGATGATTCCCGTCCGGCAGTTTATCGTGGAACGCTTGCGCGAAACCACCCGCTTCGGCCGTATTGTCATGGAGGGACGCGATATCGGATCGGTGGTCTTTCCCGAAAGTCATTTTAAATACTACCTGGATGCGGACCCGGAGGAACGCGCGCGGCGACGTCACGAGGAACTGGTCAAAATGGAGGGAAAGAGTGATGTCAACGAGGTCATGAATTCCCTGGCGCGCCGTGATAAAAAGGATACCACCCGCAAAGCCGCCCCCTTGCAAATTGCCCTGGGCGCGCGTGTCATTAATTCCACATCAATGACGATCGAGGAAGTCGTCGCAATGATCGTGGACCAGGTGCGAAGCGGCATGGAGTGAGATGAACCGGTATGGCCCGTAAAATTAATAAATTATATCAATTATGCCGACGCGCCATCAAGTGCTGGGCCCTCCTGTGGTTCCGACTGCGCGCATACGGCATGGAACAGATTCCCGAGGACGGCGGGTGCATTATTGCCGCCAATCATGCCAGTTTCCTGGACCCGCCGCTGTTGGGTGCGGCGGTTTACCGGCGCGGCATTCATTTTATGGCGCGCGATACACTGTTCAAAAAAGGCATCGGCAAATGGTTACTCACCGAAGTGGGGTGCGTCCCCCTTGATCGGACCAAGGGAGATGTCGCGGCGTTGCGTCGCGGACTGACCGTGTTGAAAGACGGGCATGTCCTGGGCCTGTTCCCGGAAGGTACGCGAACGGATGACGGGGAACTGCACGAGCCTAAAGGCGGCATCGCCTTCCTGGTGGCCAAAAGCCATGTGCCGGTTGTTCCGGTATACATCGACGGGACCTACCGCGCCCTATCACGACATCATACCTTTGTAAAACCCGCCAAAGTGCGCTTATTTTTCGGCACACCAATCACCCCCGCGGAGATCGAAGCGCTGGGCAAGGGCCGCGAAGCCTACGAAAAAGTCGGCGCCCTTGTTATGGAGCGCATCGCCGCCCTCAAACCGGCATAGCGGCTTAAACATTTCAGGAGATACATCCCCCTGCAGCTCAATCACCATGTAGGGACAGTCCGCCACACACAATCCACAACGTAAACGTATACACCGCTCTTCATTCACCTTGAAATCCAACATACTGCTTTCTCCATCCGGTTTAAAAAGTTTCCAATCATTGGAAAAAAATTCTCAGGTTTTTCCAATGATTGGAAAAAACGCAAAAAAAGTTTCCAATGATTGGAAACTATCAGGAAACCGGCGGCGCAGACCGTTTGATAAAGCGCAAGGTCATAAATCCTTACCTCGTGGAAGTTGAAGTGACACCTTCTTTCCTGGCGGTGTTTGCGGGTGGACATAAACGCCCCGGTTATAGTGCAACCCCTCGGGGTTTATGTGCTGTTTATCACGGTCCGCGGGTTGCACCCGCGGCTATTCATGTTTTACCCTGTCGGGTAATGAACCGCCATTGATTGCGCGAAATATGCGCAAAGATAGTCCATGAGGCGCAAAAGGCACGGCATCCTGATGCCCGGAGGGCATAACGTGAATAGCCGCGGGTGCAACCCGCGGACCCGTGACCTCTCCCATGCCAACCCCGATTGGGGGTTGTACGATAACTGCGATTAGGATGCGGCAGAGGCTGTTTTGGCGAATGGAAGTGTCATTTCTATTTTCCAGGCGCACGATCTCTTTGCCGCTGCGGCGGGTGAAAAAGGGCAGGCCGCGCCAGCGCAGGGTATCGCGCAGGAGCAGCAGCGACTCGGCAAACCGCGCAGTAAAAACTCTTCATTCAGTATTTCTCCCGGATGTACAGGCGCCATTTTTTTCTTAGTCGCGGAGTTCGGCTTTCTCATCGTCCAAGTATCACGTTGATTCCGATTCGGCTCCAATTGATTGCGTCACACTGAACGACAACCACTGGACGCCTGAAGCCTGGCGATGAGCCTGTTGGCTCGTCCATATCCGCCCAGCACACATCTCCTTGGCTGACTACCATTCGACCCGCCGCAGCGCCTGGTTGGCGGCCCACCGTGTGAATGTGTCTGCTTCCTGCCCCACCTGTCCAAGAACGTCATTCATCGAGGAGGTGATCTGATCATCTTCATGTTGCACAACGAATTCAGCTAGAGCTCGCGCGTACAGTTGGCTTCGTGAAGTGTGCAGGCGATGGGCAAGGCGCTCGCCGCGTTTGAATACGTCGTCTGGAATGGATAATGCAGTTTTCGTACTAATAGTAGTACCGCTTTGGTGCGTTGGCGTCAATCTTTATTCTTTTACTGCCGAAAAACCTGGGCTTAACGCATAAACCACCCCTTGACTAACTACAAAATGGTTAGTACTCTGCCCGTGGCTTGATGGATGGAAATCATTGGCAGGAAGGTTGTGCTATGGGTTTTGTGAATCGTTGGATGGTTCGTTGGTTTGTCGCGTGGGTCGCGTTGTGGTGCGGCGGCTGCGCGCTGGAAAAAGGTGTGGAGCAGGCAACGATTGTGGTGGAAACACAACCGCCTCCCAACCATCCTGTCCCGCCGGTCGATTCCGAACCGTGCTCCGGTGTGGATGTGCCTGATTTTCACCGGGTGTATCTGCCGGGGGGAGAACCGGTATTGTTGTTCCGTGACGACATGGAAGACGCTGCTGTTTGGGATTCCCTGGCATCAGACGGCGTTAAGCATCAGCTTGAAACGGTGGATGGAGAAGATGGACAGGCGATGGCGCTTTCGTATGAAATACCGACGGACGGCAACTGGACCTCCAGCGTTGGATGGTGTGTGGCCTTGCGCAAGATAGACCCGGCTATACCGCCGGACAACCTGCGCCTGACGTTCAATGTACGCAGCAGCAACCCGCAGCATCTCCTGGATGTCAAACTCGTGGATGTGGATGGCGCTATGTTTGTTCGGCAAATGGCCATGAGCACAAACTGGCGGGACTGGCGGGAGTTCGTGTTGCGGCCCGAGGATTTTCGACATACTTGGGGGGGAACCAATGGACCAATGGCCGCTGTCCAGCGCATCGAATTTGCGGTCAACGGGAATGTCCGCGGCGGTGAGGGTGAGGTGGTTATCGATTCAGTCCGTATTGAGCAGGACATGAATGGGTATGCCGAGTTGGCGCTCTCGCAGGTGGGCTTTCATCCGGGGGACCAGAAACGAGCGGTCTTGCGTATGGTTTCCCCCCGTCGATTTGCGGATCCTGTGTTTTCCGTCATCAATGCGGAGGATGGGCGTGTGGTGTGCGCGGAAACGTTCGACGCGATCGATTTTGACCGGTGGCGGGGGACGTATTTCATCGGCGATTTTTCCGAGGTGACGACACCGGGCAGGTACCGCCTTTCCGTGGAATGGGGAGGCCAAACCCTTCAATCCGCGCCGTTTGAAATCGGTGATAAGGTGTTAACCCGTCGTGTAACGCCGGCGGTGCTATCTTTTCTGCGCTGCATGCAGTGCGGGGATAAATGTCACCCGAATGATCCGATAATCGGGGGGTACCACGATACCTTTTTTGACATCGGGAACCGGATGTGGTCCCTGGTGCATATTATCCTCGGCTTGTCCATGGTGGTGGAATCCGGCGAGGTGGGAGACCTGAACCAAAACCGGGTGGATGACGCTATGGACGAACTCCTCTTTGCGCTTCGTTTCGCCTTTCAGGTGCAACTGGATAACGGCGGGGTGGGGGCGGCGGGGCTCGGCCATGATGTGCCGCCCGGCGAGCTGGTCGATACCTGGGCTTTTCTGCCGGAGGAAGACACTATCCCCAGGGTGCTGGACCGACAGGCCGCGCCGCACACTACGGCGTTTTACCTGGGCGCGTTATGCCGGGCCTATCCGTTGCTTGTGGATGACTATCCGGTGGTCGCCCAAGAAACCATGGCCCATATCCGCCGCGCCGCCAACTACATCTTACAAAACAATCGCCGTTTCAGCACATCGTACGAGCAGGGCGCCTTTATCTATGCCATGACCGAACTCTACAAGCTGACCGGCAATCGCAAGTGGCTCAAGCCCGTTCCGGCCCATGTGAGGGACCTGCTGAAACTGCAGGACCTGGACGCTTCGAACAAGGAGATTCCGGTATGCGGCAATTTTTATTGCGCGGACTATGATCGCGCGTTCACCTATCAATACAAGTTCATCGAGTACAACCTGGCCATTCTGCTCGGGCTGGCGAATGTGGCGGAGATATTCGAGCCCTCCTCCGCCACCCGGTTGCATGCCGACTACATGCTGCGGGTATTTCTGGACTGTTACATGAAGCCGATGGCGTCACTGACGCCCTACGGGCAGATGGCGCTGGGAATGGAACGCGAGGGGGACGGCTACCGTGTGGCCTTCTTCTCGCCCTGGGACCATCCGTGGGTGGGCGCGCATGGACTGAACTGCGATCATTTTGGCTACGGATTAGTAGCCATGCGGATGGGGCGGCTGTTTGACGACCTGGTGTGTGAAACATTGGCGGACAACCAGATGCAGTGGGTACTGGGCCAGAACCCGTTGCGGTATTGCATGGTCAGCAGGGTCGGCTGGAACAATCCGATGGTCTGGTCCGTCATGCACGGAAAAGGCGGGCCGTATGATGGAGGCATCCCGAACGGTCTTGTCGGCGACCAATGTGACTTCCCTCAGTGGATGGTCATCTTCTCAAGCGGGGAATACTGGTTGCCGCACAATGCCCTCTATCTCATTCTATCCGCTATTCTCGATGCACCCGGCACGCTTGCCGGGCAGCTCACGGGCCGGGTGCATACCGAAGGGGACCAGCAGGTGGAAATCTATCAGGGAACTGACCTGATAGCCACTGCACCGCTTGACAGCAAGGGGCGCTTCGGCCCGTTGGCCCTTCCGCCGCAACAGACGTACACGTTGCGCTATACCCACAACGGGCAATGGGCTTCAACGGACTTCGTGCTGCTCTCGGGGGAGAAGAAAGAAGTGTCAGTGAACGTCGACGCCGCGATTGACATACAGATGGAATGTGTGGCGCGGCGCGGCGACGAAGCCGAAGTTGAAATTCGCCTGGAGAACCGGTGCGCCCGCTCGATTAATACGAAGCTGCTTATCCGTGTCTTCGACGGCGAAAAGGCAACAAAAGAGGAGGAGTCCGTGACCATTCCGGTTAACGAAACAGTGATCCTTCACAAGACCTGGCGTGTGAACGGAAAGCGTCCATTATTGGTTGCCATCGGGGATGTCGGAATGGTCATATGCCCCGCACGCGGTGAAAAGTAAGGCCCGGTTATGCGCTCCACTTGATCATAAAGCAGTTTTGCGCGCCGGGGACATCCTCGCTGGTCCAGACCCCATTGTATATTTTGGGTCCGTCCTTTCTGCGCTGGCGTTCGTCCACAAAATTATCAAAGAGAAAAGTCTCTCCGGTGGCCCAGTGCGGCTGTCGGTCCGTGACATAGAGGCCCAGCCAGAACCAACTGTCCCGCGTCATCAGGGATTGCACAAAACTGTTTTCCTCCTCATGGGTAATGGACAAGAGATGGCCGCCGAGTTCCCGGCATAGTTCGCAGGCCTGTTCCCAGGCCAGGAAGCGTGGAATGAACAGGTACAGATTGTCGCGAAACGGGGTGGCCAGCTTCTTTAAAGCGGGGATATCCATTTTTCGCAGGGCAAGCAGGACGCGAACATTTCGTTCGTGGACTCGATACCTGAAATCCAACGCCCACTTGGCCCGCACCCATTCCAGTTCGGTCGTGGGAATGCTGTCCGCATCAAACAGAAATTCAATCGGGGTATTCGAATGAAACGGATGCAGGGACGTGAGCGGATTGTTGCCGCATTGCAAGGAACCGAGGGCCATATGTTTCAGGGGGAGCAGTGAGGTGATCCGGTTGGTTTGGCAACTGAGTATGTTCAGGCGCAGATGCTGCAAGGGAGCCAGGGACGTGATTTGGTTGCTCGAACAGTTCAGGCAGGAGAGGTTGACATCCGATAGCGCGGCTAGCGACGTAATGCGGTTGCCGCTGCAGTGCAGCATGGTCAGGGGCATCCCCTGGAGCGGGCTGATGTCCTCAATGGCGTTGCTGCCGCAGTATAAGCCGGTCAGTAAAAGCCCGCGCAGGGGCTCAAGAGACGCGATACTGTTGCCCCAGCAACTGAGGAATGTCAACGGCATGTCCCGCAAGGGCGAAAGGTCGGTAATCGCTCCGCAACCTCCGCAATTAAGCATATTGAGCGGGGCCCCCCGGAGCGGCGCCAGGCTGTTGATTCCGCACAATTCCGTGTCGAGCAAGGTCAATGGCGCACCGGTCAGCGGTGAGAGGTCCGTGACCCATGTATCCGCGCAGTTCAATGCTTCGATGGGCATGCCACGCAGAGGTTCCAGCGAAGTGATGGGGTTGTGCGCGCAGTACAGGCCGGTTACGGGCATGTCCCGTAGCGGGGACAGATCATCAATGCCCAGATGGCATATATCCAGCACTACGCCATTTTGATCAACGCGGATTTTATAGGCTTTGTCCGGCCAGAGGGCGTCCAGGCGTTGTTTCCAGATCGGCAATGTGGCCATTATCTCCAGCCGGGCACAGGCCTTGTCATGTCCCTTGCGGGCTCGATTCGCGCGCTCAGGGGCCGGAAACAGGTCCATTACCTCCATAAAGATTTCTTTGGCGAAGGTATATTTTCCGGCATGAAGCTGTCGTTCCGCAAAGTCAAGCAAATCCACTTTTCCTGGCGAACCCCTTGTATAAATTTGTATGTTCCTGATGCAGAATTCAGAACCCCAGCAAGAGAGGCCCAGCGCGGTGCGATCGCCGCCTATCAACGGGTCCATGTCCACATAGGCGCATATCTCGCGATCATTGATGTGCATACTGATGGTTGCGCCAGTCCGTTTCACGCAGACACGGTAGGTCGTATTGCGTTTGAGGGGCGATTGTACCTGTTTCCACACCTGCTGGTGTGAGCGTGTCAGCACATTCATCGAGTTGTCGTACCCGCCATACACAAATTCATAGCCGCTGGGGGCGATGTCCTTGTAGTTGTCGCCGGCGACGGCACTGAAGAAGCAGCCGATGTGATTGAGGTAGATACTGGTCAGTCGGCATTCGAAATCCATGCGTATGTCACCGCCGAGATCCCCCTTGTACAAGAGGAGCTGAGGCATGGCCGGATGCAGATGCAATCCATCTTCGTCGAGAGTGTAATCGCACCCCATAACCTGCCAGCGCGCCAATTCCCTTTCCTCGGTAAACTGGCTGTTGATGAGAAGGTTCCAGGTCAACCCCTGTTGAAATTCTTCGATGGTTTGCTGTACATCCGTTACCGAGGCATAACGGTCCTTTGGCTGCGTGGCCAGGCATTTCATGCAGACTTCCGAGAGGAAGGAGGGGATATGTCCGCCGGGGCAATGCGGAAAGGCAATCTCTGCGGGTTGGCTGTCGGGGTGAGATGAGCGGAGGTTATCGTTGTATGAGATCGGTGGCGTGATGGTATTTGCTTTGAGGGCAATAATAAACGAGAGAACATCATCCGGATGATCGATAACCAGCGGTGGACGCAGGGTCAAGAGGGCATACAGGATGGCCCCGAGCGCGTAGATGTCCGCGGCATACCCGATAGGCGCGTCAATAAGATACGCCTGCTCTGGAGCGAGATAACCGGGGGTGCCCATGACCCGTCCGCTTTGCGTCTTGATGGATGTCTCGTCCGCACTGGCGCGCAACGTCTTGATGTCCGGTTGGTGAGGGGCGCCGGGGGACAATGCTCCTCCCCGTGGCGCGTTGTCGTCCTCGATCGCAAGGCGCGCCAGCCCCCAATCCATCACCAACACTTCCCCGTAGTCGGCCACCATGATATTATCCGGCTTCAGATCCCGATGAATCATGCCGCGCGAATGCGCAAACGCCACAGCATCGCATACCTTCTGAAAGATATTGAGCAGGCGGTTCAACGGATAGTCGCGAATGGTGTCCTGGTCCTTTTTCCGCAACCCGGAAAGAATGGCGCTCAGCGTGATGCCCTTCACATATTTCATGGTGTAATAAGCGCGGTTTCTGTCATCCAGACCAGCCTCGTAGACCGGCACGATGTTGGGATGCTCAAGTTGGGCGGTAATCCGGGCCTCTTCCACGAAACGCAGCAAATCCTGCCCGGAAACCTGCTCGCCGAGATTGAGCACTTTCATGGCCACTACGCGCTGACAATTCAAATCGTTTGCCGCATAAACGGTACCCATGCCCCCTTCAGCAATGATCTCCCCCAAAATATATTTTCTGTTTCCTGAGCATAGGAGTTGGGGCGTTGTCAGGGCATCCACTTCTGTGCCGACCGACCCGTCGCTCCTGGTGTCCATATCAAAAACCGGGGTCGAGTCTGTTTTCAGACAATGTCTTTCCGCTTGTTTTCGTTCGCCATGCATGGCCCCGTTTTACAGCATTTTAAGAAAGAGAAACAATCAAATTGTTTCGGCAAATCAACGGCCTCATTCGTGCCACTCGTGTGATTCGATGGCGTCCAATAAATATTTATTGGACTAAACGAAAATGTCGTGGCGGGGTAAGGTTAATAAATGCTGGACAAAAAAGAGGTGTGAAAGTCTTTACATTGGGAAAAAGTGAGGTACTGTTTGCCGCCTTTGAATTGAACAGGTAATGACAGTGATGAGAAAAGCGAACGGAAAAGAGATAGCGGCATGGGCGACGATCGTCTTCCTGGGCGCGACGTTTTCTTTTGCCCAGTGGAAACTCAAGAGTTTCGAGCGCGAGTACCTGAACCGGGATACAGATGCGGCATGGGTGGAGGGGTTGCCCCTGCTGAGCCTTCGGGGCATCGCGGCGAACCCTGGCGTGGATATCGCGGAGGCCTCCGAATCACTGGTGGACGCCATCATCCAGATCGAGTCGGGCGGCGATGCGTGGGCCGTCGGCAACGCGGGGGAACGCGGGCTGATGCAGATTAAGGAGACCACCTGGTACGAGATGACTGAGCGGCTGTTTGGTCGCACGGTTCCCTTTGCGCGGGCCTTCAACGCGGATTTAAATCGCCGGGTGGGCAAGGCCTACCTGGCCGAGTTACAGGGCTTTCTCTACGCGCACCGCGACGAATGGCAGGCGGACGAGCGGTCGCTCCTGCTGGCCTGTTACAATGCCGGGCCGGGACGCGTTCAGCAGGCCGGCTTCAATATTGAAAATATCCCCGCTTTTACCAAAAACTATCTCAAACGGGCTGTCGCCCTGCATGATTTCTACCTGGCCGAAGATGCCCCGCAGATGCGGCGGATTTTGCTGGCCCATCGTAATGCGGATGTGGATTCCGCCGCCAGTTCCTTACAGTAGATACCTGCTGTTTCCCGTAGTTTACCAAAAGAAAAATATTGACTTGAAGTGCTTTACTGAAGTAGGTAAAGCCTTTTACTAAAAATAAGTATTCACCATGAAAATGGGTTGAAAGGATGACGGATATGACTATTGAACCAAGAGCAGTTGCGGATATACAGGTCCCTGAAGAGCTGTCCAGGCTTCGTGAGCTGGCGTATAATTTGTGGTGGTCGTGGACCCCGCGCGCCCGGTTGCTGTTTGCCTCCATTGATAAGCAGTTGTGGGCGCGCTACCGAAACCCGGTCCAGTTGCTGATCAATATCGAGCCGCATCACTGGGACAGCCTGATCAACGACGGCGGGGCCTTTATGTCGCAGTACCGTAGCGTGATCCGTGATTTTGACCGCTATATGGAAAAAGAGGATACATGGTTCAAGACCCGCCATGCGGATTATGATAAGGGGCCAATCGGCTACTTCAGTACGGAATTCGGCCTGCATGAAAGCCTCGGTATCTATTGCGGCGGGCTGGGGGTCCTTTCCGGCGACCACGCCAAGGCGGCCAGTGACATGGACCTGCCGTTCGTCGGTGTCGGCGTCCTTTACCGGAAGGGATACTTCCGCCAGGCCATTGATCCCGATGGTCGCCAGCATCACATCTTCAATGATTCGGACTTTTTCCGCCTTCCCCTGCGTCCCCTGCACGACACCACGGGTCGCGATTTGATCATTTCGGTTGAGTTCCCGGACCGGCAGGTTTATGTGCGGGTGTGGCGTCTCACTGTCGGGCGTGTGTTCCTCTACCTGTTGGATACCGATATCCTCGATAACGAACCGGGGGACCGGCCCATTACCTCGCAGTTGTATGTCCGCGGACGCGAAATGCGCCTCTGCCAGGAGATGGTACTCGGTATTGGCGGAGTCCGCGCGCTGCGCGCGCTCAATATCGAACCGGCGGTCTGGCACATGAACGAGGGCCACAGCGCCTTCCAGGTGGTCGAGCGGTTGCGTGAAAATATTCGCGACGGCATGAAGTTTTCCCAGGCGCTTGAAGCCATTCGTGAAAACACCATTTTCACGACACATACGCCGGTTCCGGCGGGGAATGAGGCCTTTGATCCGGCCCTGGTGGAGCGCTACCTGACGGTATACGCCGATAGCATGGGCCTGGACGTGAAACAACTCCTGGACCTGGGAAAATCCTATCCCGGCAAAGTAAAGAACCAGCCCTACAACCTGACGGCGGTGGGCATCCGTTCAAGCGTCTATTCCAACGGCGTGAGCAAACTCCACGGCGAAGTGGCCACGCAAATGTGGCAGCACCTCTTCAAAAAGAAGGATGACAAGGCGAATGCCGTCAAGTACGTCACCAACGGTGTGCACCGGGCGACCTGGCTGGGGCATGATATTCGTTCTTTGCTGGAAGAGTCCGTGGGGGACGACTGGACCGAGCATTTCAGCGACACGGACTACTGGCAGAATGTAAAGAATATCAAGTCCGCGGACCTGTGGGAGGCCCACCAGTCCCAGAAAGACCGCATGATCCGGCTGGTCCGGCAGCGCCTCATGGCCCAGTTCGCCCGGCACGGCAAAAGCCCCGAGGAAATCCGCGAAGTCGGCAAAATGCTGGATCGCAACATATTGACCATCGGGTTTGCCCGGCGTTTTGCCACGTATAAGCGCGCGGGGCTGATCTTCCATGATCTCAAACGCCTGGAAAGCATCATCACCCATCCGGATCATCCTGTCCAGATCATCTTCTCCGGCAAGGCCCATCCAGCCGACCTCCCCGGCCAGGAACTGGTCAAAGATATCGTGAACAAGGCGTTTTACTCCAGCCTCAAGGGCAATATCCTCTTCCTTGAGGACTACGAAATGCGTGTCGCGCGCCACCTTGTGCAGGGGGTGGACATCTGGTTGAACACCCCGCGCCGTCCGCGCGAAGCCAGCGGGACCAGCGGCATGAAAGCCGCCATGAACGGCGCCCCGAACTTCAGTATTTCCGACGGCTGGTGGCCGGAGGCCTACAATGGCAAGAACGGCTGGCTGATTGGCATTGACGAAAATTCCGAAAACGAGGAGTTGCAGGATTACGAGGACGCCGCCTCGTTCTATGATATTCTCGAAAATGAAATCATTCCCGCCTACTATGGACGCGACAACGGGGTGCCCGAAAAATGGGTGGATATCATGAAAGAAAGCATGGCCACCATCATTCCCGCCTTCAGCGCGACCCGCATGCTGGAGGACTACGTGCGTGA
>RZZM01000448.1 GCA_009929845.1 Spartobacteria bacterium
ACCTCCGACGGGACCTCCGCCCTCCCCCCTACTCCCTCACCGGTTTAATAGCGGCATTGGAAACCAAAAGGGGCGACTGGGCGGCGGGCCAAAGGTTGTCGTGGAGCCGGATAAGGTTTTTGCCGGGTTGGAGGACAAAGGGTCCGAGTTCCTTGACGACCAACTGTCCGCTGGGGAAATCATAGGTCATGCCGTCCTGCGTCTGGACGCGTTTTGTGCCGTTGATCGCGACGGCCTGGAGGACGAGCATGGCCTGGTAGGGATAGTCGAGCAGGTTGTAGAGTTCGAACGGGGCGTTGGCTTCCATGACACGGTATTCGGTGAACTGTCCGGTCTGCTGCCAGGGTTTCATGAACGACCAGCCGGGGCCGAAGAGCAGGAGGTAGGGTTTCTGGTCGGCGCGGGCCTTTTTCAGGAGGTCTTCGGTGGTGTTGTAGAAAATCTCGACGACCACACGGTTGGAATTGGCCGCGTAGAAATCGCCACGGTTGGCCACGCCGAGTTCGCGCAATTTGAGACCGGCTTCGTTGGTGATGGCCACATAGCGGCTGAAGTATTGCGCGGGCCAGGTCCAGGGGCCGACGGTTTCCACCTCCTGGTATTCCTTGACCATTTCGATGTAGGCGGCGTCCGGGAACCGTTCCAGGAACTGGCGCGCAGACTGCCGCCAGTTGTTCTGCAGGTAGGCTTCCAGCGGTTCGTTGGGAACCGTGAAGGTGAAAAAGGCATTGGTGGAGGGATACACCGCAAGTTCGTTCCAGGGTTCCAACCATCGGTCGACCAGCACCGGGGCGCCGTTGGGCAGGTTGGCGTCCACCCAGGCCACGATGTCCTTGTAGGGCGTCGGCTTGCCGGTCAGTTGCGTGCTGACCAGGGCCGGATGCGCCAGCAGCGCGACGGCGATCAGCGGCAGCCCGACCTTCAACGTTTTGCGGAGCTTCGGGGAGGCCGGGGCGCGCTTGAATTCAAAATCACCCGCATACGTTACGCCCAGCGCCAGCAGGAACAGATAGGCCGGTATACTGGAGAGCATGTAACGGGGTTCGTACATGGCCCCGGCCATGGCCCGGCTGATCTGATAAAGCAGGAAGAGCGCGAGGATCATTACCGGCAGCATGAGATAGCGCTTGTCCGTTTTGCGCATTTTAATGGCGCAGGCCACGCCGAGGATGAGGGCGCCGATCGAAAAAGTGGCGCGCAACCAGGTGCCGCCCCAGGAAAAGGAGGTGCACACCATCCAGATCATGTCCAGCACGCCCGTTTCCTGGACCGCCAGGGCCTTGAGGGCGGTTTCGCGCGCGGCATCGGAAGCCACACTGCGCATCTGCGGCAGGGCCCATGGCTCGATTAAGAGGGGCAGGCCGACCAACAGATATGCGACCACCAGGAGGAAGAGGCCGGGACGCCAGGCGCGCGTTTTGTAGAGCAACCACGCCTCGCGCGCCATGACCGCCAACACGCACACGCCGCCCAACGGCCATCCGGTCGGCTGGCTGTAGGTCAGGAAGAAGAGGCCCAGCGCGTTGACAAGGATCATCTTCCAGGGTATCCGCGTACGGTCGAGCGCGGGGTCGTAGGCCAGGATAAGGCCCCAGAAACAGAGGAAGGCCCCGAAGACCATGGGCGGATAAAAATAGGCCTCGCGTGAGACCTGGATGAGATACGGGTTAAACGCCAGCAGGGCGGCGGCGAGGAGTCCAACGCGCTTGTTTCCGAGGGCCTTGCCCATGGCATAGCAGACGGGGATGGTCAGGATACCCCAGACCGCGGAAGGAAAGCGCACGGTAAAATGGGTCAACGGAATACCGAAGGTATGGAGAAAAAATTCTGTCACCGCCATGGGAAACGGGAACTGTCCGCCAGGGCCAAAATCCATCCATTTGCGCCAGATGGCCCCGGCGCCGCTTTCCCGTCCACAGATATTCCAGAAGAGAATGGTATCCGCGCGCAGGGCGGAGAGGCCCAAATCCACCAGCCGCAGCCACGCGCCCGCCAGCGTAATCGCGAGTAGACCGAGCCCATACCTGTTTATCCATATGCCCCGACTCCGCGCCTCGTCAGATGGCGCCAACGTCTTTGAATCGACCGGTTCCTTTTTATTGCTCATCCTGTTTTCCCGTCTTCGTTAAATTAATTGCGTATTTCCCAAGGTGACCGGGTCCATCCATTTTCCTATGGAAAGGGCGTTGCCTTGCTCTCCTCAATACATTAGATTTCCCCGCGTATTGAATCAACGTATTTTTACATAACCCGTCAAACGCAGGTGACAGGCAGTATGACAGCAGGAAACAGCAGAGCAACAAAAATAATCAGTATCGGTGGCGGCTGGGTGGCCAACACGCGCCATATCCCCTCGCTCAAGCACTCGGGATTGTATGAGGTGATCGGCGCGATCTCCAACAACGCCGGACGGGCGAAGGCCACACAGGAAAAGCACCAGCTCGCGCACGCGGATACGGTGATCAATTTTACCTCCGGCTGGCAGGCGGAGGCGGAGGCGGTGATGATCGGGACCATCCCGCATGTACATGCGGAGATTGCCACGCAGGCCCTGAACGCGGGCAAGCATGTGCTGACCGAAAAGCCGATGACGGTCGAGCAGGAGGACGCGAAAAAACTGGAGGCGCTGGCCCGCGAAAAGAACCTGACCCTGGCCGTGGTGCATAATTTCCAGTATGCGCGCGCCTCGCAGCGGGTCCGCCACATGCTGGCCAGTGGCGAACTGGGCGAGGTGAAGGCGATCTATGGCGTGCAGCTCTGCAACCATGAGCGCAACATCCCGGACTGGTGCGATCAATTGCCGTTGGGCCTGTTTTATGATGAAGCCCCCCACTTCTATTACCTCTTCCGGTGGCTGGCCGGCGGCGATATCACCCTGCTCGACGCGAGTGTCTGGGAAAGCAAGGCCCCCGGTCGCAACACCCCACGCATGGTCAGCGCCGAGTATGCCTCGCACGCCGACGTCCCGGTGTACCTGCACATCAATTTTGAATCCAGCATCACCGAATGGCACGTGACCATCGTGGCGGAAAAGGCGACGGTGGACATTGATGTCTGGCGCGACATCCTGGTGACGCTGCCCAACGACGGCGCCCATTCCGCCAAAGATATCATGATGACCTCCGTCAAGGGCAGCTACCAGCACTGGCTGGGCGTGCTGACCGGCGGGTTCCGCTACATCCGGGGAACGCATCTCTACGGCAACGTGGAAATTGTCACCCGTTTCCATCGCGCCATGCACGGCGAGGACAGCCTGCAGGGCATGAACCCTGCGGAAGGCCAAAAGGTCATCGGCCTGATGCACGAGGTGGTCGAAAAGGCGGCGCGGCACTGATATGCGCATCCTGCTTGTCAGTAACTACCAACCCCCGCATATGGGGGGGATCGAGTACGCCGCGGAGGCCCTGAAGGCCTGCTGGAAAAAACTGGGCCATGAAGTGACCTGGATGACCACCGATATCCCCCGGCTGCCGGACCGGCACACCCCGGACAACGTGCGCATCCGGGCCGCCAATTTCTTTGAGAACCGCTGGCAGATCAACTCCCCTATTGTCTGC
>RZZM01000084.1 GCA_009929845.1 Spartobacteria bacterium
CGAATGATTCGTTTGCTCAGAGCTCATGGCCTGGTACGCAAAGTATCCAAGACTAATCGCTATATTTTGACCGAAAAAGGCATGCAATTATGCACTGTTTTTAAAACTTTAGAAGTGCTTGAACCACAACAGACAACAAAGGCAGCAGCATGATCTTTTGCGCAAAAAAACGAAATTATGGGAGATAGTAGTACGAATGAAAAAAGTGTCACAGAAGCTAAAATGGCGAAAAGTGTAACTTCTCAAATTATGTTGCGTAGAATATTATGTTGCGATCCTTATATTTATTCGAAAAAACCTATTGTTTGTGCAGTAGATCATTAAGGAATTTAGATTTTACGCAACATAATAACCCTTTCGTGATAACTCAGTCAAAAAATCCATAAGATCAGGTTGCTTCCATTTTGGTTTTTCGGGAGGACTGTTGCCGTCTGGTGGTGGTAGTTTTTCGAGCGCCTCACGTTTTCGCTCCACGCTAACTTCGATGTATTGGATGGTCGTTTTTATATCTGCATGTCCAAGCCAATCCCTGACGAGAGCAACATCATTTCCCGATTCAATCAGATGAAGTGCTGTGGTATGACGGAAAACATGAGGAGATATTTTTCGCCCAATGAGAGATGGGCATTGTTTTGCGGCGACTTCAACATGCTTGGTCAGCAATCTGCCAATTCCGAATCTGGTTATTGGAAGGCCCTTGTTATTGAGAAAAAGATGATCAGATTCGATCCCTTTCTGTTTTTGGGCCTTAAGGGCGTACAAGATATGTTCAATGGTTTCCTTCCAGAGAGGAAGAACACGTGTTTTCTTCCCCTTTCCGGTCAATGTTATTAAGGCGCTTTCAATATTTATGTCCGAAACGTTCAGGTCAGCTATTTCCTGAACGCGTGCACCTGTATTGTGCAATAGTTGGATGAGTGCTTTGTCCCGGGCTCCAAGAAAAGTTTCGGGATCCGGGGCCGCGATGATCGCTGTGATTTCTTCTACAGTAAGACTTGGCGGTGAGCGGTGAGCTGTTTTCTTGAATTTAATGGCCTGAATACGTTCGTTCTGATGCATCAGATCGGGGATTTTTCGGGACAGAAAATGGGAAAATGACTTTATGGCTGCCAACCGTTGATTTCTGGTTTCCTGACTATTATGTCGTCCCTTTTCGAGCGAGTCAAGGAAGTCTAGAACCAGCTCATAATTGATTTTTTTTATATCAATAGCCTCCGTTTCGATGCTGAAACATTTGCATATATAATCAATAAGCAACTTCATACAATCACTGTAACTTGCGACAGTGTTTTGAGAAAGTCCCTGCTCGGTTATAAGATATGACGTGAAGAAAGTGCTTACAAGATAACTGAATGTAATGTTCATTTTGAATGCTCCTGATGGGGGTTGACGTAGGTGTTGAATTTAGAAGAAGCCTGCTGGAGAGATCCGGCATCGACATGTAGGTAGACTTGAGTTGCGCAGACGTTGATGTGTCCCATGGCATTTACCAGAAGAGGCAGCAGCGTATTGACGTCTTCATGCGCTTCGCGCCATAGAGCAATGCGTCTACATGCGTAGTTGTGCCGAAGGTCATGAAGCCTTGGTGGCGGGTCACTATCCAAATTGCAATGACGGCGAAGATGACCAAAAGCGGATATCGCCTGTGCATAGCTGAGCCGTTTGTTCCAACTGGCAATTAACAAAGCTGTTTCGTTCCCGGCGTAAGCTTTGCGCCGGTTGAGCCATTCCTTCATAGCTTTAAGTGTGGACGGGCTTATCGGAACAATTCGCTCTTTGCGGTTTTTGCCTTGCCGTACGAAAATCGTTGCATTTTTTATATCCACATCCTGAAGGTTCAAGGCTATCGCCTCGCCGATCCGCAGGCCTGTGCTGTAGAGCAGTCCAATTAAGAAACAGATGCAATGTGACCATATTCCGTTTTTGGCAGCAAGAATTTCAGTGGCTGACATCAGACGGCTGATTTGCTCCGTACTCAGAGGATGAAAACGTATTGCTGGAGCTTTACGAGGCTGCTGATGTTTGGGCAATACGGCGCTTTGAGGCTCAAAGATACGCAGATAAAGGCTGAACTGCCGTAAAGCGGAATATATATTGCTTTGGCTCCCAGGTTTGAGTTCCGCAGCTTCGGCACAATAGCGCTGCAAATCTTCGATGTGCAGGATACTATCTGTGCATTCATTTTCTATCAGGAATTTATCCAGCCGTTTCAGGAATGCTATTTGGCTGGTATAGTCATAGCCATGCATTCGTTTGAACGCTATAAAGTCTATCATTCGATCTGCCAATGAACTTTCTAAATGCAGATGATCTTTCATGCTTCACCTCCAGGCCAGGGAAGTGCTGTTTTTCTCAAAGCCGAAAGGTCCATTTTGCCGTAGATTAAGGTCGTTGATGGGTCGCGGTGACCAAGCATATCAACGATCTGCACCAAAGGAACCTGTCCATACAGCCGCGATGCAAAAGCATGCCGAAAAGCATTTGAACCGTATAGAACACCTGGCGACAGTTCTATCCCTGCCTGCTTCATTCTTCGGCTTATCATGTTCGATATGTGGTTGGAGCGCGGAAGTGCCCGAAATGGTTTCTGAAGTGTTAAAAAGATTTCCTTGCAAGATAAGCCGGACGACCTTTGGTGATATAGTCGATCAGACGGTTTCCTGCTTTGGCTGTAAGATGCTGCTTAATTGGACGTCCTCCTTTCACTGCGCAAAAATGAATCCGGCTGTGTACCCAGTCCACATCTTCCAAACGCAACCGACGTATCTGAACGCTGCGTACCCCATAAGTGCTGAGTAGGCAAATGATCGCAACATCACGATAATCGCCCGGTTTGCCTGTCCCTATACTCGAAACTAATCGATCAATGTCCTCTGAGGAGATGGCACGAGTAATTTTACCCATTCGGGGTGAACGCACTGAAGGCGACAATGCGGATAAATCAGTTTGCAAATACCCGACCAGATAGGCAAATCGAAGGAAAAGACGCACGGTCTTTTGCATCCCGCACCGAGAACCGGCATTCCAGACAGCGGCATACTTAACAAGGCAATCTGTCACAGTTTCGGGACAAACCTTTTCGAAAAATTCTGCTGATGAATCCGGCGGCCCGAAATAGTCGAAGAACCGTTTCAGGTAAGGTCTCTCTGCCTTTGCTGTTTCCTCACTTACTCCCCGAGTAGTAAGCGCATAATTGTAATATTGCTCTGCTAAATCAGGCAAATTCTCAGGAAGAATCAATCCGCCGATAACCTGTAAGTTCGACGATGGGATCATGATGCACCTCCTTTTGGTTATAATGATATCATTATAACCAAGGAAACTGCATCTCGCATGAGCAGTATGTTATGTTGCGTAAATTGCTACAAACCTATTGATTTGCTCAATAAACAGCCAGTTTTTCCAAGGTTTATCAGGAACGCAACATAATATTCTACGCAACATAACTCAATACTCAATAACCCATTTTTTTTGCCACGGATGAACGCGGATGAACACAGATAAAAAAAACGTACCAAACAGCCTGAAATAGACATAAACGCCCCTGAAAGGCGCTGAAAAGCCAATTTTTGTCCATTTTTTGGCTTATAGACGCAAAATTCTTGCCATCTCACACGGTCGAAGAGGTTCGTTGTACAGCCTTCAGGCTGCCGCGCACGCCGAGCCGCGCGCGCAAAGGAAAAAACCAGGACCTGACAGGTTTAGAGCCAAAATGCGCTTCCGATTCAGTGTCAGGCGTGGTTGCGGAGTTTGAGTTCCAGGGGGTGCGGGTTGAGGTAGTGTTGCTGTTTGAGGTAGGCGACTTCGTACTTGCGGACATAGTGGTTCAGCAGAGTCACGGGCACGATGAGGGGCACGTACTGGTTATGGTACTCGTCAATGATCTCGCGCAACTCCTGTTTTTCATCGTGTGTGAGGTCTTTTTTGAAATAGCCGGCCATGTGATCGAGCACATTGACGTTCTTTTTTATGGTGGCGGCGCGCTTCAATCCGTCCATCAGTATCGCAAGGTATTCACCCTGCACTTCGGCGAGGGAACGACCTTTGAGGTTGGCCACCAGGGTGCCCAGTTGCCGGTAGTGCGCGATGCTGTGGGCCATCACCTGCATCTTGTGCCGGGCATGAAAATCAACCAGTCCGTGACGCGTGGAGGCCTCCTTGAACATCTGGCGCCATCGCTTCATCACAAAAATCCGCTCAATGAAATTTTCACGAAGCGCGGGATCATGCAGCCGTCCGTCCTCCTCGACAGGCAGCAGAGGGAAGCAGTCCATAAACATACCGGCAAACAGACCGCGCCCCTTTTTGACCGCGGCCTTACCAGGACCAGGGTACACCTTGACCCGCTCCATACCGCTGCTGGGGGAACGGCTTTTAAAAATGAACCCGTCGAGGTTTTCCGCGGCCAATTCCTCCAGGCGACGCCGGGCCCACTTGCGCATGATCTCCGTGCAATCAATGCCGGTCTTCTGTGTTTCCAGGCGGGGAGCGTCCACGTCACCCACCAAACGAAACGCCTCCCGCGGAATGGGAAATCCCGATTCCACTTCCGGACATACCGGCACGTAGGTGACAAACTGTCCAAGGGTATCCTTCAGCCAGTGGTCCAGCTTGTGCTGTCCATCATAACGAACGGCTTCGCCCAACAGACAGGTACTGATTCCCAACGTAATATCCGCCGCCATAATACACTCCACTCTTTATCATCCAATGCTCATATCGCGTACATCATCGCACCCATCCCACCCGAATGGCAATCTTCTTTGCGGACTTTTGCAAATCCTCCACGGCTTTCCACTTGCGAGCCTATCGGTGCTATGCCATGTAGTCCATAAGGCGCAAACAGGTGCGGCAATCTGATGCCCGGAGGGCATAACGTGAATAGCCGCGGGTGCAACCCGCGGAACCGTACCCTCCTCCATGCCAACCCCGAATGGGGTTGTACAATAACGGCAATTGGAATTGAATAATCCCAGCGCCGGGTCATTCTTCCGGGAAGGTGACCCGCACACGGAAGTAGGCGCCGGGGTCATTGGTGGGCGCAATGTTATATTCCCGAATTTGTCCGCTGCCGGCAATGGCCTCGCTGTTCTCCTGTACCCAGGCCTCCGGGCTCAGCAGCGACGGCGTCTGATAGATGTAGTAGTTCCGGTTGAGGCTGGCGGGGAACATCAAGCGCACGTCGCCGTTGGTAGTTACGGCAACAGAATCGATGTGAAAAAAGATGTTCGAGTCGGTGGGGTCGGTGTTGGCCTGGTACTCAAGGAAGTCATTGACCCCGTCGCCGTCGTAATCGCCGGTGGCCGAAAGCGCACCGACAGTCAGCTCCCAGCTCAGTTCCCATGCGTCGGGAATGCCGTCATTGTTACTGTCCTCATTAACAGTGCTGTAGGCCTGACGTTGCGCTTCGAGGGTGGGATAGGACGGGCGCTCGTAGTGAATGGCCAGGGTATGCAGTTGGGCCGGGTTGCCGTTATAGAAATTCGGCAGGATATAGCTGATTTGATGTTCCGTGGCGGTCACATCACGCATGATGGATGCGCCGCCGGGGGTCGTCTCGCTGCCATTGATGCGCAGGGTAAAACACGCCAACAGATTGCTGTCATTGAGCCCGTCAGCCAGGGTCGTTGAAAAGCGCGCGGTCAGGTTGGACCCGACCCCCAGGGTATGCCCGTCGCCGGTCGGTTCAGTGATCAACAGGTTCACGCCGGAGCCGCCCGTGACCACCGTACGCATCAGCGCCGTGAAATGGCCGTCCTGCGCGCTCAAGGACAGGTTGGTCGAAGAGGAAATCTCTCGCAGAATAACATGGAGGGTGGCGCTGCCGTTGGTCGGGATGTTGACATAATCAAAGGTCCATTCCCGCTCTGGCGCGAGTCCGGGCAGCAAGGCGGCGGCCCCGCCGCCCGCGCCCGCGCGGACCCAGGCATTGTTTCCATTATCGAGGCCCGTGACGGCGTCGTCATTGGCGGGATCCATATCCTCAATCTTGTACCAGACCTCTTCGGCGGTCATGTCCGAACGGACCACCACGGTATAGCTGGAGTCCTCCAACGTGAGCCCGTTCTCTGCGGGGAACACAAACGACGCGGCGGGCGTGGCGGCATCATAATAGAAGGTCTGTGTGTTTTCACGGTAGATGGACGTATCGCCCTCCGCCCGGCCCAGGAAGGCCTTTTGCCGGAGGATATGGAATCCCTCGTCGAGGCCCTGCGCTTTTTCGCCCCAGTCATTATGCGGATAATACAGCACGGTAGCGGCGTTGAAGTTCGTAATTTCAAAAAGGGTTTCCATGTAGGGAATCACACTGATGTCTTCGTCGCTCCACGGGAAGCGGCTGGGAGCGTCGCTGTCGAGCACGCCCACTTTATAGCGCAACTCGGTGCCCCCGGGTAACGCGGGAAGCACACCGGCCCACCAATCGGGCACCCCGGTGCCGTCATCAGTGCCATTGGCGCGCCAGCTCATCTCCACCACATGCGTATCATCTTTACCGACCCCGCCACTGCCCTCGGGGTTCGACCCGTTCGTCGTGTAGTAAATAAAGGCGCGGTCGGTCAGGTACTGATAGCCCACCTTGGTCCACACCTCGACCGCCTGTCCCGCGGCGTTTTCCGGCAGGGGATAGAACTGCTCGTTGGTGGCGTTGTACTGCATGTTGGTGGGCTCGTGAAAGACCCAGGAGGCAGTGCCCGCGGAACTGTTCACGCCGCTGCCGGGAACAACGGTAAGGCCGGGCGTTCCGATGGTGCACAGGTAGGTCTCGGCCCCCATCGAACCGATAATGTTTCGCGTGATATCCTCTGCGGCGAACTTTTCGGCGACCCGACGCACATACTGCATCTGTTCATAGCCGAGGTACTTGTCCTTTGACAGCGCGGGTGGATGGTCGCGCGTCCCGGCTTCCTGGCTTGTAAACGACATCTGGGAATTGAGGTCAATGCCGCCATCGAGCTTGAGCATCATGTTTTCCGCGGAGCCATCCGCGCGCGCATAAATCGAGATATTGGTGGCGCTGGTGACGCGCGGCACGTCGATGCTGTAACTGTAGTCGGCCGCATCCGCGTCCGGCAGTGCGTAGGGATTGAAGGACGGGTCTCCATCGCGCCCGTCCGTGCGGACTACCGTCAGCCTGTCCGCCAACCGGCCGTTCTGGTAGATCATGATGGGACGCACCGCGTTGGTCAGGTGGTCACCCCAGACCACCGGCATTTCGGGAATCCGCCACGAGAATGCGTAATACTCGTCGCCGGCAAAATAGATATCGTTGCCGTCCATGGTCACCAGGCCGCCGCTCTGGACCTTCACCTGCAAGCCCGGATTGTATATCGAATAATTAAACAGGCGGGCCCCCTCGGGAAAGACGGCCGCGCCGGCCATCAGTGGCCAGCCGGAAATATAGTTCTTGGACATGGCAAACACCATGTACACCCCGCTGCCGGTATTGCCGATATCCTCATCATAGCGCGTGAACGAGCTGTAGTCCCAGGCGCTCCAGCGACTGCCTTGGTACCCCCATCCGAAGTGCCGGTTGATATCCAGCAGGTTGAGCATCCAGTCGCTATCGAACTGCCCCAGGAAGGGCACTTCCGCCGGCTTGGGGAACCAATCGGGGCCACCGGACTGATTGTAGCCATCGGTGTAGACAATGGGGATGCCCTCGCGGGGGAGCATCTGGGCATGCGCCTGCTTGCGGTCGCCGCCCCACAGGTAATTATTGTCGTGGCTCATCACATAGAGCATGGACTGCCCCGGACTGATAATGCCGTAGCCGGGGTTATCCATCCCGCCCAGGTCATTGCCTATATTGCCCTTCACTGCATTCAGGTAATCGTCATTGGCGATCCGCATGCCCGCGTCGACGTAATACATCTTCCATGGGGGATCGCCAAGATGCTCGCCATATAACAGGGCATCGTCGCGGGCCTGCACATTATTGAAGACCGTGTCGCGGTGGTTGTTCCAGTCGCTATAGCCGCGGGACATGTTGAACTGCACCTGAATCTGGCCGCCGTATCCCCAGTCGGAATCATTTTTCGGATCATCCATCTTGCCGAAGAAATAGGCGGGGACATGCTTGACGGCGTCCAGTCGAAAGCCATCGGGCTTGACGCGATCGACAAACCAACGCACGGCGCGGTAGAGCATGGAATTAACATCCTCCGCGTATGGATTTCCCATGTTGTAGATCCCGTCGCCATAGCCCCAGTTGGTGGTAAGATGATTGGTACAGCTCGGGTCGATGCCGGTGTCGGCAAACGGTTCACACGGCTCACCCACATCGTGCTGGCCATTTGTGTTAAGGTCCTCCCAGTCGAAACGGTTGTTCCAAACCGCGTTCGTGACAAATACACTGGAGGAATTCGTATATCCGATATCCTCGAAAGGTTCCTTGTTCGCGTAGTTATAAAGGGTGAAATCAATGATCCCGTTATTATAGGTCAAGGGTAAATCCGTATCGGGATAATATTCCGGATGGTCGGGATGGCGCACCCCGCTGTACTTGGCATAATCATCGCCTTCGCTCCAGCCAAAGCTGTCGTTGGGATTCTCCTGCGCGATATCCTGTCCAAACGGGTTGCGATTGAGCACCTGCCATTCATCGTCCCACGTCGGCCAGTCGGGATTCCTGTAGGTGGTATCGGAGGTGCGGATCAAATGGAAATCCTCGGGCACAAAGCCGTTGGCCTGCCGGGTTCCCGGCGCGCCTTCCGACATCGGCCCGCCATTGTGCGCCATGATGTTGTCGAAGTAAACCCGGAACCCAAACCGGTGGGCCACGCGCATGAGATGGATCAGCTCCACCTCGGTGCCGTATTTGGTCTGCACCGTCCCCATCTGGTTTTTACTGCCCAGGTCAAATCGGTCATAGGTATCGAACCCCACCGACCAGATACCCGCCCCGGCCTTGAAGGGAGGCGGCAGCCACAGGGCCGTATACCCGGCCTCCGCCAGTTCGGGAATCCGCCGCGCAATCTCATTCCAGCTTGTCCCGAAATACTGAAGGATCACCTCTTCGGCCACCACCGGATAGCACAGAAGCCATCCGGCAACCACTGCACTCATCATCACACGCCATTTACCGCTCATCACACGCTCCACACGATAATGTTCTGTTTAATGGAAGAATATACCCGCCTCCCCGCTCAAGGTCAAGCGCTTTACCTTGCTCCGCACTCGAAATATGCGACGATGTTAATTGGTGGCGCCAGGGTTCGGGTTCAGGAACCCCGGTCATAATGGTGTGACCGGGAACCCGAAGGAATCAGGTACCACACACATTTTATACACTTTTTAACTTGTAATTTAATATCGTATACACCCTCTGTAGTCAAACCATTTATCATATCCTTCTGCACTCGATAATCATCCGACGCGCCCGTGCGGAAAACTTCGGCAGTGCAAAATGGTCTTTGAAGAGTCCGCCATTCACATACGGGAATATTTTGAGGTATTCCGGCAGTTTTTCGCGTTTTTTGGCATCCAAAACATCGAAAAGTCGCTTAAAAAAGGTATCCAGATCGACCCTCCCGTTATGTCCGTTTTGTCCGTTCATTTTTCCTCAACTCAAAAAAGGGCATTCCCAACCTTTTCCGGATCGTCCGGGCGGCGGCCTCCCTACTCCGAATAATTAAAGAGGTCGGGGAGTGTGAACGTTCCCTGGCCGACGGCGTTGTTGAGGGCGCGCAGGATTTTTCCTTTGGTGTTCGGGGTCAGCCAGCGGCCTTTGACCGCGCGAGATACCATCTTATGGGTGATATGCTCTTGCGAGGCCGCGACAAGATCATGGGGCTTCAGCCCGTGTTCGGACATGATGCCGGCCAACGGTTGCTCACCCAGATTACGTTCCCGGTCATTCATGCTGATTCGGGTTGTATATCTCAAGCTCCATACCAGCAAAATTGATCACATCGCCGGAATAGATTTTTTTCCGCTTCTGGGTTTCGACCTCGCCGTTCACCTGGACCAGCCCGTCGGCAATCGCCTGTTTAGCCTCGCCGCCACTGCTGACCAGATTCTGGAACTTGAGTATCTTGAATAAATCAATCGGTTCGTGACTGATTTTCACCCGCTTGACTTCATCACCTGTTTCCGCATGCATGACTTCACTAGTTTTTGAAACGTATTACATCACCATCAATCTTTGTCACACGACGCGTAAATAATATCCAGAACTGTGCGTAGGTGTCCACCGTAATATTGATCATGGCATCGCCATTTTTTGAGCGAATCGCCGCGTCAATCGCGTCCCGTGTCGAGTTGGAGTCCGACACCGGCAAAATGCCCAGCAGGTAGATGCTGCTGTCGCCACTGACCACACGCCCCAGGTTGATATACTCCCTTCCTTCAATGGGAGTGCTCGAAGGCGCTACCCCGCCCGGCATGCTCGCACAACCGCCCATCAATGAAAAAAGGACTATGACCCCGATGATTTTTCCGGTATATCTTATCTTCTGCATATACATACCCTTTCCTTCTTATTCCAGCAAACAGCATAGCAGAGGCATGATGGTTCGTCCACACTTCTGTATGCTTTTTTTCAAGGCATCGCGGCTGAGGCTTTCAGGAGGGCGATGTAGCGGCGACGGGGAATCAATTCGGCGCCTATGCGGGCGAGGTGCGGGGTGTGCATTTGGCAGTCGATGAGCGCACAACCCTGTTCCCGCACCCAGGCCACCATATGCACAAACGCCACTTTGCCGGCGTTTGAAGCGAGGGTGAACATAGACTCGCCGCAAAAGCAGCGCTCCGTGAGCACGCCGTACAGGCCGCCGACCAGGACGCCGTCCCGCCAGGCCTCGACGGAGTGGGCATGGCCGCACGCGTGCAACCGGCAATACGCGCGCATCATTTCCGGCGTGATCCAGGTGCCCTCCTCCCCCGCGCGCGGCGTCCGCGCGCAGTGACGGATCACCTGTTCAAAGCACTGGTCGACCGTCACGTCAAAGCGTCCGCCAGCCACGATACGCCGCAGGCTTTTCGAGATATGCAGCCGCTCGGGAAACAGGACCATCCGCGGGTCGGGGGACCACCAGATGATCGGATCCCCGACGGAATACCAGGGAAAGATACCGCTGCGATAGGCCATCATGAGACGTTCCACCGACAGGTCGCCGCCCACCGCCACGATCCCCTCTTCCGTGGCATAGTCCACCGACGGGAAAACCAGTTCATCGCCCAAAGCAAACATAAACGCGCTCATGCCTATTCACATTTCTCGATAGCGGCCAGCAGGCCGTAGGACTGCAACTGGTCCTTGTGAAGTTGCGCCGCTTCCCGGGGTTCGATTTCCGCCACGGCGCGGCCTTTTTCATGCGCCTCCAGCATAATCTTCACCGCGAGCTGTGTGTTGTGGCCGAATATCTTCATCAGGCACATGACCACACGTTCCATGCTGTTTGCATCATCATTATAGAGGATAACCTGATAGAGCCCCTCGTGCCGAAGGGTCACGTCGGTTTCGGTCGTTTCAATGGTCTCTGTTACATTCACACAACGCATGGCCGCTATTCCTTCACCGCGACAAGCAGCGGTTCTCCAAAAGCGCCGACGCCCTGGATGCGGGGACGCAGGCGCCACCGGCCCGGCGACGGCGCCACCCAGGTGAATTCGGTCGACTGGCCGGATGGGACAACGCCGATCTGGAGAAGCGTGGTTTTGCCGTCCTCCTGCCGCGCCTCCATCCACACCGTGCGAACCTTGTCCTGTTGCGAGGCGGACCAGGTGGCGATACCGGTGTTGATTACTTCAAGGACCGCCGTCTGCCCGGCCCGCATATCGAGCGTGGCCCCCGGCGCGCGGAGGACGGGCTGGTCATCCACACGGATGGCGCCCCACTCCGCGTTGGCATACTCGAGCGGCGCCGGATCAACAAAGGCCACATTGCCCACAGACACCAACGCCATATCCATGGTATTCTGTCCGAATCCGTAGGGACGCACCTCCTCGATGTGCCCGGAGGCCACCTCACCGCGATACACATCCTTCCAGCGCGCCCACAGCGCGGGCAGTCCGCGCGCATCCACGGAGCGGCGGAATTCACGACCCTTCCATAGGGACGGCTGCTGCGTATCATTGAGCAGTTTGCGGGCGTAGCGGCGGATGATTTCGGCGACCGGCCGCCACGTCCCATCCGGGTGCATCAATGCGACGCCCGGCTCCTCCGGCACACCGGCGAAACATCCGGACGCCATGCTGCGGGAAGACAACTCCAGCATCTGTTCGCCGATGCGCGCCTGATTGCGGAGCTGGGCCAGTTCCGGGGCCGTGCCGACCGGTATTCCGTAATCCATCCACACCACCGGTTTGCCGCCACTGACGCCCCGCGCGTAGGCGGCAAGAAATACCGCCTCCTGAAAACGTTCATTTGAGCCCGTCAGGCGCCCGGCGTCCAGCGAGACAAAGTCCATATGCTGAATACCGGATGCGGGGTCGGAAAACAGGCGCGGGCGATTCTGTCCGAAGTCGCGCCCCGGGCCGCAACGGCAGGAGGCGCTGAGCAACTGGGAACACCCTTGCGCCCTGATGAAACGCCTGATGTAGCCATAGAGTCGGCTCATATAATCATCCACAAAACGCCTGAACACCGCGACCGCCGCGCGATGGTCCCCATCGCTGTACAAGGCGGAATCCGGGGGGAGGCCGGGTCCATCGCCACGCGCCCAAAGCGAATACCCCAGCACATCCACGGCGTGCCCGAACGACCCATACTGCTCGATCAGCCAGCGCCGCCAGGCCGCGACGAGATATGCATCGGAAAGGTCGCCATCGGCGTCACAGGACACATCAAACGCAAACACCGCGGGGGCATGCGCCAGGTCCGCCGCCTCAATAAGCGCCTGCGCCCGCTGTGCATCAAAGGCAAACGGAGAAAGCCCGGCCACGTTCAGGTATATCCGCATACGGTGTTTCCCCGCCTCATCCGCAAAGAAGCGCAATTGGGGGGCTTGCTCCACCGCATCGTAGGAGAGGGCCAGGGCATTGATTCCCATGGTCTCGAGTTGATCAAGTTCCCGCGCGATGCGCAATGGATTAAAGTAGCCGATATTGAGCCAGGAGGCCGATGGGGCGCGCGCGCAGGCGGTGTGGCCGATGAGCGGCTGGAAGGTAACGCCCAGCATGAACGCGGGGCGGCGTCCGTCCCTGAACCGGGCGCCGCTCACGACCACCCGGTCGTCGTCCGCTGTCGCGGGCAAGATCTTGACCGACTGAAAGACCTCGTCATAGACGCGCCCCCGGACCTGCGCGTCCTCCAGGGCCATGCGAATGGTGTACTCGCGTTTCTGCTCTTTCAAATCCGGCGTCAGCCCCAGATTCAGCGCGATCGGACCATAGGGGCTCCCCTTTTCCCGCGCGGGAATCGCATCAGAGACCACCCGTCGCAGCGTCTGGCCCCGCGCGTCGTGGAGTTCCGCGGAAATACGCAGGGGCTGCCCCGACGCGCAACCGGAAATCCACTGCGCGGACGCCTGAATATTTTCATTGGGCCCGAAAACTGATTTTTCACAACCGGCCCGGTAGAGAAACATCCGCTGGTACAGGCGCGTGATGGTCGCCGGGATGAGTTCATCGAGCATGGCGCGCGTTTCGTTGTTGGCATGGAGCGCCGCCCAGGCCCACAACCGCGGAGGACGGCCCCCTTCCGGCGCGCGCATGTGCAGGCTGACCGGCCACCCGCGGGAGACATCCATTTTGTCCTTTCCCTCGTACAGGGGAATCAGCCGGGTGGCCGTCCCCCGTTCGCCGCCCCATCCGTTGGCGGCATAGAACGGGCTCTGGAAGCGCAGGCCCTTGACCCTGTACTGCCGGTTATCCATCAGCGAGGCCACCTCGTCCCCCTCGGTGCTGTAGTGTCGGCAGGCGGGCGACAACGGGTCAATATCCGGCTGTCGGAGGATGTCCTCCGGCGTACGCGGGTCCAGCAGCATTCGCACATCCGACAGCCCGAAGACGTGTTTGCCCGGTTCCTGGGGCATGGCCTCGTTCAGCAGTCCGATTTCCATGCCGGTGATATTGGCAAAGGACAGGTAGTGATCCTTCCCTGGAGGATCGCCGCCGCCGAGATAGGCAAACTCACGTTCATGGAGCAGGTAGGGGCGCCACCCGGACAACAGCGGCACCGTGGTCCGCCACAGGGCGCCGTCCCGCTCGGAACAGGTCAGCGCCAGTCCGGTGGTCTGGGCATCCCCCCTCGCAAAGAACACCAGGGCATTCAAATCCGGGGCCATCGTTCCCGGAGGCCACTCGTCCAATTGCATCACGGCGGAATCCTCGAAATCCTCCACGAGCACTTCCACGCCATCCCATGGAAGGTCCCGGTGACGCGCCACACGCACCGTGCCCCGGGCCATCCGTTCGCCTTGAACATGCCGCCACAACTGAATGGCCGAAATCCCGTCCACATGCTGCGCCTGCCCGACCTGATTCCACACGAATTCTTCCTGTGTCAGCGCATTTCCCTCCGTTCCCGCCATGCGGTCGCTGAACGGATAGGCGCCCATGAAAAACGCCAACCCGCCCCGCTGCAGGTATTCTTCAAGCATATGCCACCACACCACGGGAAAGCCGGCCACATCGGGAACCAGCAGCACGCGGTCACCCACCAGGCAGTACTGAACAATGGCCGGGAAATCGCGGACCTCCAGCACCAGCGCCTCAGGATACAGCGCGGAAAGCAACGCGAAATTTTCCTGGGCCCCAGGCCTGTTCGCGGCGGGCTTGACGATACAAACCGGTTCGCGGACATGCACGCGGGTTTGCGCACGGCGTCCGGGTTTGCAGCCGGGGCAAGCGGCCAGGCCCAACAGGAGGGCCAGCGCGGCGGCGTTTCCGCCCCGAACAAAGAGGGGCCATCCGCGGAAGCGTGAAATCTCCGCATCTCTTTTTCTTGCCGCATCGCCGTATTTTATCATAGTATGCACATCAAAACAGATTACAGTAAACCATGATAAGTGACTTGCTTCATTCTTGCAACCTTTGTAACGTGGAGCGCAAGTACAAGTTTGTTGGTGAGTGAGTCGCTAAAGTCAGAGGGGCTTGAAGGGTTCTGATGGTTAAAAAACATACGCATGCAAAGCGAAAGAAGAAAGCGCCGCATCACAAGCGGCGGCACCCGTTGCCATTTAATTTCATCTCGGGATTGATTTATGTGGGCGCGGTGGTTCTCTGTATCAGTCTGGGCGCCATGTTTTACAAGGGGTACAAAAACGCCCGCTCCGAAATGGACGAGGGGGCCACCCCCTCGACGCAATCCCTGGGCCTGCCCCCCGGGGCCAAGGTCGTCAACAAACAGAAATGGGAACAGGAACGCAACCGGAAGACCGCGCCTAAACGGACCCCGCGCCCGGCGGAAACGCCGACGCCCGTTCCCGTCACGCACGAGCAACAGGCCGTCACTTCGCGGGAGAAGGCGCCCGGCACACCGGTTATCCCGCTGACCGAAGGGGAACGCCCCGCCTGGAAACACACCAAAGACCCGGTCATGGGCACCCTGCAAAATATCACCATCGTCGCATCCGCGGACACCACGCTTTTTGCCAGCCCTGAGCAAATGCAAAACCGGAATCTCGGTGGCCAGGAGGAACTTTACCTGAACGGCAACCATTGTTTCACCATCAACAACTATAATGTGGCTCCCATCCAGGGATGGACGGTCCACAAGGCCTCCTGGCACGGCAAGGTGAAAAGCGGACGCATCCGGACGCTGACCTTCAGTTCCATCGCCACCCCCTGGACAGAGGGCAGCGGCAGCCTCGACAAACCGGCCGACAATGGCGCCACCTTCCTTTGGGCAACCATGAAGAAAGAACCCTGGGACCAGGAGGGCGATCCGGCCTGGTGCGCCCTGCGCGGCAACAATCAAACCTTTTGCTCTTACTCCTCCTATGTCGAGTTGAGCCAGCAGGCGGGCGAATGGATCACCGTCGATATCGACCCCCTGCTTGTTCAATCCCTCATTGCCGGTCACTCCGAAGGGATCGCGATATTCGACGCCTGCGGTCAGGCCACCTTTTCAAATATTGTGCTCTTCAGCCGCGAGACCGAGGGCAGCCATTATCTCGAAGTCGAGGGCGAACTCATCGATATTGAGGCGCCGGGCATGATGCAGCAGGTCGCCTGCGAAGCGCCGGAGCGGCTGCGCCGCAAGGATTCGGCGGGCGTGGCTTTGAGCTGGGTGGCGCCGGGCGACGATGGAAACGAAGGGCAGGCCTACCGCTATGATGTACGCTACAGCGCCGTGAGCGATTCCTTTGAGCGCGCCCTGCGCGTGCCCCAGGCGCTTATCCCCTGGCCGCCCATGCCGGCCGGCTACAAGGACGCCATGGAGATCACCGGTCTGGCCCCCGCTTCAACTTACAATATCTTCATCCGGGCCATGGACGAATGCGGCCAACCCGGCCCACACACCATGGTCAGCGTCAAGACGCCC
>RZZM01000449.1 GCA_009929845.1 Spartobacteria bacterium
GTCCCTGCAGGACCTGAAATACAACACGGTTGAGCTTCAGAACCGGTCTTATTACGACCAAACCCTGATGCCCTACCTGGAACGCATCGAGGCGGCCTTTGATACCCATTTTGAATTGTGGGATCGCAACCGCTACGTGGAGTTCGACACCAACGCTCTATTGCGTGCCGACATCGCCACCCGGTACAAAGCGTATTCCACGGGTCGGCAATGGGGCTGGTTGTCTGCAAATGATGTATTGCGGGATGAACACAAAAACGAAATTGGTCCCCAGGGTGATATTTACATGGTGCCAGCGAACATGATGGCGGCTGACAAATGGCTGAAGGAGCCGGCCAATGGCGACGACTAAACTATCCAAAGCGTACCCGGTAACCCTGGCTGAGCTGAAGTCGTGGGCAAAAGTGGATTACGACACTGAAGACACGCTTTTATCGGCACTTTTGCAGGCCGCAACGCACGAGGCGGAGAACCGCACCCGGCGCACCTATGCCGCCCACGCCTACCAGTTGGCGCTTGACGAGTTCCCGGATGGCGATGACCCTATAGAGCTTGACGGCGATTTTGGGCACGTACTTGAAATCGCCTATACCGATGAAGAAGATTCCGAAATACTGGACCCGCTGACGTATGACGTATCCGAAACCGATGACGGATGGGAAATAACCGGAACATGGCCGGCCGCCGACAGCGTTACTGTGGAGTTTGTGCCGGGCGCTGAGGAATGCCCGGAGGAGGTCAAGGCGTGGATAAAGATACGGGCCACCAGCCTCTTTCAGCAGCGTCATGCGATCGAAATCGGGCGTCCGGTTTCGGAAGTGTCGTCCCGGTTTTACGATGGCCTGCTTGACCAGTATTTTGATGTGGAGCGCTTAATATGAGCTTTTCACCGGGCAAGGCCGACCAGCCTATCACGATACAGACCGCCACTGTCACCGTTGACGGACTGGGCGCTTCAACGCAATCATGGACCGGGCTTGTAAAAGCCCCGACATGGGCAGAATATGTCCCGCTGCGGGGAACCGAGCGTATCGAAGCCGGCAAACTGACTGCCGTTACCGAGTTCAAGCTCCGCATCCGGCGGGACACCCGTGTGACATCCGCTTGCAGGGTGACGCATGGCGGCAAAACATACCGGATAACCGGCGTTGAGGATAATCACCGCGAAGGCAGCATGATTTTACATTGTGCGCAAGTAGCTTAATTTTAAGGAGAACGGATAAATGGCTAAAACGCTATCGACCAGAACCCGCGCCGGATGGACCACAAAGCCCGCCCCGGTGTACTCGCAGGATGAAAACCGCCTGAGCAACGCCGAGCTTGACGATAATCTGCTGGAAATCCATGAACAGCTGGAAAGCCACGTGGCTCACGCATGGGGAGCCAATATCATTGCGGCGGCCCGTGGCGAAACCGTCCTTGATTTTGAAGACGGCCAGTATCATGACGTGACGGCCGCCCCGGAAGTCGTGGACTCGTTTACGCTGTCTCTTGGCGGCGCCAACGGCGGCACATTCGACATCGGCAAAGAGGGTGCGCTTGAGACGGTGAACTTTGACGATAACGCCGCAACCATTGAAGCCGCCATAGCAACGGCGCTGACACTTGACCCGGAGCACGTCACGGTTGCTGCAGAGGAAGCGGACTTTAGCATCGCTTTTACCGGGACGGCTGAGGACACCGGACTGATTGCCGATTTTGACGCCTTACACGGAGAAACCTTCACGCTGGACCTGGGCGGGGCCGACGGCGGCACTTACGAGCTTGGCAAAACCGGTGAGATGGAGGAGCTGGCATACAATGCCAATGATGGCACTGTCCAGGCGGCGCTTGAGACTGTTTTTGGTGCGGGCAATGTAACGGTTTCTTCAGGAACCATAACTTTTCTGTACGGCGCTGGCGATACGGCGCTAATTGCTGACTTTGCCAGCCTTGCAAATGCCACAGACCCGGCATTGACACAAACTGTGGCGATCGGAGACATCACCCCGGCCCTGACTCAGGACACTGAATATGCCGCTTCTGAGGTGACGCTCGCTTACGACAATCTGCCGGACGTTTGCGATATTTATCTATATGCCCGCAATTTTGGGGACGCTGACGTGACTTATCCGGCGGGGACTCTTTTTGCTGGAGGTTCCGAGCCGTCTTTGACCGCATCCGGCCTTGACGTGTGTCAGATAAAAACGATTGACGGCGGTACAACCACCTTATTCCGGGTTCTGGCCGCTGATGCGAAGGAGGCTTCATAATGATAACGCCAACCACTGAGGCCGCTACCAGCGATGCCTTTACCGTTTACAAGGAGTCAACCTACGGACCCTATACCATCCCTGTGACCGTCCAGCTATCCGGGGCGGGCCTGGGTGAAGGCGAATATATCCGGGTGCAGTACCAGGATGGGGCAAACTGGCGGGACTGCGTAAAAGAGGGTGACTACCTGCAGCTTGACGCCGATACCAACATGCTGACGTTTTATGGTACGGGCGTATTCCGGCTGAACAAGTCAGTAACTTCTGTCGCTCACGGGGCGGCCCTGTCGTGAAGATCCTTGTCGCTGCATATCACCTGTATCGCATCGGCGGGTCCGAAGTATGGACACATACGCTGTGCGCCGAACTGGTGCGGCGGGGGCATGATGTGCGCTATGCGACATGGGCCAGCGGCGAGGTTTCGCATTACATTGAGCACGACCTTGGCGTTAAGCGCCATCAGCCGGGCAACCGGTACGACATCGCCATTTGCAGCCATAAAGGGGCGGTCGACGAGCTTAAAGAACACTCCCCGATACAGGTGTGTCACGGCATTTACCCTGAACAGGAGCAACCATCGCCGCACGCCAGCGCTTATGTGGCTGTGTCCGACGAGGTGCGGCAACATCTGATGGCTCTGGGTCATGACGCATACGTAGTTAACAACCTTGTTGACTGTGAACGCTTTGTGCCGCTGACCCCGCTGAATGGCGAAGTAAAAACAGTCGTGGCGCTGACGCAGGGTACCGAGGCATGTTCCATCGTGGCAAATGCCTGTCGTGAAGCCGGTTGGGAGCTGAAAATATTCAATAAGTACTTCAACGCTACATGGGACATGCCGCACCATATTGGCACCTGCGACATCGTTATCAGTATCGGGCGGGGCGTTTATGAAGCAATGGCCTGCGGGCGGCCCGTGGTGTCGTTCGACAGCCGGGATTATTCCCGTGACGGCCAGCCGATTGGCGATGGATACATCGGGCCGGACAACCTGCGCCGGGCGCAGGCGTTCAACTTTTCGGGCCGTGGAACCCAAAAACGCATGGACGTAGCACATTTGATACAGGAAATACGCAAATACAACCCGATTGACGGGCCGTGGCTTCGCTATGTGGCAAGAAACCACTTCAGCGCCCGTGTGGGCGTGGATACCCTTTTACGAATAGCAACCCATGCGGCAGGCATTGAACGCAAGGCACAAAGCAACTGACGAGGCCGAAAAATGACGGTTGAGGTAAAAATCGACTTGCGACAGATAAATCAAACCATCGACGACTTTCTTGACCTGAACAGCCACGAGA
>RZZM01000450.1 GCA_009929845.1 Spartobacteria bacterium
TGGTCCCGGGGGGGCGCCGGGGACATAGCCGCGCGGGAATGCCTGGTGATAGGCTTCGATGGTGAAATCGGATTTGCGATAGGCATTTGTTTTGGTGGAGACCCAGACATACAGGTTGTCGGCAAAATTCGAGAACGAGGTGCGGTACCAGAAATTCAGGAAGTAATTGGTGGGGATATTTTTCAGCACGGGGCTGATCAGCCACAGGTCGTTGGTCTTGGCGCCCCCGTGTGTATAGGTGACATAGGCATTCTTAGTGCCCGCGCGGGGCGCGGGCGGCACGGTGTTTGTGCCGTTCATCCAACCAGGCATGGGTTGGCGTCCGGCCCAGGAGTTGGACCATCCGCGTCCGCCGGCCTCCTCCCACTTCAGCCATCCGTCCGGCGGCATTTCGCCGATCGCGACATCCTCGAATGATTCCAGGAAATAGCCCTCGCCGGCCGCGTCCGCGGCATAGACCATATATTGGCTCCCATAGTAATCGACGCCGTCCGTGCCGCGCACAAAAGTGCGCACGTAGGTATCGAATTCCGCAGGAAAATTACTGATGATACACGAGGCGGTTCCCTTATTGGTGGCGTAGACCGTTCCGTCCCGCCAAACTGGATTTGGTGAAGGTCCCCGGCAAACGCCGAAGGCGCCCGCGGGATTGCCGGGGAAGATGTCGTAATCGATTTGCAGGGTAGAGGGATTGAGGAAGCGGAGGGATGCGGCGTTTACAACGGGTTTCGCATAGAGGTCCGTTTCAATCAGGTCCAGTTGATTGACGCGCACGTCGTACCAGTTATTGTTGTAATACTCCTGGAAAGCGATACGGATTTCCGTTCCCGGCGGGACCATGCTTCCGATATTGAGGACGTAATTACTCCAGGGCCCGAAATCGCGCGTCGGTCCCGGGGGGGCGCCGGGGACATAGCCGCGCGGGAAAGACTCGTGATAGGCCTCAATGGTGAAGTCGGATTTCCGGTACGCCGCGGGGTTCGTGGAGATCATCACATAAAGGTTGTCGGCAAAATTCGAGAACGCGGTATTGTACCAGAAGCTGAGTGTGGAGGTGCTGGAAATGCCGGAAAGGGTGGGGGAAATCAGCCACAGGTCGTTGGTTTTGGCGCCCCCGTGCGTATAGGTGACATACGCCAGGCGCTCGCCGCCGCCGGGTGGAGTGGTGTTGGTCCCGGACATCCAGCCCGGCATCGGTTGTCTGCCGTTCCACGTGTTGGACCAGCCGCGCCCACCGGCCTCCTCCCATTTCAGCCATCCGACCGGCGGCATTTCACCGATGGGGGTATCTTCAAAAGATTCCAAGAACCGATATGCCTGCGCGAGGGGCACGCAGGCAAGCGAGCAGAACAGCAGGAGGGCCATCCAACGCCGGTTTGGACATTTGCATTTGACTGTAAGCCGGTTGTTCACGATTGAGAGCTTCATGTAAAAAGGCACATCTTACCAAAAAGTACACAAAAACGAAGAAAAAATGTAAACAATAATGGTTTTCATTATGGAAGAGACCCAGCGACCTGAATGAGGGAGAAAAAAAGGCAAAAAAAGCAGTTGACAATGGGAGCGCTCACAGTATTATTTGTATCGTATGTAACAGTTGCACGGATGTAAGTGTTTATAAAAATGGGAGCGCTTGCATTGTTTGCACGGAACCAGGAGATGGAGAAGTATGAAGAAAGTACTCGTAGCAGTAGTAGCAGGGATAAGTCTGGTCGGGATATGCGCTCAGGCCAATCTTATCAGTAACGGAAGTATCGAAGGAGGCACCGGATTGTCGGATGTCCCCGATTGGAACTCGTGGGGCAGCAGCGGCACGCTGGAGGGCGGTTATTACCAGGATGGAGCGCAAAGTGTGCGTTTCTGGTGGGATGATACAGGGTTCTGGCAGAATTTCGACGCCTCGGAAGGCGAGGAAATCAACCTCGAAGCCTATTGTTATACCCCCAGCGGCGGCGATATCTACACCTGGGATGGGGGTAACCTTACCTATGCCACCGCCTTGATCGAATGGTATGATGTCGGTGAAACCAAAATCGGTGAGCAGGAAGGCACTCACTTCACGCCTGACAGCGCCGCCGACACCTGGGTGCAGATCACCGCAAACGCGGTGGCCCCGGAAAATACCGCCCACGGACGTGTTGTTTTCGGTATCCGCGGCGCCGGTCCGGGCAGCGGAACGGTGGCGTTTGATAATATCAGCGTGACCTCGGTCATTCCGGAACCGACCACCTTCGCGCTCTTCGGCTTGGCTATCGGTGGCCTGTTCCTCCGCAGAAAAGCACGCAAGTAGTCGCTTCATTAACACAATTATCCATGATACAGACCGGCGCTCCCGCCGGTCTGTTTCTTTTCCCGCTTGAATGGCGGCGCGTCCTGTGAGAGTATGCGCTATGAATCTCGGGATGAGTGTATGAAAAGCCAAAGCGCAAAAAGAGCCTGGTTGACGACAATGGTCCACGTTGTCGTGCCGGTTTCACTGACGGCGCTGCTCTTTGTTATTTCCATTTTTTTCATCCTGTTGCCTTATCTTGAACGCTATCTCATGGATTCGCGCCGTCACATGATCCAGGAGCTGACCACCACGGTATGGGTCCTGATCGAAAACTATAATGACCGTGTGCTTTCCGGCGAACTGTCCCTGGAGGAGGCGCAGAACCGTGCCAAAGCGAGGATTCGTTCGCTTCGCTACGGAAAAGAGGGAAAGGACTATTTCTGGATAAATGACCTGAACCACCACATGGTCATGCACCCGTACCTGCCGGAACTCGAGGGGTCCAGCCTGTACGATTACGCGGACCCGGACGGGACCTATCTGGTCCGGAATTTTGTGGAGACTGTGAAGCGGAAAGATGCAGGATTTGTCGGTTATAAATGGCAGTGGAAGGACGATCCGAAGCGGATTGTCCCCAAGGAATCGTTCGTAAAATTATTCGAACCCTGGGGGTGGATCATCGGTACCGGCGTGTATCTGGACGATGTACACAGGGAGATTCATGCGATCACGGCGCGACTTGTCCGGACCCTGGTCGGCATCCTGCTCTTGGTGGGCCTGCTCTCGGCTTATAGTATCTGGGACGGACGCAAACGCGAACTCGCGCGCGCGGCGGCCGACGAGGCGCTGCGCAACAGCGAGGAGCGCTTCCGGCAACTGGCCAACGCGAGCTGGGAGGCGATTGCTATTCATGATAATGGCGTGCTGCTCCTGGCCAATGACCAGTTCTTTGACATGTTCGGCTACATGCAGCCGGAGTTGCTCGGATCACAGATCCTCGACAAAATCATCGCGCCCCAGTCCCGCCTGATGGCGCAGAAGCAAATCAACCAGTTTCAACCCGGTCCGATTGAGTTTGTCGGGCTGAAGAGGAACGGGGACACGTTTCCTCTTGAGGCGCGCTCGCGCCGACTCGACTTCCGCGGACGAAAGGCCCAGGTGGCGGTGTTGCGGGATATTTCGGAACGTAAAAAGATGGAAGAGGTCATGCTCCATTCCGAAAAAATGATCTCGGTGGGTGGCCTGGCGGCTGGGCTGGCCCACGA
>RZZM01000451.1 GCA_009929845.1 Spartobacteria bacterium
CTATGAAACGCTGCTCGTGAAACCCGATAACTCCCAGGCAAAAGGCAATCCGCAAACACTGCGTTAGTTGCACCCCGCCTGGCCGCGTCGGCGGCTTTGAGCCCACAGATTACACCGATTTTCACAGATGAAGGCGCGCCCTTTGTGTGATTCGTGATCAGTCGACGCATGCTGAAAAATGTGGTCACAAATCGCACGAATGGCCTGGAGCAGCATAGCCGCAACCAAATTCTTTTTTGACCACAGATTTCACAGATTTACAAGCATAATGACATTTTTCAGCGTTCCCTGTGAGTAAAATGAATTCGGACGGGAAAAATCTGGGCAATCGATGAAACTCCGTGGGCAAAACGGGCCGGGAAAGTGGGAATAGGCTATTGGCGGCTCTGGATGCGCAGGGTGAAGGGAGCGTGGAAGGTGTGGTCGATCCAGAGGATGAGGTGTTGGTCGCTGAGGGCGGCGCGGTATCGGGAGGGGTCGAGGGGGGCCCCGTCCAGTTGAATGATTTGGGGTAAATGGGCGCCCCATTCTTTAATGACGATGACGGGGCGGACCAGGATGGATTCGGGCGAGCAGGTGAAGGAGCATTCCGGGGGCGCGGCCTGGTTGATGAAGGTCAGCGCACGCCGCGCGTAATCGTTGCCCGCGTAGGTACAGGTGCCCGCCACATCGCTGATCCGGCCCGGATAGAGCCAGGAAAGGGTCCTGGCCTGCACGTCGTTATCGTCGTCGGCGGGGCTTAAGCCGAACAGCATGGACCAGGAAACGGGCGCTTCCGCGCCGGGGTGTCCGGGAATCCCCAGGATGGAGGTATGACCCGGTTCGCGCAGGTATTTGCTGTTGGACTTGGTATGGTCGTCGTAGGGGATTTTTGAAATGGGCCAGTGCGCGAAGGGCCAGAAATCTTCTTCATATTCGTAGCCGCCATGGCGCTCAACATGCCATCCATTTTCATAGTGGCCCCACCAGGTTTCGTAGTAGCCGGGAAAGGTCTGGTCGCGCGTGGCCGGACTCTGTGAAAAGGACCCGAATACAGCGGGGCGATGATTCAGGTTAATGCGCACGATCACTTCATCCCAGTTTTTGGTATCGGGGCGGATGTGTTGCGGCGTATCCAGCAGGTAGGTGTAATCGTCCCGGTCGCCGCGCAGATTGAGCATGCTCAGGGCGGTTCGGTCCAGGCAGGTGGAGGGCATAACGCCGCCGCGGTGGATCAGCATCGGTTCAGAGAGTTCATTCCAGCTTGTCGGGTAGGGTGTTCCGGCGACCGGATGGTAGGTCACCGCGCGCACGCCCGTGCCGTCCGGATAGAAGCAGTATTCCTCTTCGACCACGGGACGCAGGGTGTCGTGCAGTCCCCACCACTGATACTCCGGATTGGCCAGGACGTAGACCCAGCGGACCATGATCCGGGCCTCGTTGGCCTCGACCACATTGACGGTCGACCAACGCAACAGGCGGTCGGACATCGGTTCACAGCATCCGCCCGGCTCGCTGCCTTTCCAGGTGGTCCCCCCGCCCCACACCTCGACAAACTCATAGGAAAGGGCGCAGGTAGCATCAATATGCCACCAGGGGATATAGTTCGCCTCGCTCCAGAACACGAATTTCTCTCCCCGGGGCATCCAGGCGTCATCGAATGTGACAACCAGGGCATCGCCCTCGACCCCGGAGAAGGTATAGGGCCGCCGGCGCACGGCAAACCCGGTTTCCCGGTCATCCTGGTCATCCCTCCGCGTGATATCCACACGAACCTGCGGGAACCGCGCCGCAGCGGTTTCGTCCTCAGCGGCGCAGACAAAAAGGGCGGCCACCCAGTCGCGCTGGTCCCAGTCGGCGACCGTCGGAAATTCCATCCATCCATGCAGGAGTATTCCATCGACCTCGCGGCTGTACTTGTACCCGGCGCGGAGACACCCGGTGCGCGCGTCACGCAGGAACCGGAATCCCAGCGCCTTGCGCCCCATTTCCTCGTTGCCCAGCACATACTCAAAAAACGGCGGATGCTTCTGCCACCATTCTTCGAGTTTATTCTCCTCGCCATCCCGGGCGACCAGGCGGACAACGGCCTGTCCCTTTTCATTCCGGGTTTGCATCAGCCGGATAAAGCTGCCGGGTTTTGGCGCGCCGTCCTCACCGACCTTCATGAGCATCCATCCGAAGGTTTCGCCATCCAGCAACCCGCCCTCCGCGACCGCTGAGAAATTCCCGCCGAACGGGGTTGGCTGATACACCGCGTAGCAGCCCTGTTCACGGGCCCGCAACAAGAGTCCGTCCTTCACGTCCAGCGTGCCCGGAACAAAGCCGCCCTCCGGGCCGGGCAGGCCCATCCAGTGCGTCGGGTTTCCGGGATAGGCATCCACGACCGGTCCGGTCGCATCCCGATGGGACGTATTCACGGCCACACAGAGATTCTTCTGTTCCGGCGCTTCCGGAAAACTGTACACGAAGCTGATCAGTGAGCGCGGGCCCTGGCCGTTTTCAGGAGGGAAGGTCAGCACCACATCGCGGTTGGACACCGCCAGCATGACCAGCGAGATATCGAACCAGGCGGGGCGCGCCCCGGCGTTGACCATGTCCCAGGGCAGCTCAAACGACCAGGCGTCCGCGCCGAGTTCGGCCCGCACGGGCACGTTATCGGGGGCTTCCCGCCATGGGGCCGCGGGACCAGCGGCCTTGAAGACCCGTTGCGTGGCCAGGCGATAGCCGTTGCCGTAAGGCATCAGCGACAGCACAATGACGGTATTCGGGTTGGCATTGACGTGGTCCGTCGGCAACGGGTTATGGCTGAGCGCCGCCCACCGGAAATCGGGGTGCTTTTCGGTGGACAGGGGCGCCTGTTCCGGGGCCGACAGGACAGCCGGGCACCGCACACCGATGTATAAGTCAACAGGGCCATACGACCTTGCGTAGTCCGTTGGCGTGCCCAGCCGCAGGTCCAGCCGGTCCGCGCGCGGCTCGCATGCAAAGGAGACATCATCCTGCTTGCCCAGCAGGTTATATGCGGGCGGTGGCGCGGCAGGGATATCCGCAACCGGCAGGGGTCGTTCCTTCACCACCTGTTCACAGGAAACGCACAGCATCCCGAAAACCGCGATAAGGACTAGCGTTATACAATGCTTCATTGAAACTGGCTGGTTATTCGCGATTGGGATGAGATGGGCTGGTATACGGAGGATGGCGTATCCTGCTGGAAAGAAGGGCCGGAGAAACTGTCGACCGGACGCGCGGGGCTGACTGGTGTGTACGGACGCACGCTGCCGTCGCCGGTAAACGACCGGTCCATGGAACTTTCGACGGCATTCGGACGGGGAGTGACAAAATCACTGACCGGCGTAAAGGTTGTCTTATAAGAAGTTTCCCGATTCGCGCTGAAGGTGGATGACTGGGATAAACGCGCCGCGGGCGGCTCATAACGGGGGGCTTGCGCAGGACCGTTATAGGAGGAATAGTCCGAACGGCTGTCCGCATAGGAGGTGTAATCAATGCTGCGCCCCGCCGTGAAGGAGGGTTCTCGAACACGCGTTGTCGAA
>RZZM01000452.1 GCA_009929845.1 Spartobacteria bacterium
TAGGGCCAGCTTGGCGGAAAGTTCATTCACGCCAATGGGCTTGGAGATATAGTCATCCATCCCGGCGGCCAGGCATTGATCGCGGTCCCCCTTCATGGCATGCGCCGTCATGGCAATGATCGTCGTCCTCGAGGCCCCGTCCTCTTCCATCTTGCGAATAATGGATGTCGCCTCAAATCCATCCAGTTCCGGCATCTGAACATCCATGAAAACAAGGTCTACCGGTTTCTTCTGGAGCATAGTGATGACATCCAGTCCGTTATCGACCAGAATGGGCGTATAGCCCATCTTGCGCAGGCGGCGCATGATGAGGTATTGACTCGTCGGATCATCCTCCGCGACGAGGATCGTCGTGGTTTTCGGATGGTCCTCCGGGGTAGCGGACAACAAATCGGTTGTCTCGTCCGGCAATAAACACCCCGGCTGCCCCGCCTCACACACCGGAAGCGGTATCTCAAAATAAAACGTGCTCCCTTTATCCTCCTCGCTTTCCACCCCGATGCGACCGTTCATTGATTCCACCATACGACTGGAAATGGCCAGCCCCAGTCCCGTGCCCCCGTAATTACGCATTGTGGACTGGCTGGCCTGGGCAAACTCATCAAAAATCTTTGCTGTCCGCTCCGGGGGGATGCCGATGCCTGTGTCCGTAACCGACAGCCGCAACCAGGCAACCGCCGGGGAGGCTTTGACGGCGTGCCCGGAAACGGGGGGCTCCGGCAAGAGGACGCCCCGGACCGTCACCGATCCCTGGCTGGTAAACTTAACGGCATTCCCAAGGAGGTTGGTCAGCACTTGCTGCAGGCGCAACGGATCTCCCATGAGATAAACCGGGATCGCCTTATCCCATTCGAAATGCAACGCAATCCCCTTTTCCCTGGCCCTCGCCCACATGGTACTCATGGCCTCACGGGCCAGCGTCTCCACATCCACCGGTTCGATGGACAGTTCGAATTTCCCGGCCTCCACACGGGCCAGGTCAAGGATCTGGTTCAACAGCGCCAGTAAATCCCCACCCCGCGAGCGTATGATCTCTATGCATTCCCGTTGCTGGTCCGGCAATTCCATTTCCAGGACCAAATCCGCAAATCCCAGAATAGCATTCATCGGAGTACGAATCTCGTGGCTCATGTTCGCCAGGAATTGGCTCTTGGCCCGGTTCGCCGCTTCCGCCGCGGCTTTGGCCTGCTGCAGCTCCACCTCGGCCCGTTTCCGCTCCGTGATGTCCGTGAGGGAAAAAACCAGTCCAACCGCCTCGCCCTCGGTGTTGTGATTGCAGGCCGCCGCCACCTGTATGGTGCGCTCCACGCCAGTGTCACGGACTGCCGTAAGTTCAATGTCCCGAGGCTCGCCGTCCAGAAGCATGGCCGACACCAGTCCTTCCGCCAACTCCTGTTCCTTCCAAAGCGCACAGATGTTCTTCCCAAGCACGGCCTCCTCGTGCTCCACCCCGAACAATTCCAGCAAGGCCGGGTTGACATACACCAGCTTCGCGTCATAGTCCGTGATAGCAATCCCGTTGACGGCATTCTGAATCGCGTTGTGCTCCGTGCGCAACCTCTCCTCGGCATTCTTCCGCAACGTGACATCGCGCACAAAAAAACATAACAGCGGTTGCTCAAACGGCAGCACGCTCACCGCAATCTCTGTCGGGAAGTTTTCGCTGTCCTTGCGAAGGCAATAGGCCTGAATAAGAGCAAACCGGCTGTTGGGCAACTGATCCTGCACCGAAAGTAAAAGATTGCGGTCCGCACCGACAATGATGTGCAGGATATCCATCCCGCACAGCTCGTCACACGTGTACTTCAATAACTCTTCCGCGCGGGCATTGGCATATACGATGTTTCCGGAATAATCACTCACCAGGGCCGCGTCGTAGATACACTCGAGCAACCCGACATCCACTTCTGTATTGCCTGGCCCCGACGGGGATACAGGGGGGGCGGGCGCCTGCCCGGCTGCGGGTTCTGTCCCGAGAGTTTCGCCCATGGCCGCACGCAGCGCTTCAGGTGTAATATCTATTCGTAATGTGTGAGCTAATTCATCGTCTCGCATATGCACACCAACCGCAACCTGCCTGCCCCAATCAAGGGCAACCACTTACAATACGAGGGACATACTACACATGTTTTCAAAAAGATTCGAGTGGAATTGCCGGAAATATCGTTGAGTTAAGTTAACCTACCTGCTATGCAGGGCCATGAGTCAAATCAATAAAGGAGACGGTATATGACCCTGAAGGTTGCACTCATCCAGATGGCGGTCCAACGAAGTGACCCGCGCGCAAATCTGGACAAAGTGAGCGCCTGCATCCAGCAGGCCGCCGAAGCAGGTTGCGGCATGGCCTGCCTGCCCGAGATGTGGACCACCGGTTTCAACTGGGAAAAGAACCGGACGCTGGCCGCCCGGCAGGATTTTGTCCTCGAAGCGCTCTCCGCACTGGCCCATCGGTACCGCATCTGGATCAACGGATCAATGCCCCTGCCCGGCGTCAACGGCGGCGTCCGCAACACTTCGGTACTCTTCAATGACCAGGGCCGACAAGCCGCCCGCTACAGCAAGACCCACCTCTTCTCCCTGATGCACGAAGAACAGCACGTTCAGGCCGGTGACCGGCTGGCCGTCGTGGATACCCCCTGGGGACGACTTGGCCTGACCATCTGCTACGACATCCGCTTCCCCGAACTCTTCCGCACCTACGCGCTGCTCGGTGTTGAATGTATCCTCTCCCCCATGGCCTTTCCCAACCCCCGCCTGGAACATTGTAAAGTCCTCGTGCGTGCGCGCGCCATCGAAAACCAGCTCTACATGGTCGGCGTCAACCAGGTCGGCAGCGAAGATTTCGGACCGGACGGCGCGGTCACCTATTTCGGACACTCCTGCGTGATCGGCCCCTGGGGCGAAACACTTACCGAAGCCGACGACACCAGCGAAACAATGCTCACCGCCACCCTCGATTTCGAAGAAGTCCGACACATCCGCGCCCGGATGACCGTTCTTCAGGACCGACGCCCTGATCTCTACCAGCCGCTGGTGACCCAAAAGGATGCAGGGTCTCCCCCCATCCAGATACAACCCTCAGAATCTGTTGACAACCTAACGAATGGGCGTTAATTCATCCACATGAAAAAACCATTGCAGTTCACACTCAAATTCCTGGCCGTATTTTTTAGAATACTTTTCATGACCACACCCATCTGGGGTGTGATGTTCCTTTCCATCATTGTTGTAAGCTGGCTGTTTGCCCGAATTGAACAGATCAGCTTTTGCGCGGCTGTTTACTTTGCCGGGGTCACGGCCCTGACCATCGGCTATGGCGATATCGTCCCCCATACCGCGATGGGCAAAGGCCTCTGCCTGCTCATGGGCATCCTGGGGGTCATCACCACCGGCATTATCGTGGCCATCGCCCTGCAGGCCATCAAGATTACCTATGAAACGCTGCTCGTGAAACCCGATAACTCCCAGGCAAAAGGCAATCCGCAAACACTGCGTTAGTTGCACCCCGCCTGGCCGCGTCGGCGGCTTTG
>RZZM01000453.1 GCA_009929845.1 Spartobacteria bacterium
TTGGTCATTTTCCGGCTCATAAAGGCCGTTTGGTATGTTTTTATCCGCGTTCATCTGCGTTCATCCGTGGCTAACAAAATGGGTTATTGAGAAGATACGGAAAATCACCGTAAATTCGGTCCAAAACGGCCGATTTAAACGAAAGACAGAAGAAAATGGAGAACAAACAGCTTCACAAAGTCCACTCGTAAACTCGTGGCTTGTAAGCTTTAACGTTCGGCAAGTAGAAGAATGAAGACAGATTTCATAAGGGAAGTGGAAATAGATACTGAAGGTCAACTCACGATAGAGCCAGAATCATCCCGATTCCCCCATATCTATCGCGAAGCCGTTGAAGTAAACTGGGATGAGGGCAGAAACGTACTCCACTCTCCTGGTGCGCACGGTTCTCAAATACGGGATCACCGGAATGACAACATCCAACCTGACTTCGATCGGGGATGGCCTGGCCAAGGCGGAGAATGTATTCATGACGGCATCCAGTCGACCGACTGCCGCCACCAACCGGTTTGTCCTCCTGCGGTCAGACGGCATGGAGAATGAAAAGCTGTACTGGAGCCAAACCAACACCAGCTTCGGTGTCGACGCACTGCGGAATACGTTTCCAAACAACGACATCAAGGTGAACGCCATCGCCTTTGGACCGGGCTCTGATACAGGAAATCGGCGAGATGACCGGCGGCAACCACACGTATGTGGATGTCACCGACGCCATGCGCGGAACCCGAAGTCCATCCGGCAATATCGGCAATGATCTGAAAGATGCCTTCCTGCGAATGCTGGAGATGAATTTTGTCGCCATCGGTCATCTTTGGGCAGACATAACGACCCTTGCGTCCCCGCTCTGCCAGGCCCGCCAGCACATCGATTTCGGCCACCGCCACGGCGGTCTGCTGAATCGTCGCGGTGTTATCCGTTCCGGTTACCGTGCGGCAGGTAACCAGGTCAAGGTTGGCCATGGTGGCGTCGTCCAGCCGCATGAAATCCTGTGGGTTGAGCACGTGAAGCTGCCTGACGTGGTCGACTTGGCGTCGCAGCTCGCGGGTTACGTAATGCAAGCCGTCGCCGGTGCGGCATAACCCGTGAACGGTTGTTCCCGCTTGACAAAATACACACAAACAACTAAGTAATAAGTATTAAGTATTCCAGCCTGTTTTTATGTGGTAATGATGGCGTTTGCCCTCAGGCGGATAGATAGCGGAGTTTCTATAGCATGAGAAGATCTTTCAATAGTTTGTTTATACTGCACGGAGCGTTTATCAGGAGCCTCGGAGTTTCCTTGGTGCTGCTGGTACTATGCTCGGTGGCTCGGGGAACCATTCGATACGTTAGGCTGGACAGTCCCTCGCCGACGCCCCCTTACACGAACTGGCAGACTGCGGCAAATACCATTCAGCGTGCCGTGGATTATTCGCAGGATGGTGATGAGATTTGGGTTACCAACGGACATTACAATGTTGGTGGGCGAGTTGTTAACGGAGGAAACTGTCGAGTCTACATTACAAATGCCATTACGGTGCGCGCAGTTGGCGAGAGGGATCGGGTTATTATCGATGGTTTGGGAGGGGTGTCCCTCCCTGTAGGGGGCCGCTGTGTGTATATGACGGAGGGGGCCGTTCTGTCTGGTTTTACAATCACAAACGGAGCGGCGGTATCTACGAACTATTGCAACTTTGGCGGGGGAATTTATGCAGATGGACCAAATGCCATTATTTCGAACTGTCTGATTACGGGCAATTCGGCTCCACAATCGGGTGGCGGCGGTTATGGAGGCACCTATTTTGATTGTCGTTTTGAAGCGAATACCGGTGGCACAGGAGGCGGGGTGTATACAGGTATACTCGTGAACTGTGTTTTTATCTCCAATGAAGCTAATAATGGAGGTGCGGCTTCATACAGTCATTTAACGAGGTGTTCAATAATCGATAATGTGGTGGGCTTTGCTGCGGGCGGCGCGTATGAAAGTTACTTAGTTCAATGTGAATTGATCGGCAATACTGCAGAAATGAATGGTGGTGGGGCGTGTATTTGCACACTGATTGATTGCCGGCTTATCAGCAATAGAGTGAGTTGCTGTGGTGGGGGAGTGAGTGATTCGATTTTAAGTAATTGTCAATTAATAGCAAACAGTGCAGAGGGTTTTGGCGGGGGGGCGAGAGGTTCAAGTCTGGCAAATTGTTTACTTACGGATAACACTGTTATACAGGAAGGGGGGGGCGCATCTGGGGGAACGTTGAGAAACTGTATTCTGCAAAACAATGAGGCTAAGTGGTTCGGTGGCGGAGCTTATGGTTCGACTCTGCAAAACTGCTTGCTGATTAATAACGTATCGATAACAAATGGTGGTGCAGCTACGGAGTCCTCGCTTTTTAACTGTATCGTATATTCGAACACGACTTCATTGGGAGAAAATATCTGTTCGTCAACGGTTCAGTACTGCTGCTCGCCAGACGTGGTGCACGGAGTGGATGGTAATATCACTAATGATCCGATGTTTATCGACTGGGCTGCGACGAATTTTGACCTGCAGGCCGGGTCGCCCTGTATTGATGCGGGGATGAATCTGCCAGAAGTCAGCGAGGACTACGTCGGTACTCCACGTCCGTTGGATGGTGACAACAACGGGGTGGCGTTATGGGATATCGGGATCTATGAATACGTGCACGCGCTGGCGGACAGCGATTTGGATGGGCTGGTGGATACCAATGAACTGGCTGGCGGGACGAGTCCGATATGGGCCGATACCGATCAGGATGCGATGCCAGATGGTGATGAATTGGCGGCGGGGACCGATCCGTTGAGCGCCGATTCCTTCCTGGGCATGCAGGCTGGATCGCATGCCGCTGAAGCAGGTGGTGGCATTGTGGTCTGCTGGTCTTCCGTCACGGGACGCTCATATAACCTCAGGCGTAGCACAAACCTGGCCGATTCCATTACGCTGACCATCCGTACTAATCTCCCCGCGACTCCCCCGATGAATACTGTGACGGATTGTACCGCGGTTGCCGAAACCCCGTATTTTTACTGGGTTGAACTGGCGCCTTGACAAGACCGATTTTTTATCGACGCCTATCTGCTTGAACTGATCCGTCACAAAGGCCTCTGAACGGCAGAAATTGAGTGCTGAAGAGCGCAAAGATGAAAAAGGGTAAAAACGCCATTCAACCGCCAAAAGTAATCAAAATGACCCTCCATAGCCTGTCCGACAGACTTCCGCATCCAATTTTCCCCCAAACTGCGTGCCGCCGGAAAGCTCACCTATCCCAATGGCTGTTTCAAACTCAAAGACGATGATGCATGGGCAGCGCTACTGGGAAAACTGGAAAAACAAAGTGGGTTGTCTAACCCAAGCGCGTACCATCTACACCGGAAAAGGCGCTTGAATACTTGGCCCGGTATACCCACCGCATCGCCATATACGATTATCGCATCAAACAAATCGAAGACGGCTGCGTTACTTACACATGGCGTGATCGCCAAAAAGTCGCAGTCATTCGCTCACAAGACCCTCCGGAAGC
>RZZM01000085.1 GCA_009929845.1 Spartobacteria bacterium
GCCACCGTTGATCTGGGAGCGACGGCAAAGGAAATCCGGGAACAGCTTTTACAGGTTCTGGGGGTGTCTTATGCCGGTTAATCGTGCCCAAGGCTGCCTAATTGGCCAGCTCACCGGAGACGCGCTCGGCAGCCTGGTCGAGTTCCAGTCGCCGGAGGAGATCCGCCTCAACTACCCTGACGGCGTGCGGGAACTGGCCGATGGCGGCACATGGAACACCATTGCCGGTCAGCCGACGGATGACTCGGAAATGGCGCTGCTGCTGGCCCGGATGCTGACAGAGCGTGGAGCCTTCGATCCCGATGCCGCGCTTCAGGCCTATCAATTCTGGCTCGACTCCGATCCCTTTGACTGCGGTATGACCATCGCCACTGGATTGCGGGGCCGTCCGAACCCCGACAGCCAGGCCAATGGAGCCATGATGCGGATCAGTCCCTTGGGCATTTTCGGGGCCAACCACCCCTTGGAGACAGTGGGCGAATGGGCCAGGCAGGACGCCGCTCTGACGCATCCCAATCCGGTATGCCTTCAGGCGAACTCGCTTTTCACCATGGCGATTGCCCATTCCATTGCCTCGGGCTGCGAGGCCGAGAAACTCTACCAGAACATCAAACAGTGGGCTGCCGACTTGGCAGTCGACCCGGCTCTCATGGACGCTATCCAAGGAGCCGCCGAAGCGCCACCGGCTGACTACGTCCATCAACAGGGCTGGGTGTTGATCGCATTCCGAAATGCCTTGTGGCAACTGCTCAATGCCCCAAGCTTTGAAGCTGGCGTTGTCGATACGGTTATGCGGGGTGGAGACACGGATACCAACGCAGCCATTTGTGGGGCGCTACTGGGCGCGGTGTACGGTCTGGACGCCATACCCGCCCAATGGGTCGACCAAGTCCTGAACTGTCGCCCTAAGGACGGACATCCCGGCGTCAACCGCCCGCGACCAGAGTGCTTCTGGCCGGTGGATGCTTTGGAACTGGCAGATCGCTTAATTCAGGATTGACGGCACTGACTACGGAGTTGTTCATGAGCTTATTCACCGACAAAGAGGTTAAGGCACTCGACGAACTATTCCACGAAGTTGGCGTATATCGGCACAGTAAGGATTTGAAGGAGCTATTCGACTTCATCAAGAAATTTCCGAAGATAGCGCCATTTAATGCTTTCCTGCTCCATATCCAAAAGCCAGGCAGTCAGTATGTGGCTTCTGCCACAGAATGGAGGGAGCAATTCAACCGTACCATCAAGCCCGGTGCTCGCCCACTCGTAATCTTGTGGCCGTTTGCGCCCGTGCGCTTCGTTTTTGAGCTGGAAGATACCGACGGCAAAGATCCGTTTCCTGAGGCGTTACTCAAGCCATTTCAAACTAATGGAACCCTTGCAAAGCCTGCCTTGGATCGCCTGATTAGAAATCTCCCTCGTGATGGCGTTTCGTACCATGAAGCGGACCACGGCACAGGAAGCGCTGGCTTTATCGAGGTAGCGAAAGGGCATGGGACCCAAGATGCGGGAAAGAAAAAGGCGAAGGTGCTGTACCACCTGGTGGTAAACCAAAACCACTCGAATGAAGAAAAATTTGCAACGATTGCCCACGAACTAGGCCATCTCTATTGCGGACACCTCGGAACGCCAAATGAAAACTGGTGGCCAGATCGCCGTAAGGAACACATCAACATTCGAGAGTTCGAGGCCGAAAGCGTTGCCTGGCTTGTGTGTGAGCGGGCTGGGATCATAAATCCGTCGGCAGAATACCTCAGCGGATACCTGAATGAAAACGCTCAGATCCCCCGCGTTAGTCTGGAAAATGTTCTAAAGGCGGCCGGAATGATAGAGGCCATGAGCCTGAGAAGCCTTTCTCTGCGCAAGGAGGTTGTTGTCTGATGTTGGCTGGCACCTCAATTCGATTCCCGTTTTGGGAACCGAACCGGCGTCCGAAAACAGGATTTGAAGTTGTCATACCGAACCGCCTGGAGGACATCTTGCGCTTGTTCTTGACTCATTCCCCCTTAATCTTATATCTTTCGCCCACGAATATGTTATTTCAGATCAGTGCCATCGGGCGTGTGCCCGTGCTGCCTGAAAAGCGATTTCTTAGCGATTATTCCCACCTATATGCTGGCCAGCGGCCTGATTGCCGGCGCAAAAAAGAGTGCGATCAGGCTGGGTGAAATACCTCGCGCAGCGCGCCGATCCGGACCAGGTCGTTCAGGATGTGGTGTACGTCCTCGCGGGCGGTCTCCCGGTCCACCTCGAAGCGGGCGATGACCTGTTCAACAAGGTCTTGCTCGCTCCCCCCCGCGCAGGCTTCGCGCCAGATCAGGCCGGCGGTCTCATTCAGCGTATACAAACTGTTCAGGTTCTCCTCGGAAGACATAACCGGCACCAATATGTATTCCTCTCGGATGCAACGCTCTACAACTTTTTCACTCTTTTCGAACACTCGGCTCATTTTTCTACCATATCAGTTGTCTATACTCGCATCCTGATTACAAAAAATACATTTTTTTAAAGCATTTTACCAAGGGTTGGTGTATAGTGTCGATGTTTTATAATTTAGTTTAAGGTCTGGTTTCAAACCACTGCGTATGGCATTCTGCCCATGTGTGCTTGGCGCGCGGTGTGTCCGGTGTATGAAAGAGGTTGATATGAAACGTTGTATTCCAGTGCTGGTTCTCACATTACTCACCGTTGCGGGCTATGCGCAAATAGACAACCGGTTGACGGGTCCAGATGAGGTTTCGCTGTGTGACGTCGTCACGCTGACGAATACCGTATTTAATCTGGGGGAGACCCTGTCGGGGCTGGTCATCACCCAACGGCTGCCGAACACGGATTTTGTGTATGTGCCGGGGCAGACGCGCCTCATGTTGCCGGATGGAAGCACCTTGACCAACGCCGCCGCCGATCCGACATTCACCGACGGGCTTCTGCTGGTCTGGGACCTCTCCGCACAGGCGGGCACCTCCACAGTCAACCATCTGCTGCTCACAGAAGTGTATTATCACACAACCAACACGGACACGGAAGTGGAGAAGGGATTTCAGTGGGTGGAGATATACAATCCGATGACCACGCCGGTTGATCTCACCGGCTGGTCGCTCCGGGACACCGCGCCGGGGCTCAGCGACAACCTGCCCCCGTTCACAATCGCCCCCGGTGAATTTGTGATTGTGGCCGGTCGGACCAACGATTTTCTGCTGGATTATCCGGGGTATACCGGGCGGGTGTTCGAGGTGGCGGACGGACAGATCGGCAGTGGACTGAATCATTTCGGGGACGGCGTTATTTTGGTCAACGACAGCGCCGCACTGGTGGACGGCATGTCCTACGGGGCCTCCAAGACCGTCATGAATCCATCGATTCCCACGGTGGCCGCGGGGCACTCCAGCGCGCGCGACCCCGCCAACGAAGATACCGGTGTGCGCGCGGACTGGGTGGACCAGACCGTGCCGACCCCCGGCGCGGGGCATGTGGTGGTCGGCATCAAGGGCGGGGAAAGCGTGCGCATCATCTATGAGCTGGAGGTCACCTGCGCGGCTGTATCGGCGCAGTTCTTTTCCAGCGCGGTTTGCGAGCAACCGCCGGGCGGCAATAGCGTCACCAACAACAGTTCCATTTTTCTCACGGTCAACCAGGCGGATTTAACCGTGCGCAAGACGCCGCTGAAGCAGAGCGCTCGCTACGAAGATGAGGTTGTCTGGGAAATAACTGTCGAGAATAACGGCTTTGGAAATGCCCGGGACATTGTGTTTGCGGATTTACTGGGCACCGGCCTGGTCTTTACCGGATTCAGCATCGCGCCGACGAACACGCCGCCCTGGGACCACGCGGTCCAATGGGATTCCTCCGTCATCCCCGTCTTTACCAACCTGCCGCCGGGGGGCAGTGTAAGCATTATTGTGACCGGGCAGGTAATCTCTTGCAAGGATCTTTTCAACAACGCCGAAGCCACCTGGGGGTGCTACAACTTCGTGGCGGCCACCAATGAAACCTGCCAGGACACCTTTATCGGCGGCAATCTCAAGGCGGGCATCGAGTTTAAGAATTTTCCCCTCGGGGTTGAGGGGGAGATTCTTGAATCCGAACCGATCGGGGTGTCCTACTGCGACGGCACCTTCATTACCATCAGCCTTACCAACGCCTACAGCACCAACTATACCTATGCGTTCGATATCGAACTGATTCCGTATCTGCCGGACGGCTTCGGGATCAGCGGATTGAATTCCAACGGCCAGATCACGGTAGGCGACCTGGCGCCCGGCGCACACACCAATGTGCTTGTACATCTTATCGCCACCAACGGTTGCGCCACACCGCAGAACATACAATCGGTGTTTTTCATTGCCGATTATCACGATGTATGCGGCATTCAGTATTCCCCACCCTCTCTCATCACCTCGATTGTCCTCACCAACATCCCGTACGCCGCCGTCACCAAGCAAATGCCCGCGGGCATTACAGGCGACAGCACCAGCATGACCGTGCAGGTTTTGTTCTCTTATGAGTATTTTTCCACCACAACCGTTTCGATCGTGGACACCTACCCCTCCGATCCCCGCTGGTCGATCACCAACATCACCGATGGCGGCATACAGGACAGCGGCAACATCACCTGGACCAATCTGGAATTCACCGGCAGCGGCGTGTTCACGGCGCAATTCGATATGGTCATGAGTGACCGGTGTGATGTGCCGGGCGGTATGAACTATAACATTATTTCAGCGCCCGACTTTACGGATTGCCAGGGATGTGTCCGGCCTGTTTTCGGAAGCGGCGTGCCCTATGGCGTCAATGTCAATCCGGGGGACGGGTGCAACCAGGGAGGCACCGGGGACTGCTGGTTCGCCGGCTCCAAAGTGGGCCCTGTCCTGACGGAGGTCTGCGAGCCGGTCACCCTCGCGCATACGGTCGGGCCCTTTTACGGCCCGGACACCCCCACCAACTGGAACAGTGTCGTCTTCACCTCGGACCTGGCCGCCTCCAACGGCGTCCTGTATACCACCAATTCCGTCCTGGTCCTTATCGACGGATCAAATGTCACCCCGTATGTCTCCATCACGGCCACCAACCCGCTGGTCATTGAGCTGGCGGGATTGAATGCCAGTCCGTTCAGCGAACCGGGCATGGTAAGCGCCGGGCTGGAGGTGTACTGGGATGTGCTTGTCACCAACGCGGGCCGGGTGGTTGACATATCGTCAGTCAGCATGCCCCCCTGCGGGAGCAACAGCCAGGGCATCGAGTGGAATGTCGGCGACAGCGCCATGGATTTATATCTATGCTCGGTACTGAACAATGACGCCTGCGGGGTCGCGCCCATGCGCATCACGCTCAGCCAACTCCCCTCGCCGGATATTCTCGCGGGCGAAAACAGGGTGTTTCCGGATTATGATGTGACCGTCACGCTGAACCTGGACGCGGATGGCGATGGCTTCTATTCCTATGACTATATGCCCAATTCCACGGTCTTCTCGAACATGATCGCCCTGGGTGGCGGCGCGATTCCACCCTCGGAACCTGTCGTGGACTCCAATTTTGTCACCTGGGCGCTGGGCGATATCGAGACCAACGGCACGGGCTGCATATTTTTCAACATGCGGGCGGGGTGTGAGACGCGCTCCAATCAGTTAATCACCGCCGTGGTGGAATATAACAACCGTTGCGAAGACGGCCTTGCGCCGCAGCGCATTGCCTACGGGCCAACCAATCAACTGCTGCCCTACTTTGAAGCCAACCTGACCACCACCCTCGAACCCGAGTACGCCTACCTGATCAACACCCAGTATGTCACACAAATCCGCGTCCTGAACTCCGGCGCCGGAGTGGCCTTCAACGTGACGGCGGAGATGCTGTTGCCCACCAATGTCTCATTCCACAGCGCGGGCGTCACCCAGGCGTTCGCCAGCGTAACCAATGTCCTCTGGGACTTCCAGTTCACCAATGCCTACCAGTCGTTGACCGACGAAGACGGCGACGGCTATTATGACGACCTGCGCCCGAACGCGCTCATCTACATCGACGTGCTCAACAACATTGGCGCCTGCGACATGCGTAGCATTACCGCCCAGGCATGGACTGGCTGCAAAGGCGAAATCTGCTCCTATTCCCCGGGGGACGCCTCCACCTTCGAGGTAGGGCTGGGCAGCTTGGTCACGCGCGCCACCTTCCCGGTAGCCGGTGTTCTGTGCGGCACCAACACCGTCGAATACAGCGTGCGCAACAGCGGGGTCATTGTCGATTACAACGTCAATGTCTCGCAGGTGCTGCCGGGCGGACTGCAATTCATGACCAACAGTTTCCGTTACGTCTACGAAGGCGTGACGAATACAACCGCCACCCCTACAGGTTCGGGCACCGATATCGACCCGCTGGTCTGGGACTACACCCTGATCCCCGAGTTTGAGGAGCTGCAGCCCACCACCACCGTGCTGATCCTTTATGAAGTCTACATCGACTGCGACACCATCATCAGCAACGAGCAGTTTGTGGCCAAAGGTGAATACACCGACAACTGTGGAAACATCTACACCAACCGGCAGGTGGTCAGCTTTGTGGGGGTTGACGAGCCCGTACTGACCGTCGTCAAGGAAGCCAGCCTGGACGGCACGAACTACACCACCGCTCTTTTGAGCGCCGACCCCGGTGATATCATCCATTATCGCTTGACGATCGACCATGCCGGCACCTCCGTCGCCGAGTGCGAGGCCATGCAGCTTTCCGATATCCTGCCGGGCAACATCGCCTATGTCAGCGCATCGCTGCCGCCGGACAGCCAGAGCGGCTCGAATATATTTTGGAGCACGACCAACCTGATGGCGCAGGTGGGCGGCGCTCCCTACCTCCGCACTGACGGGCCCATCGAAATCTATGTAACGGGAACCGTGACGGACTGCGGGGCTGACCAGGACAATAGCGTACTGCTGGAATATGGCTGTGATGAGACCTCCCTGTGTCTGACCGAAACCAACACCCACCGCGTGAGAACGCTGCCCGTGAATAACATCAATGCCGCGGAAGCGTTGTCATTGAAAACCTGTGGTGGCTTCAAGACAATATCCATTTCCAACAGCGGCTCCAGCGCCACCGGACTGATGGTCACGGAAACAGCGCCGGACGGCTTTCTATTTGCGGGAGGCGCCGTATCCGGGGCCTTCTATAGCGCGAATCTGATCATAGCCGACTGGGGATCGCCGTCCGGGAGTCTGGTTACGGTTGATTTCACATCGACGAATTCAAGCGGGGCCATTGATGTAGACGACCCGGGGGCCACCACGCTCTACTGGCGTTCTGGCGAGGTGCTGTATTTCACCTTCCGCCTGATCAGCGCCGGGGACAATCTCGACTGTCTCGCCGACCCCACCGACAATAATTTTGAGGACCCCGGGTACGGGGATCCCAGCCAGGTAAGTTCCGTATCGACCATGCTCCTGAACAGCGCCTGCGGTGGCGGGTTCACCAACACCGCATCCTCGACCACCTATCCCCTGATTCCCAACCCCAACATTGACCTGCAGCCGAACAGCCTGGTGGTCACCAACGGCGAGGTGGTCACCATGACCGCGACCGTAATCAATCAAAGCGAGGGCGGCGACGCATCCAACCTGTATATGCGCCTGCGGCTGGGCGCGGCCTGGACGAATGTCAGTATAGTGAGCACACAGCTCAACGCCCTGAGCGGCGCGGTCGTAACCGAAGTGGTCGGCGCGACAAATATCATCATCAATCTGCCGGGGGTCAACCTGCGACCGTATATCGACCGTGTGGTCATCACCTTTGAAGGCACGGCGGTCGAAGGGCCCGGCAGCCTGCGTGTGTTATCGGAGGTCGTCGGCGACTGTGGCGACAGTCAGATCATCCCCTCCTGTGTCTTCACCAACATCTTCGGCGAACCCCCGCTGGCCGACACCATGACCGGCGCCATCCAACCGACGCCGCTGGACGGCGAGTACTATGCCTTTGACCAGGACATGAGTGTCTTTGCCGGATTCAGCATCGAAAAATCGGTACGGTACGACGACCAGGATGTGGGCGATGCCGGAACCTTCCGTGATGCGCGCATCGGGGAAGGCATGCTGTACAATATCGAGGCGCATTATTTCGGCGAGGTCTTCAGCAATGTGACCATCATCGAAAGCTTACCGGATAACCTGGTCTTTGCCGACGCGACCGACTTCACCAACACCCTCAGTGGCAACTTCACTGGAGCCGTCTATTCCGCCGGTACATTCACCCTCACACCGACAATACTGGATACCACGAATCATCCTTCAATCTTCACTGTGGACATCCCAGTCACGGCCAGTAATGGATGGCAGAATCAGGATGGTGTTATCTTCAGCAATACCGCGACATCCGCCTTTGATGTGGACCTGTTTACCAATGCCGTGCCCGTGTCGACCACCGACGTACAGATTGTTGAACCCCTCCTGACCATCAACAAAACCGTCAACAGCAACGAGGTGCAAGAAGGTGATTACGTGGATTACACCATCACAATCACCAATATCGGCGCAACCAATGCGTACAGTCTTGTCATCGAGGACACCCTGCCCCAGGGACTGCTGTATGTTACATCCACCCCCCCTGCCCAGGTTGTCGGACAGACGATCACCATCACCACCAACGAAGACAGCGCCCTGGCCAACGTTGCCGTAAACGGGACCTATACCTATGCGTACCAGGCCCTGGTCACCAACCAGGTCATCGGGTCCACGATGTACAACGACGCCCGTGTGACCTGGACCTCGCTGGACGCCGCAAGTGTGAACAGCCAGGAACGTGACGGCAGTGACGGTCCGGGCGGGTTGAATGATTATTACGCGTCCAACAATGTCGCGATAACAGCCCGCGACATCTGGGCCATACACAAAAACTACGTATCCTCTTCGCAGACCAACACCATCGGCAGCAACACCTTCACCATCGGCGAACGGGTGATCTATTCGATCCGTGTCGACATGCCGCAGGGCATCGCCGAAAATGTCTCCCTGGTTGATTTTGTCCCGACCGGCATGGACTTTGTGGGCCCCAACGGCGACGGAGCGCTGGCATGGCCCGGCTATGGCTACACCTTCACCGTGCCGGGGGGCGGGCCCGTCTTTCCGCTCACGACCAATGACGGCCTGGTGATCATTGATCCCGACCCCACGCCCTACACCTCGACCAACAATGACGGCTCCGGGCTGGACATCACGTTTAATTTCGGCGCTATCACCAATCTCGCCGACGGCGATCCCAACAACGATTATTTCATCCTCTCCATGGAGATGGTGATCCTGAACGACCCGGTCAACACCGGCCTGACCTCCGGCTACACAGTCCGGACCAACGGCGCGCAAATCAGCGACGCCTTCATAACCCTGGGCGCCACGGGCCCCGTCTACGGCGTCGCGGAGCACGACATCCACATCGGCAAGGGCATGAATCCAACCACCGTCATTGCGAGCAACATCGTAACGGTCTCCCTGGTGGTATCCAACAGGTCCATCGCGCGCAGTACGGCCTATGACATCCAGGCCTACGACTTCTTCCCGGTGGCCATGTTCAACACCGCGCCATTGACTGACATCTCGGTTCCGGACGGATGGCTGACCTCCAACCAGGTGGCCGCGGGCGGCATCACGCACTACCTGTACACCACTAACACCACCGGGCTCGCGCCGGGCGCCGCCATCACCAACATATTCACGATACAGGTCGCGCAAAGCGTGATCCCCAACGCCATCTACACCAACCGGGCTTATGTCCAGCAAAGCTCGACGCTGTACGGAGCGCCGCCTTCTGGGATTCCCGAGCGGGAAGACACCGCGAACGCCTCCCGCACCTATACCATCCCCGGTTTCGGCCTCGATAAATATGTCTTTGCCACCAGCGAGACCAATATTCCGCCCGATTCCACCAATCACTTCGTACAGATCGGCGAGGTCATCACCTATCAACTGGATGTCACCTTGCCCGAATCGACCATCACCAACCTGGCCGTCACCGACTACATCCCCGCCGGCCTGGCCTACGTGAACGGGTCGGCCTACACGGACACCGGCGCATTCAGCGGAGAACTGGGCGCCCTGCAGGTCACCCCGTCCACGGGCGGGCTGACGGAGGGCAATGGCGTCGACATGACTTTCACCTTCCTCGGCAACACCGTTTGCGCCGGCGACAACGAGACCACCAGCGACACCTTCTCGATTTACTTTGACGCCCTGGTCCTGAACACCAACAGCAACAGCGGCCTTCCCGTACAGACGATCCTGACCAACCGCGCATCCGTTACCTATGCGCACGACCGTCAGCCTCCGGTGCAGTCGGGCATCACCACCAATACCGTCATCGAACCCGTCCTGCGGATATTCAAGCAAATGACCCCGACCAACATTGTCGCGGGTGATGTGGTCGCCGTAACCTTCTCGGCCACCAATGCGGGCACCGCGACCGCGTACGATATTCTCATCACCGATGTCTTTGCCCCATGTTTCGATGCCGCCTCCATACAAAACACCGCGTTTCCAACCGGATTCAGCTACCAGGTCATCGGCAACACCCTTACTATCGTTTCCGACACCAATGCCCCGACGGGAACCAACAGCATTGAATCCGGCGAATCGCTCAGTTTCACGTTTGACATCTCGGTGGCCCAATGCGTACAGCCCAATGCGATCGTGACCAACATCGTCACCATCCTGGGCGATTCCCTGTCCGCTACCAATGTGTTCGACGAGCAGCGCACTACCGGCGACACCAACGCGGTGGTCTTACAGGTCCTCGACTTCAACTTCATCAAGCGCCTGTACGCCACCAGCGAAACCGGCCCTGCCGATTCCGTCAGCAACCTGGTACAGATCGGCGAGGTCGTCACCTATGAACTGGAGGCGGCACTGCCCTACGGCACAATCACCAATCTGCAAATCACCGACTTCATACCGGAGGGCATGGCGTATGTGGTGGATTCGCTGGTCACCCTGCCCGCCAGCACCAATATTGTGATGGCCCCGATCACCAATGTGACACCGAATGCCGGGTTGCTGGGCGCCGACGGCGAAAACATGGTGGCAACCTACCTGGGAAACACACTGGTGTATCCCGTGACCAATGCTGCCGACGCCACCCTGCGGTTGCGCCTGCAGGCCATTGTGCTGGACACCAACAGCAATGTCGGTATCCCGGTGCAGACGATATTGACCAATCGGGCGTGCATTACCTATGTCGGCAATCCGGCGCCGCCGCGTCTTTCCAACATTACAACCAATCCGGTTATCGAACCCCAACTGGATATCGCCAAATCCATCAGCCTGACCTCAGGGGATGCCGGCGACCGCGCGGTGATCACCCTGGTTGTCACCAACAGCGGCCTGGCGACGGCCTACAACCTGTCGTTTAACGACTCTATCACCGGCGCGTATTTCGACACGGCTACCATCACGAATGAAACCATCCCGGACGGCTTCCTGTTTACGGTGACAACGAGTGCCCCGAATGCCATGGTCATCTACTCCTCCGATCCGGCCTCCGGCCAGCCGACCAACAGTATCGAAGCCGCTGAATCCTTGACCTTTGAGTTCAGTGTTCTCCTGTCGCAGTCCGTAGAACCGGCCCAGTTACTGACCAATATTGCCTTTGTGGCTGTAGCGGAAACAATCGATGGGACGAACATCTATGATGTAACCCGTGATGAATCCGGGGCGTGGAGTGACGCCACCATGGTGGTTTCAAACATGGCCATTGCCAAAGTCTTTATCGGTACCTCGGAAACCGGACCGGCCGACACCACCGGCACCAATGTGACCATCGGCGAAGTGGTTACTTACCGCCTGACAGCGGAACTTCCGGAAAGTACGATTACCAACCTGACACTGACGGATCGCATTCCTGTGGGCATGTCATACGTCCCCGGCTCTGTCTCCGTTGATACGACCAGCTTTAACGGCGCCTTACCCGGCGCTCCAACGGTCACAACCGGTGGCGGCAGTGGTGATGATGTGAGTTTTGAGTTTGAAGGTCTGACGGTCGTTAATATTGACAACCTCGGCACCAACAACTTCTTCACCATGGATTTTGAACTGCTGATGCTGGATATCGCCGGCAATGTCGGGTTGCCCGGTTCACAAACCATCCGGCCAAATTCCGCCACCATATCGTATGACGGCCATCCCAATGCGGACACCAGCAGCGTCGTGAACGTTATCGTTGTAGAACCGTTGCTGGACATCACCAAACAGATGGTCGGCCCGTCGAACGACCTGGTCTGGCTGGACCTGGTGATTACCAATAACGGGTTGTCCACGGCCTATGATGTGGAAATCACCGATGTCTTCCCGTCGAACTGGTGGAATACCGCGTCCATTACCGGAACCGCGCCGACCGGGTTTGTCTTCTCGATTACCAATGCGCCGGGCAACGCCTATCTGACCATTCTAAGCGACACCAATTATCTGCAACCGACCAACTGCATCGAAGTGGGCGGAAGTGTCTCTTTCTCCTTCCAGGGCCTGCTGCAACCGGGCCGGGAAGGAACCATTACGAATGAAGCCATCGTCTCGCAATACACAACAATCGACGGAACCAACGCCAACGAACGCTTCGAACCGCCAACCAATGACATCGCCTTATTGAACCTGCCCAGCTTTGACATTGACAAAACCCGCACCATGCCCGCGGGACGAGCGGCGGCGCCCGGGGAAACCATTCAGTTTGCCATTACCCTCACCAATACCGGTCATCTTGGCTTTGGGGTCGTATCCGTAACCGATACCTATGACGCGGTCTACCTGTCTTTTGACAGTGCCGTGCCGCCGGTGGACACCAGTGTGGCCGGAACATTGACATGGACAAACGTCGGCCCGTTGAGTATCGGCGCCTCCACCACCCTGCTGGTCAACTTCACCGCCCTGCTCAGCACCTTGCCGGGTGACACCACCAACTGGACCATCGGCGCAACCGTGACAACCAACGACCTGCCGGTACCGGCCAAAACAAATTCAGCCGTAGTACCGATTATCAATGCCGGATACACGCTGGATAAGGCATTGACCAGTCCGTTGGGACGCTCCGCCCAGGTCGGCGAAGCCATTTCCTTTACGATCACTATCGTGAACACGGCGGATGTACAATTGGTGACCATTCCGGTGGTCGATTCGTTTGATGACAGCTACCTGAACTATGCCGGCGCCATTCCGCCTGTGGATATAAGCGCCTTGAATACCCTGACATGGACGGATGTCGGCCCCTTAAATGGCGGCGCGACAACGACCCTGGTGGTTAACTTTACCGCGCAGGCCTCTACGGCAAGCCTGCCGGAAACGAATATAGTTGTCACCGCGCCAACCACCCCGGCCAACATGCCGAACGTGCCGATTAAGACCAATGAGGACACCTACGCCATTAGTGAGGCGGGTTATTCGCTGGTTAAAACGCGTACCAGCCCGGCCGGACGGGCCGCGGAAATCGGCGAAGCGATTACCTTTGATATCCTGATTACAAATACAGGAGATGTACAACTTGTAACGGTTCCGGTTATTGATACGTTCGATGACACCTATCTGATCTTCAACAGCACCGTACCCACCGAAAGCAGCAATGACACAGGGATCATCTACTGGGACGATATCGGGCCTCTTAATGCAGGGGCATCAACTACGTTGGTGGTTAATTTCACAGCGGAAGCAACAACCATGACATTGCCGGAAACCAATACCGTTTCCACCGCACCGACCACACCACCCACTGAACCGAATGTTCCGGAACGGACGAATGATGCGCCCTATGCCGTCAGCATTGTGGGTTATACGTTGGACAAGACCCTGATGGCTCCAACAAACCGGGCCGCCCAGGTCGGTGAAACCATTACATTTAATGTAACGATCGTGAACACCGGTGAAGTTCAGTTGACCACTATACCGGTGGTTGACACCTTTAACGACGCCCTGCTCGACTTCTCAACAGCCGTTCCTGCCGCGGACAGTAATGATACGGATCATGTATACTGGGATAATGTCGGACCCTTGGTCGCCGGGGCCTCGACCACACTGGTCCTGAACTTCACTGCGCAAGCAACAACCTTGAGCCAGTTGGAAACCAATGTAGTAGAGACAACACCGACCACACCACCGACTGAACCCGGTGTACCGCCCAAAACGAATGATGCCCCTTATGAAATCAGCTCGGCGGGTTATCTGTTGACCAAGACACTGACCAGCCCGTCGGGCCGGGCCGCGGAAATCGGAGAAACCATTTCCTTTGATGTGGCTATTGTCAATACCGGTGATGTTGTGCTGGTCACCGTCCCGGTTGGGGACACGTTTGATGACAGCTACCTGGATTTCCTCAGTGCGGTTCCGCCAGTAGATGCCAGTGGTGTGGGCTCGCTTTCATGGACGGATGTCGGACCGTTAGCGGTCGGCGCAACAACGACCCTGGTGGTCAATTTCACCGCACAGGCCACAACCTTCAGTCTGCCGGAAACCAATACCGTCGATACCGCGCCCACCACGCCGGTAGACGAACCGGATGTTGATCCGCAAACCAATGACGCCCCGTATGAAATCAGCAGTGCCGGGTATGACATCATCAAGACGCTGACATCCCCATTGGGACGCGCCGCGCAGGTCGGCGAGACCATCTCATTTGATCTGTTGATAACCAATACAGGGGATGTGCAACTGGTCGTTATCCCTGTTATTGATACCTTTGATGATGCCTACCTGAACTTCAGTTCGGCGGTACCGCCAGTCAGCAGCAATGCTACAGGTATTCTCTACTGGGATGATGTCGGTACACTTGCAGGCGGCGCGTCCACCACGCTGGTGGTTAACTTCACCGCTCAGGCGTCTACCTTGAGCATGCTCGAAACCAATACGGTAGAGACAGCCCCAACCACACCAGGTGATGAACCCAACGTTGACCCGAAGACAAATGATGCGCCCTATGAAATCAGCCAGGTGGGTTACGAAGCGGTCAAAACACTGATCAGCCCTGTCGGTATATCCGCTATAATCGGCGAGACCATTACCTTCAATTTGACGGTCAACAACACAGGGGATGTTAATCTGGTTACCGTACCGGTTGCTGACCTCTTTGATGACAGCTACCTGGACTTCCTGAGCGCTGTTCCGCCCGTTGATTCCAGTGGTGTCGGAACACTCTCCTGGACCGATGTCGGACCGTTGGCAGCGGGCGCAACAACCACACTGGTTGTGAACTTCACCGCGCAGGCAACCACACTCAGCCTACCGGAAACCAATACCGTAGTCACATCCCCGACAACACCACCTACAGAACCCAATCTGCCTCCAGTTACTAATGAGGCCCCGTATGAAATCAGCAGTGCCGGGTATACGATCCTCAAGACATACACCTCCCCGGCAGGGCGGGCCGCCCAGGTCGGCGAAACCATTTCATTTGATCTATTGATCACCAATACCGGCGATGTTCAGTTAGTTGTTATTCCGGTAGTTGACACCTTTGATAACGCCTATCTGAATTTCCTGAACGCCATCCCGCCCGCGGACAGTAATGACACAGGTATTATCTACTGGGATGATGTCGGCACATTAGCCGTAGGGTCTTCCACAACCCTGGTGGTTAACTTTACCGCTCAGGCATCGACCCTGAGCATCGCAAAAACAAACACAGCGGAAACCGCGCCTACAACACCGGCAGATAGACCGAATGTACTACCAAAAACCAATGACGCCCCCTATGAAATCAGTGAAGCTGACTTCCTGGTAAGTAAAGAGTTAATCAGTCCGACAGGGCGCGCCGCGCAGGTCAGCGAAACCATTACCTTTAATCTGGTTGTTACAAACTCCGGTGATGTGGCCTTTGTTACCCTGCCTATAACCGACACCTTTGATGACAGTTATCTGGATTTCCTGAGCGCCATTCCGCCCGCGGACAGTAATGACACGGGTATTATCTATTGGAATGATGTCGGCGCTTTGCCCGTCGGGGCTTCTACGACCCTTGTGGTCAACTTCACTGCCCAGGCGTCCACACTCAGCCAATTAGAAACCAATACCGTTATTGCCGGTCCGACCACACCGCCGACTGAACCAAATCTGCCTCCACGTACAAACGATACCCCCTATGAAATCAGTCAAGTCGGATACGAAGCTGTTAAGACATTAATCAGTCCTGCCGGACGCGCCGCCCAGGTCGGCGAAACCATTACATTCAATCTGACGGTTAACAATACAGGGGACGTGGCCCTGATTACTGTTCCTGTCGATGACACGTTTGATGATAGCTACCTGGACTTCCTGAGTGCCGTGCCGCCTGTTGACTCCAGTGGCCTTGGAGCCATTGCATGGA
>RZZM01000086.1 GCA_009929845.1 Spartobacteria bacterium
CGCTTCAGACGCGGCCCACACGGAGGCCGAAGTGCGCGACGCGGATGTGAACGGCTACCTGACCCGGCCGGTGAAGCTTCCGGTGCTGCGTGCCATGCTCTCACGCATTTACGGCGTCAAGGGCATGGCCCCGGTGGCGCGCGGCGCCGAACGGGCCGCTGAACAGGATTGGCGCCGCCTGCGGGGGATGCGCGTGATTCTGGCCGAGGACAATGTCATCAACCAGGAAGTGGCCATCGAAAACCTCTCCAGCGTGGGTATCCATGTGGATGTGGCCATTGATGGAATGCAGGTGTTGAAAATGGTGGGCGACGGCAACTACGATGCGGTGCTGATGGATATTCAGATGCCGGATATGGACGGCTACGAAGCCACACGTAAAATAAGAATGATGGATGCCGCCCAGCACGGTATCCCTATCATCGCGATGACCGCGCACGCCATGACCGGGGACCGCGAAAAATGCATGGAAGCAGGCATGAATGGGTATGTCACCAAGCCTATCGAGCCGGCGCATTTGTTTGCCGAAATCAATCGGTGTGTCGAAGACACGCATTTCGCCGAGGATGACCGGCCCCTGGATGAGGAGCAGGATGCGTCCGCGTCTCCATCGCCTCCCGAGGCCGAGGCCTATACCAAAGAGGGGTTCCCCTGCCTGGAAGGCTTTGATGTCGAGACCGGCATACAACGCGTCCGCGGAAACGCCGGCCTCTATCGAAAGCTGCTACTGGACTTTGTGCGGCGCAATGAAACGACCTGTCGGGATATGGCGGAGGCCTTCGAAAAGGGGGACACCGCCGCCTTGAAGAAAATGGCCCATACCTTGAAAGGCACCGCGGGGAATCTCTCGGCCATCGCCCTGCAAAACGCGGCCAGGAACCTGGAAGACGCCCTGGGACAGCGGCACATGGAAGATGTGGAGGTGCGCCTGGCGCAATGGGTCGATGTCTGGGAAAGCGTCCTGCAGGCCATGCCGCTTGTCGAAACCCTGCCCGAACCGGAGAATGAAGTCGGCGATGCTGACGGCGCATTGGATACGGAACAGATTCCGGGCATGATGCGGGAACTTGAGGAAATGCTGAGCCGGGGCAGTGTGGATGCCGAACAGTTGATCCGCGAACTTCACCCGGCCTTTGAACGCGCTCAGTGTCGGGAGGACGCCCGCGCGATGGAGCAGCAGATGTCTGATTTTGACTATAAAGGCGCACAGGAAACCTTGCTGCGTCTGGCCGAAAAAATGGGAATACCTTTAACAGGAAAGTAGTGCTATGATACCTGATATGCGACGCCAGCGTATACTGATTGTTGACGATGAACCCTCCAACATACGGATTCTCGTCGAATGCCTGAAAACGGATTATGAACTGAATGTGGCCCGCGGTGGCAAGGAGGCCCTCGAGCTGGCCCATTCCACCGAGGGGCTGGACCTGATCCTCCTGGATATCCAGATGCCCGAGATGACCGGCTATGAAGTCTGCCGTCAGCTCAAGGCCGGTTCCGGCGTGAAGGATATTCCGGTCATCTTCATCACCGCGTTGAGTGAAGAACGCGATGAGGCCAAGGGGTTCGACCTGGGCGCCGTCGACTACATCACCAAGCCCTTCAGCACCGTGATTGTCAAGGCCCGCGTGGATATCCATATGGAACTGAAACTTCACCGGGACCACCTCGAGGAACTGGCCGAACAACGGGCCAAACAACTGGTGCATGCGGAACGCCTGGTGACCCTCGGGACCCTATCCGCCGGTATCGCGCACGAGGTGAGCAATCCGCTGACCTATATCTCGCTCAGTGCGGTGATGATGCGCAAAATGTTTGACGACATGCGCCCCGTTGTTGAACGCTCCTTCGAGTACAGCGAAGAGGACCGGGAAAAGTTCCGCACCCTGCTGCAACAGGGCGAGGCCTACCTGAACTCGTTCACGGAGGGAACGGAACGTATTGAGGCGATTGTGAAGTCGATGAAAAAATTCGCCCGGCGCGATACCGATGAAAAGACGCGCTGCGCGATTGACGAAGCGCTCAACGACGCCCTGCGCATCTGCCACAGCGCGCTGAAGTACAACATCGAAGTTACCCAGCACCTTGACCCGACCCTGCCGCCCATCATCGCCAACTCGCAGCAACTCGGACAGGTCTTCACCAACCTGCTCAACAATGCCGCCCATGCGATGGAGGGGCGCAAGGATGGAAAGATTCTCATTCGGACCGAACAGGTTGATCCCGGGCATATCCGCATCACGGTCGAGGATAATGGCCACGGGATTCCGAAAGACAAGTTCGAGGCGATCTGGGAAGCCTTTATGACCACCAAGGGCCCCGAGAAGGGCACCGGCCTGGGCCTTTCCATCAGCAAGGGGATCATCAACGATCATGGGGGAAGCATCCGCGCCGAAAACGTCGAAACCGGTGGCGCCCGCTTCATTATCGAACTGCCGGTAAACGGGAAGCAGGAAGATAATTGGTTGGAACTCGAGTGATGTGATGAAGTGCAGGTGGTATAGCTATGTCGGGCTCGTGCTGTTGCTGTTTCCGATGTACGCGCCCGCGGCGTCAAATGCGGTCATCGTGGCCTATTTTGTGCAGTGGGGCACTTATGAGCGCGATTACCAGGTCACGGATATCCCCGCGCACCTGGTTACGCACATCAATTACGCGTTTGCCAATCCGGTGTATTATGCCGATTCCAATACGGCCGCGCTTATCTCCTATGACCCCTATGCGGATTTTGAAAAGCAGTTTCCCGGCGACACTTGGGACCAGCCGCTGCGGGGGAATTTCAACCAGCTCATCAAGCTCAAGAAACAGTTTCCCCACCTGAGGACGATTCTTTGCGGCAGGGCGTTTGGAGTCCGTGCGCCACACTGGTCAATAAAGCGGGAACACCCGTTGACACGGTCCTCGGCGCGGACGCGCCCGTCACGCTGACCGACACTGGCGCGATCCATGCGGCGCAACGAACCTACCGTGTGTCACTCATCTGCACCAACGCGTTCTGAACGCTAATAATTATAGGGTCGTATGCCGTTTATGCGTCCAAAATACATTGAAAATTTCAAGGTGATGCTGGGGGTGAAGGCATACTCGCGCTCGCGCGGGAATTCAGCGACCGGATTGATTTCAATGGCCATCCATGGACGGAAAATGCGCCGCTCGTAGACGATGGCGGCCCGGTATTTATCCATTACGGTGGCCGGACGATTGACCATGACCGCGCCGCATCCTATCCCCAGGTAGCTCTTGTCGGTGATATCATGGCGGAAATTCAGGAACGACTGCGCCAGGGTGATGCCGCTTTCATCCTCTTCCCATGTCAGGCGGGTGGAGGAGTCGAAATACCAGTCTTCATACAGGGGCCGAATCCACTTGACCTGGGAATAGAGCTTGCACCCGTCGTCGCGAAACCAGGCCGCCGCCTCCTTGAAACGCAGGGTCCAGGCCCCCAATTCAATGTCGCGGTAGACCTCCAGCGCCACAAAAGGAACGAGCCCGTGATTGATCTTGATCCCGCTGTCCAGGTCGACCTGCCACTTGCGGCCTTCCTCGGTCAGCGCCACCTTCACGCCGGCAAACTGGCGTTCGTCGTCGTCTTCGCCCAGGGTCGGCAGCGCCCGGTCGTTGTCGACAAATTGGTCAAACACAACCCGGACCCGGTTCTGGAGGCGCGGCAGCCTCAGGCTCAGGCTGATGTTGGGCCGGAATTTGATTGTGCCCCCTTCGGAAATCTCCACTTTTTGAGACAGTTTTACGATGGCTTCGCACCGTTCGCCATGGCAGTTCTCGTCTTCCTTTCCCACAAAGCGGTCAAACGCGTCAAAGGTATTCGCCACGCGGTCGGACAACCAATGATGCGCGCGGTCCAGGGCGTTCGTCTCATAGATTTCGTAGGCATTAAGCGGCGGCCCGGGCGCCGGTTCTTCATACGGGGTTCCGCCATCGGGGACGACGGACTCCACGGCGCCAAGTTCTTCGCCATACTCTGGCATCGCTTCATCCGCGCGCAGCACGAACGGCAGCCCCTGCAGGAGAATACACAGCAGGCGCAAATATACCGTTATTTTGTTGAATGCGCTACGTAGCATAAAGCTGTTAACCACTTCATTTGACTTATGACATGTCTTAACTTTTCTTCAGTCCAATTTACCCTGTCGGCGTGCCCCATGAATAATAATAATGACTTAAGGATTCTTAAGAGATATACTGACGGCGGTTTAGTCAGGAAATGGTAGAGTTCGCGCATGAAAATAAAGCAGCAGACAATGCGAATACTGGTGGTGGAGGATGATCTGAAAGTGGCCGCCAGTATCGAAAAAGGATTGAACGAGGCGGGGTGGAGCGTTTTGCCGGTCCATTCCGCCGAGGCGGCCGAGGCCGCGATGCCCGGGCAGTCGTTTGACGGCATTGTGCTTGACCTGGGATTACCCGGCAAGGACGGGATCACCTTCCTCAAAGAGCTTCGGGAGCGCGGCGATGTGACGCCGGTGCTCATCCTGACGGCCCGGGACGGGATTGAAAACCGTGTGGACGGTCTGGACGCCGGCGCCGATGACTACCTGGTCAAACCGTTTGCCTTTGCCGAGTTGATGGCCCGCCTGCGGGCGGTGGAACGGCGGACCAAAGGACGCGATGTCACCCAGATTACCCTGCGGGACCTGGACATCGACCTGATCGGTCGTACGGTAACCCGTAATGGAGATGAAATCGAACTGACGCAGCGCGAATTTGACCTGCTGGTCTACCTGGCGCAGGCCAGGGGCGAGGTGGTTTCACGGGAAATGCTCACCCGGGATGTGTGGAAAATTTCGTCGCGCGCAACCCCCATGGACAACATCATTGATGTGCATATTTCCCATCTTCGGGACAAGATTGACAAGCCGTATGATACCCGTTTATTGCAGACGATCCGGGGGGTGGGCTTCGCCTTGAGGGATACTCCATGAAGCTGACTTTGCGCGTCAGGTATTATCTGTGGCTGGCGACGTTTCTCTTTATGTCCGTTTTGGTGAGTCTCCTGGTGCTGACCTCGTTGCAGCTCTACGAGCTGGTTCGTTACCAGAGTGTTCTGAATGAAAACCGCAGCGCCCTCGCCATCTATCTGCTGGTGGGCAGTGTTTCCCTCCCGGTCATGCTGGTGGTGGCCTGGCACATCACCCGCCAGATGTTGCGTCCCTTGCGTACGGTGGCCGAGACCGCCCAGGCAATTACACGGGGCAACCTGGAAGAACGTATTGCCGTGCCGGACGCGGATGACGAGTTGAGCATGTTGGTGACTACCGTGAACCGCGCCTTTGACCGCTATCAGGACGCGGTGGAGCGCATCAAACGCTTCAGCGCGGATGCCTCGCACCAGTTGCGCACGCCGCTGACGGCCATACGCAGCACCGGGGAGATTGCCCTGCAAAAAGAGCGTACCCCCGAAGAGTACCGTGAGACCCTTTCCAGTATGCTTGAGGATTTACAACGCCTGGTGTATATCGTCGAGCAGTTGCTGGTCCTTTCCCGCCTGGACGCGCGGGAAATCCGAAACCGCTTTGGCAGGGTGGCGCTCCACGAAGTGGCCCATCAGGTGGCCTCCCGCTTCGAGCCATTGTGGGAGTACAAGCAAATCGACCTCCAGGTCACCTCCTCCATAGAGGGCGCCTTTCATGGCGACGCCGCGCTGATGGAAGAAGCTATTGCCAATCTCCTGGACAACGCCATTCGCTTCACGCCGGAACAAGGGTGCATTCGGCTCCGTGTTGTCGAGGAGGGGGGCACACTCGTTTTTCGCATTGAAGATTCCGGCCCCGGCATTTCCAAACACTACCGTCAACAGGTGTTCGAACGTTTCGCCCGCGCGCCCGGCACGGATTCCCCCGGGGCCGGTCTGGGCCTGGCCATCGTGGCCGATATCATCAATATTCACCGGGGCTCCATTCATGTGGCGCGCGGCAGCCTCGGAGGCGCTATGTTTGAGATACGCCTGCCGGTTTGTTAGATGTTATTTTTAGGTGGTAGCTCCTTACGGAGCACATGTTTGACTAAGAGAGTCAAAGAACCTGAAAGCGTAATCCGTCGAAATAATCATGCGGTAATTAGCGGACAAGCATTCTTTTTCACTGGATTGCGCGACGCAACTCGGGTAGGATCTCCCCGAAATGCTAAAGAACCGTACATCAATGGGTCGGATGTCCTGGCTGGTCGGCATGGTAATGCTGCTGTGGGTCGTCGGGGCAGCGGCCGATACGATGGATGCGCCCGACACGCTGTTCCGTCGGGGCATGGGGGCCTTTTCCGAGGGTAATTTCGCGCAGGCGGTTTCCGCCTTTCAGGAGTTGATCGAGCGGTTCGGCGCGGAAAAGGAAATGAGCGACGACCTCGAGAAGGTGTATTACGCGCTGGGGTGCGCGTTGTACAACGAAAATGATCCGCAGGGGGCAATCACGGCGTTTGACGCCTATGTGAAGAAATATCCTGAGGCGCGTTTCAAGGACGAGGCGTTGTTTCGTATCGGGGCCGCGAATCAGAGTTTACAGAACTTCGAGGCCGCTATCGAGGCCTACATGCAGTTGCTTCGCGAGTTCCCCCGTTCGACCTTCGGCGAAGACGCGGCCTTTCAGATCGGTATCTGTTATGTCGGTCAGGATGATCACGAAAAGGCGGTGCAGGTCTTTCAGGAATTCACAACCGTCTATCCTGATTCCCCGTTGTATGGACAGGCGGCGGTCATCCTGGCCCGGGCCTTATTTGAAAATGAAAAGTGGGAAGCCGCGCTGGCCGCGCTGGATATGCTTGCCGGGAAGGGGCAGGCCCTTGACCAGATTACGCAGGCCAATTTCCTGGCTATGGAAATCGGGGATATCGCCTTTGATGAAACTGATTATGATATTGCGCTGCGCGCGTACCGGCGCGTGCGCACCCGTGAGTCGCTGATGCGCATCCAGCGGCATGTGCTGGACACTTACAAAACCGGGCTTACCACGTTGATGAAGCAGCAGGTGACCGGCGCTGAGGCCGCTCAGGAACATTTCCGGCAGGAAAACCGTTTAAAGACCGCCTTGATCCGGGCCGAACAGGTGATGCAGAAACTGGAAAGCACGCCGGGATATGACGCCACGTTGTTCCATCGCATCGGACGGTGTTTTTTCAATACGGACCGGTTCTGGGAGGCCCGCGTGGCGTTCACGCGGGTGGTGGCCGTGGCCACGGATGTGAACACCCGCGAGGCGGCGCAGTTTGATCTGGCGTTGGTATTGTCGCGGCAGCGCCGCTTTAATGACCTGATCGCCGTGGCCGATGCCTATCTTAATGAATTCGGCGACAACCGGACGTTCATTGAAAACGGACGGGTTCCGGCGATGGCTTTCATGCGCGCCGAGGCCTATGTGAATATGGAAATGTTTGAAGAGGCCGAGCAGGAGATGCGGGCGTTGAACGAGGCCTATCCCTCGCATCCCCAACGGCCCGCCATTTCATTCTACCTGGCGCTCTCCATCGCCATGCAGGAACGCTTTGACGAGGGCATCGCGGCGTTTGAGCAGTGGCAGAAGGATTTTCCGGACAACATTCTGAATCCGGATGTCGAGTACTGGAAGGCCATTGCCATGTACTATAACGGACAGTTTGGCGAGGCGCTGCCGTTGCTGACCGACTACGCCGAGCGCTATCCGATGTCTTCGTACACGCCGGAGGCAAAATACCGCGCCGCCATGTGCATGTATTCGCTGGAGCAGTATATGGATTGTGCGTTGGCGCTGGGGGCCTGGGCAAATGCCTATCCCGATCACTATTTCAAGTGGGAGGCCAAGGTGACACGCGGGGACGCCCTGGCGGCGGAAGGCATGTTGGAACGCGCCAGGGATGAGTATTTGTCAATCACGGAGGAGGCGGGTCCGTTTTATTACATGGCTCTTACCCAATGCGCCCGGGTCTTCAAGGCCATGGATACGCCGGAGGCGTATCGGGATATGGCGCAAGCCTTCATCGGCTTCATTCACCAGAACCCTGATTCCGGCAATATCATTGATGCCGCCTATCAGGCCGGTTGGGCCCTGCGGCAGGTGGACAAACAGGATGAAGCCGTTCGGCTGTATTGGCAGATACTCGAACGCCACGGCAACAATCGCAACTGGGAAGGTTTCGAGCCGATCTTTGACGACCTCAAGAAGTTGTATGCCGGGGACGGCAAAGAGCAGTTTGTCGCCGATCTCCGAGCACGGTATGCCAAGGCGACCAAAGAAAAGCGTCGAACCCTGGCCGCCCGCCTGCAGTTGGCCGTGGACCGCGCGGTCCTGCCGCCGGACGGCGCGCTCGATGCGGCAAACGGACTGGCCCGGACGTTCAAGATGGATGAACTGGGCGCCGAGGAACTCGCCTTTATTGGAGAAACCTACGTGAAGGCGGGGGAGACCGATAAGGGGGTTCCGTACCTCGAACGACTGATTGCGGATTTCCCGGAGTCCCGGTATGCCGGGGTGGCCTATACGCGCCTGGCCGAAAAAGAGATGGGTGAAGAAAACTGGCCACAGGCGCTGGCGCTGGCGGTGCAGGCCGAAGGGGTGGCCTACGATCCGCGGTTATATATGGAGACCATGTTTGTCAAGGCGCAGAGTCTTCAGGGCGTGGGGGACTATACCAAGGCTGTCGAGGCCTTTACGGTCGTATTGGCCAACCGCATGTCGCCGCGCGCCTTCAAGCCCCAGGCCCTTTTGCGTATCGGTCAGTGCCTGGCGGCGCAGGGAGAAACTCGCAAATCTATTCCATATTATCAGCGGGTATATGTGCTCTACGGGGCCTATCCGGAATTGGTCTCGCAGGCCTACATGCAAAGCGGGCTGGCCTTCGAGAAGCTGAATGACCTCCAGGCGGCCGCTCGTACGTACCAGGAAATGCTGGCCAATGAACAACTGGCGGGATTGCCCGAGATCACTGAGGCCAAAAAACGATTGCAGAAGATACGATTGTGACAACTTACCGGACAGCGTGTGTTGTGAAGCAAAGAGAACGACAAGAAAAGATAGACTCGCGCGGCGCGTTTGAACGCGTTGTGATGTTTGTGATCCTGTGGTGCATCGCGCTGATGGGCGGTGCGCCGTATGTGTCGGCCGCTTCGCGCGGTATCGGTCCCTACCGGGCGCAGACCCGTCAGGGCCCCGCTATGCTGGTGCTATTGCGGCGGGATGGTGATACGGTCTGGGTCGAACGTAAAACCCGCTCCGGCGCGATGATCGAGGCCGGTATGCCGGTATCCGACATCCTGGCCTTTGATATTCCGCCATCAAAGCTATATGAAATCGCAGAACGGATCACCACGAAAGAGTCCGCGGAAAGAGTTCGTCAGGCGTTGCGTCAATATGCCGCTTCCTTCAAGCCCTATCGGGATATTCCGGGGATTCCTGCTGACCGGGCGGTATTCGAGGAAGGGCGACTGAATGTCCGTGTGCAGGATTGGCACAAGGCGTTGAGCTGTTTTAATGAACTGATGGGGCAGACCTATCCGTCGGAAATTTTAGCGTCCGCAAACTGCTATGCCGGCATCTGCCTGGTTGAACTCGGCAAGTATGAGGAGGCGCTGCCGCTGCTGTCGATGGACGCCATGACCGATGACGACCTCGAACTGCTCTCGATGGTGTATTTTGCCAGGGGCAAGGCCCTGGAAGGGGTGGGGGACTATGAGCAGGCGGCCTTGTCCTATCTCTATCCGGTAGTCTTTTATCCCTACGTCAACCGTAACGAAGCGCGCGGGCTTGCGGCGGTATTGCCCTGTTATGTGGCCATGAAGGATTGGGACGCCCTGCTGAAAACCTGGCAGGCGCTTGTGGACGAGTATCCCGGAGACGAGGAAACGTTGCGGGCGGGGGAGTACTATAACACCTTTCAGGAACACATGGACCGTGAAAAAGACTTTCAGATCGAAGATAACAAGGATGAAAAGAAACGTGAAAGGATAGAAATATTATGAACACGCGACGATGGATGTGGGCGCTGATACTGGTGGCCTTTATCGGCTCGATGATGTGCGCGGCCTATGCGCAGGACCCGGACGCCGCCGCGCCCGATGCCCCGGCTAAGAAAATGTCTTTGTGGGACATGCTCAAGCAGGGCGGTTGGGCCATGTGGCCGCTGGGATTGTGTTCGTTCTTTCTGATTACCATGGTGGTGATCAATTTCCGACAGGTCAATCGCAAGAAGATGATGCCGCCGGAGCTGGTGGCGCAACTGAAGGCCAGCGCCGCGAGCGACGATGTGGCCGGGCTCTGGAACAGCGCCCAGGCCAATGAATGCCTGTTTACCCGCGGATTGATTGCCGGGGTCCGACACTTCAATCCGGAGGACCCGGCCGCCTCGAAAACGCGTATGGAAGACGGGATTTCCGAGGTCGTGGGCCGGATGGAGTCCCAGCATTCCTTCTGGATCAATTTCCTGTCGCTGGTGGCCGCGATTTCTCCGATGATCGGTTTGCTGGGCACGGTCAGCGGCATGATCGGCGCCTTTCAGAAGATCGGCAGCGGCGGTATGGGCAAGCCCGAACTGCTGGCCGCCGATATCGGCGAGGCGCTCATCACCACCGCCACCGGCCTGGTCATCGCCATCCCGGCCATGTTCTTCTATTTCCTGTTCCGCAATATGCTCAACCGGATTCTTTCCGATTCCGAGGAGGCCTATTCGGATATCCTGGATGACCTGACGGGTTCCGGATTCTCCGCGTTCGTGGCCGAGGAAGAGGAGTTCGCGGAAGAAGACGGCGCGGAATAAAGATAAACGCCTGGTGCGAATATGAAATTAAAGAGACAAAATACACCGGATGTCGATGTCGATATGACCCCCATGATCGACATGGTCTTCCTGCTGCTGGTCTTTTTCATGTGCGCGGCGACTATGTCGCAGGTGGATTTCACCCCGGAAATCAAGTTGCCTGTGGCCCCAAAGGCCGATGTGCCGGAGGACCTTCGCAACCGCGGCACCATCAATATATTGCCTGTGGGCTATGTCCTGGCGGGCGGCGAGGTGGTATCAGAAGACCAGCCTTATATGGTGTCCGGCGAGTTGATGGGCAAGGCGCGTCTGACCGAAGTGATTGCCGACCATGCCACGCAGGAGCCGGAGATGCGTGTGTATATGCGCATTGACCGAAACGTGGACTTCTCCATTGTCCAAACCGCGATCAAGGCCTGCGCGCAGGCCGGCGTGTTTGATATCATCTTTGCGTCGTATCAGAGTCGGGGCGGTGACTGACCATGAAACTGAAACGTAAACCCGCCTCAGAAAAACTTGAAATACCGATCACCCCGATGATTGATTGCGTGTTCCTGTTGTTGATCTTTTTTATGGTTACCTCGACCCTGCATCGGCAGGAAGCCGATATCAGTTTCGCGCTGCCTGGTATCGCCGATCAGTCCGAGCCGGTTGAAATTCCCGATGAGCAGATTATCGAAATCAATGCCGACGGGCGCGTGCTGCTCAATGAACTGGAGTACGACGCGCCGGATGTGAGCGACCTGCCGGAATTGGTGGACATGCTGACGCGCTTTAAGGCGACCGCCGAGGCCAATCAGGTGGATGCCATGATTACCATTGCCCCGGCCGCCCGCGTCAAGCACCAGCGTGTGGTGGATGTGCTCAACGCCTGCGCGGCGGCAAAAATCGCGAATGTCACCTTTGCCGTAGAGGAGGAGATGTAATGGCGTTGAACCGGTCTGGACATTCTGATGAGCGGCCAAGGGCGCGCATCCCCTGGGACGGCATTCTTTCGAGCGCGGTGTTCCATATCATCCTGCTGGCGGCCGCCGCCTCGCTTACCGTGCTGGTCATCAAAGGCCGTGAGAAGGTCATGTTCGACGCCAAACAACCGCCCTCGGTGCCGGCCCGCAAGCTGCAGCACTCCATACGCGTCAAACAAATGCAGAAACAGGTCCGCAAACCGCAGATCATGCAGCGCCTGATGGCCAAGAATCCCGGCAGCGTTTCCCTGCCGGAATTGCCGGATATCGAAACGCCCGACATGAAAAATATGCATGACAACCCCATGCTGCACAACAAGGCCGGCTCCAACCTGGGCGGCCTGGGTGGCTTCGGCGGCGGGGCCGGACGCGGCATGACGGGCGGGGGCGGCTATTCCGACACCCAGTTCTTCGGACAGAATATCCGGACCCGCGCGGTGTGTATCCTGGTGGATATCAGTCCCAGCGTTGTCAAAAAAGGCGTGCTTGAAGAAGTCCGCAACGAAGCCATGGAGATGTTGAAGTCCTTGAATCCGGGCACAAAATTCAATGCCATTGTCTTTGTAGACGGGGCCAAGGCCTTCAATGACCAGATGCTCTTTGCCACCGCTGAAAACCGGGAGGCCGCATTGACATGGCTGAGTCGGAACTTCAATTCCCGTTCCGAGGGCAACCGCAAGGGATATTCCGGGAGTACGCCCTCCCAGGCGATTGAAATGGCCGTGGAGATGGGATGCGACACCATGTTTGTCATTACCGACGACCCCCCTTACCTGAAAGAAGGCGATGCCTACACCGGTGTTGAAATTGAAAGCCACGCCGATGACATCATCGATTTCGCCAAAGGTATTGAGACCCAATATGGACGCCAGGTAAAAATTCATACCATCTGTTACAAGCCCTGGAACAACGAAAAAGGCGAACAGGCCAAGCAATTTCTGAAAAAGCTTGCCCGCTCCACGGGTGGTCGCTACCGGCTTATCAAGCGAAAAGACTGAGTTCGGCGCCTGTCTCCTGGTCCGGGCCCTCTGAAGCGCGGTGTTGGGACGTTTTGAAGAAAGGAAGATGACCATGAGGTACTGTTGGGTATTGTTTTTGTTTGTTGCGGTTGCGCTGGCGGGGTTTGCGAAGTGTGCGGGCGCATACGATTGGGACGGGGATGGCCGCGATGATTATCTTGTTTTTGATACCGCCGCTTCTGTCATGTCCGCATGGCCAAGCGCCGGTGGAAGCGCCGGTTACGCTTTCTGGGATGCGGCCGGCACGCCCGTGGCCGGTGACTTTGATGGGGACGGGAAAGCCGATTTCGGGCTCTGGATTCCCGCGGGAGGCCGGTGGCTGATCCGCTCTTCGGCGGATGGAAGTCTGTTGGACCTTCAATGTGGATGGGGGGACACACGGCCCGTCGCGGCGGACTATGACGGCGACGGCGTGGCGGATCTGGCTGTCTTTTACCCGGCCTTAGGCACATGGTATATCCGGGATAGCGGAAGCGGCGGGATAGGGCAGGTGCAATGGGGCTGGAGTGATGTAACTCCCGTGCCGGCCGATTATGACGGCGACGGCAAAGACGATGTAGCCATATTTCATTCGGGTAGCGGCATGTGGTATGTCCGGCGCAGCAGCGACCTGGCCCTGATGCAGGCGCAGTGGGGATGGGCGGCCACCATGCCGACACCGGCGGATTATGATGGAGACGGGGCCGCAGACATTGCGGTCTATTGGCCAGCGTCCGGTACGTGGTTTATCCGCCGGAGTAGTGATGGCGGCCTTTCCAGTGTCCAATGGGGGTGGGGCGCGGCCCTGCCCGCGCCGGGACATTACCTGGGCGCGGACAGGGACAATATCGCGGTTTACCACCCGGATGGCGGACTGTGGTATGTGCGCGCCCATGACGGGGGCGGGGTTACTGTTGACTGGGGCGGGCCGGACAAGGCCGCTGTGGTGGACGTGTGCGATACCGCCAGCGGCGCCTCCCTGTCGGCGTCCATTGACGCCCTCGTGGCGCCCACCCTGACAGCCAATGGTCCGGGGGTTGCGGTGCTGGTCACAAAGGATGACCAGATGCTGTACGCGCGTGGACACGGTCTGGCCGATATTGCGACACGCAGGCCGATTGATGAGGGCACTGTATTTGATCTGGCTTCTGTCGCCAAGCAGGTTACCGGCATGGCGGTCATGCTCCTTGCGCAGCAGGGACGACTGACGTATACGGACTCGGTAAAAAGCCATGTGCCCGATTTCGTGGACCATTATGGTGATCGTCCTGTAACCGTGCTTGATCTGCTGCACCATGTCTCCGGCATTGCCGACTATACCAGCGACGACTGGGAGGGATCGGACGAGCAGTTTGCCAATCTCACGCTGGAGGGCCATTTGCAGTGGCTGAACGGTCGGCGCGCACACAGGCGCCCGGGCAGGGAATTTGAATACAATAACAGCGGGTACGCCTTGCTCGCGTTGGTGGTACAGCGCGTAGCCGGTCAATCCTTTGTGTCGTTTATGCAAGAAGCCGTCTTCGGTCCGCTGGGGATGACCAACAGCCTGATCTACAGTTACCTGGGCCAGGTTGTTCCTTACCAGGCCACGGGCTACATCGTTCAGGGCGGTCGTGTGCGGCTTTCCTCGGAGCCGACCGTAATCGCGGGGGACGGCAATGTTTTCACCAGTATCCGTGACATGGCCCTCTACGACGCCGCGCTGCGCCAACACACCCTTATTTCGGCCGAGGTTTTGTCGCAGGCATTCGTGCCCGGGCGCTACGACAACGGAACCCTGATTGATGATGGTGGCGAAGGATATGGCTTTGGATGGGGAATCAATCGGCGCGGTTATACGCACCATTCCGGCGGCTGGGCCGGAACCAGCACATACTATCGGCACTACACCAACAGCTCGCTGTCGATCATTGTGCTCGCCAACGACGAAAACTGCGACACCGAAAAACTCGGCGCCGACATCGCCGCCCTGGTGGCGCCTTGATATTCAGTATGCATATATTGGAGTTTTAAAGCTGTTTACGATAAAATATATATATGGTATTAATAATATGTATATGGAACGGATGGCATGGAACAAATGGAGTTAGGCATGATGCAGAAGTGGTTAATAAGGATCGTCTCTGTGGTTTTGTTGTGGGTGGTAAATGAATCTTCAGTGTTTGCGATTTCGATAATCGTAACAGCAGAAGTGGATGATCCGGTGCCGGAAAATTCAGTCTTTACTGTTTATGGAACGGCAACGTATAGCATTGGATTTCCTGTAAGTGGCGCCGCTGTGACAATCACCGTGAATGGATCGGAGTACACCTGCTACACCTCATCGGGAAACTATATCAAGGAGGTCAGTGGGTTGTCCGCGGGAATATATACGGCAACCGTGTATGTCACTGACAGTTCTGTTTCGGGTACAGGCACAGTGATCTTTGAAGTGGAATCCAGTGGGGGAATAGCCACGATTAATGCAACAATTGATACCCCGGTTTATGCGGGTGATGATTTTATCGTATATGGGACAGCCGAATATGAAATGGGTAGCGGACTCACCCTGCCCATGATGGGTGCATATGTTACTGCTGCAGTCAATGGCTCAATCTATGATGCGCACACAATAACGGACGGGACCTACAGTATAACCGCCGCCGGTATTTCGTATGGAACGTACACAGCCAAAGTTGAGGTGACGGATGCGTCTGTTTCTGCAGATACCTATGTGGTATTTGATGTCGTGTATCCACCTATTTCCAATATAGTACTATCATCAACAACCTGTGCTGAAAATGCGGGATCTAATACCCTGGTTGGCGTATTTTCTCTTTCGGGCGGGAGTGGAATTAACAGCTACAATATGGTTCCCGGGACTGGTGGTGATGACAATGATTCCTTTTCCATCTCAGGAAGCAATCTATATATCACTATCAATCCTGACTATGAAACGCAGAGTAATTATACGATCCGATTACTGATTTCATCCATGTATTCCGGTTCTACACAAATGGTCTTCAGCATTCAGATTCTTGACGATCCGGATGAAGATGGGGACGGTCTTGCAGACCTTTGGGAGCAGGGCATTGTGGATGCAGACCCGGAGGATGGTATAACTTCTATTGAAGATGTGAGTTCTGATGACGATTTTGACGGTGATGGGTGTTCGAATTATCAGGAAATGGTGGCGGGAACACAAGCCACCGAGGTGACGGATGTTTTTGCAGTCACATCCATAGCGGTTAGCGAGTCCTCAGGATCTGTAGGATGGACGACCGTTACTGGGCGATATTATTCTGTTTACAGCAGCACAGATTTGACGTCGGCTGTTTGGTTTACAAATCTTTATCGGGTGCCAGGCACGGAAGATGGTATGTCGTTCAGTCTGCCTGTCGGGGCTGGTATCAACTATCGAATCGGCGTGAGTGCTGAATAGTTGCATGCTGTCAAAATCTCCTTTACAAAAAAATAGCAATCCGCCCTATCCAAACCTGCACTTGGTGGGTATGCATATAGTGTTACGTGTAACCGGATGATGACGGTACGGCAATGACGAAGGACGGCATAAGAGCTGAGAGCGTTCACAGGTGACAGGCGTAT
>RZZM01000454.1 GCA_009929845.1 Spartobacteria bacterium
CTGACGTCCGACGCGGAGGCGCTGAAATCGTGCTCGTTTATCATCGTGGCCGTGCCGACGCCGCTGACCAAGGCGAAGGAGCCGGATTTGGGCGCGTTGAGTCGTCCTCGACCATCGTCGGCGGCATCCTGCAACAGGGCATGATGGTGGTCTACGAAAGTACGGTCTATCCCGGGGTGACCGAGGAGGTCTGCCTGCCGATCCTGGAGAAGGAATCGGGACTGAAACTGGGCGAGTTTGCGCTGGGGTACTCACCGGAAGGCGGATTCACCAATCGGCTAGATATCTACTCGTGCGACAGCAGCAACTACAACGGCTTCGGGTCATGGAAGCTGGCGGATGTCGGCTACAGCACGATGGGCACCAATCAACTCCGCTGGCTTGACCTCGGTCGGCTTGGGCGGGGCTCGCCATTCAACTCGGGGATTCGTCTTTATACAGCAGGCAAAGGCGCGGACGTGGATTCTGACAATGATGGCTATTCCGACGCCTACGAACAACTGGTGCTCAACAGCGATCCCAACGATGGAGATACGGATAACGACGGCATCAGCAAAGACAAGGACATTGCTTATATCCTTATCCTCTTGTCCGAAGGTACGCCGATGGTCCCGATCAGCGATTACCTCTACGGTGCGAACGTCAATATCGATACGAACTCCTCTGGCTGGTCCACGAACAATCTGAAGGCCGAGATTGATTCCTTCATTGACATCCGTCGAACGTATGCGGGAGGAACCACCTCATACCTCTCCACGCAGAACACGAACGACTTGTTCATCATGAAACGGAACGGGAATGCGACCAAGCCGGGCTGCATTCTCGTCATCAATGACAACGACACGACTCCGCTTTACGACACAGGCGTCAATACAGGCTGGGCGAGCAACAACCTTGTGGACGTGCTCCAGACAAACCACTTCGTTTCGACGGACGCAAGCGGAGTCGTTGAATCGCCTGGATTGAGCGCCCCACCGAGAGGCTATCGCGTCTACATTCAGCAGGGAGATTTGCAGTGATGCGGGCACTATTCGCCGTCCTTGCCACACTTGCCCTCTTGGGCAAATGTGGAGCGGACGTGATTACATACCTGCGGTTTGAAGAAAATGGCGGCGGCATCGCATCCGATGAGATGGGCCTTCTGGACGGTGAGTTGATCAACTTCTCGGATACTTCTCCTGGAGGGGGAGACGTGTCTGGAAGAGGCTGGAGTAAGTCTGTACCGTCTGCAACAGTGCCCCTCACCGGTGAGGCGAACACGACGTCAATGCGCATGAATGGCGGAAGTGCCTACATCGACCTGAGCAACGCGAACACGCTGAGCCTTGGAAGCGAGTTCACGGTTGAATTCTACATGAATGCATCGACTGACCTGATAATCGCCCCAATGTTTGGGTTCGATTCCGGATCAGAGTTGTACTTCCTCATGGCCGATACAGGGTCCGATCTTGTTATGAGGGGCGAGTTTCAAGACCAGATTGACGGTCCGTTTTCGGCGTCCTTGGTGTCTCCGGGCACATGGCAACATTTTGCCCTAGTCATGGAACCCACGGAATACACCGTCTGCATCGACGGACAGGTCCAATACAACGGTGGGTATCCGGGCGGGGCCAGTGGCCCTTATGAATTTGCAGGAAATGTTGCATTGGGAACTCGAACAATTGGAGGAGAAAGCGGCACATGCGACGGCTACATCGACGAATTCCGCATCAGCGACAAGGCGCTAACTCCTGACCAGTTCCTGATTGCCGTTCCTGAACCAACGATAATTGGACTGATTGGAATCGGTGCGGGTTGGATTTTTCTGCAGACGCTTCGACGGAAGGGACAATCCAGCACCTGAATCTATGGACGTAGATCGGCCAACCATCGGCTAACTTCCGGGGACAGAGAAGTAGGCTGTGGTGGCGATGGCGGAAGGGTGTTTGGGTTTTTTTGCATGACGGTTTTAGGGGGTGATGGGCGCTTTAGGGCTGTTGGGTGGTCAGCGGGTAAAAAACGGCCGATTTCGGTGAAAAATGCCGAAAAAATGCCGAAAACGGGCCATTTCGGCCTCTATGGGCTTCGAAAATGCCCTCCATGGCCCCCCCAGAAGGCCTCCACAGGCCCAAAAAAGGCAATTTTCTTGCCAAAACGACAGTTTTCGCATTGCTCTGTCCCCATCTTCTTGCTCCGATCATGCTTGACGTATTGGTCTACCAGCTTGCCTATTACAATCACAATCCGATGTGCCTTATAGACAAGCGCGATCTTGCGGATGCACTAAGCAGTGGTCTTCTCGCGGAGTGCCATGTTCTCGTCGCTTCGACGAACACAGAGACTATCGTCCCGCCCATATCAATTGGTCGCCGGTGATGAATGTTGCGAACAAGATCCGACATTTGAATAATAATGTCATTGCCCCAAGTGAATTTCACTTAGTATAATAAACTTATGAAAAAAGTTTATATAGAAACATCAATCGTCAGTTATCTAACAGCACGACCAACAAATGATCTTCTTGCTGCTGCATGGCAAAATACAACATGTGTATGGTGGGATCAACAGCGGCACCATTACGAACTGGTTACGTCTTCATTGGTAAAGGAAGAAGCAAAACGTGGAAATCCCGATGCAGCAAAACGCAGACTCAACGCATTAAACAATATTCCGAATCTTCAAATGTACGATGAGATAACCCGTCTAACAGAATTGCTTGTATCTGATGGGGCCTTACCCTCTAAAGCAACCGACGATGCTATGCATGTTGCATTTGCAGCATATCATAATATAGACTATTTGCTTACCTGGAATTGTCGACATATTGACAATGCTGCTAAGAAACCACTTATTCGCGAGACGTGTTCAAAGCAAGGTTTTGTCTGTCCGGAAATATGCACACCACTTGAACTCATGGAGAATAACAATGATTGACAGCGTTATGCAAAGTGTATGGGATGCAAAAGATAGTATCGCCGCTGAGTGTGATTACACTCCTTCAAAACTAGCTGAAATGTTGAAAGCTTCTAAATTTGAAAAGGGTGTAAAAACAGTAGATTACCATACAAATAATCGAACAAAGCAATCCAGCGTACACGAGGTTAGCTCGCGACGCTGATTGACGTCGTTCTCACACGTAGTCCCACACTTTATGTATGTATAGGGTTGTCTATTACCCGAGAGGGTAAAACATGAATAGCCGGAGGTGCAACCTCCGGAACAGTGACGCCCCCCATGCCAACCCCGCATGGGGTTGTACGATAACGGCGTGTGAAATAGTCTTGCGGCCCTCCGTTGCCACATAAAAACAGGATTGTTGGCGTCACTTCGTGCTTTCTTCGGGGCGGCGCGGCGGGTATAGTGTCGCGTTTCTGATGGATTGGAACTATCCTGTGAACCTATGGATTGAGGAATTGTAAAGACATGAGCATGGCTGAAGAAAAGATTGGTGTAGTTGGATTGGGGTATGTGGGGCTGCCGCTGGCGGTGACCTTTGCCACGAAATTTGATGTGGTCGGATTTG
>RZZM01000087.1 GCA_009929845.1 Spartobacteria bacterium
TCAACCAGCGTCGGTCCGGATAACTCCGACGGCTGGAACTGCTCCAATATCTTCAGCAGCCCACTGGGATCAAATGTGTCGCTATTTTCAACCTGCATGGCGTAACCTCATGTTTCTACGCCTTTATAGCAGGCCTGATACCACCTGAAGGGGATGGGCGAAGGGGAGGGTCAGTTTATTTTCCAATCGCCGGGCTCTACAGAGCATCCTTCTTCGTCCCGCTCGCGGGGACTACGCACGCCCTCTACTGTACAAACATACCCCTGGAGGGCTAGATTCCCATCGAGCCGGCTTGTTCCCGTGCCCCGTCTACCCCAAAGAACCTGCGGTGCCCCCGGGCTCTTTATTCCTGCTCGTCACGGGTGACACAAAAGGTGGCGACATTCATGTTGTCGCGGCGTTCGTACTCGAGGTCATCAACCATGTTCTTCACCAGATAGATGCCAAGCCCGCCAATCTGACGGTCCTGGATATCCAGAGTCAAATCAGGCTCCTCTTTCAACAGCGGATTAAAGGGATGACCGCCGTCCTTGATGCGTACGCACACTGTGCCCTGGTCCGGACAGGTGTGGACCCCGAGTTCGAGCCAGCCCTTTTCGTCCTTGTAGGCGTAATGCACCACGTTCACCAGCACCTCTTCGAGGGCCAGCTCCAGCTTGAAGCGCTTGGACCCCGGCAGGGCCTCGAAGCCCGGCTGACCCACCACGAATACCCGGCAGTTCTCAACCGCATCCAGTTCGGCCGGCTCTCGCAACCATGTATATTGGGAGTCATCCAAGTGTTTCAAAGGCGGCCTCCACGGTGTCGTAAACAGAAAAAACAGATGAGAAACCGGATATGTCAAAGACCTCGCGCGCCATACCCGTCAGGCGACTCAACAGCAGGTTCCCCCCGTCCGCGCTGATTCTCTTGCCGGCGACCAGCAGACTGCGCAGCCCGGCGCTGCTGATGTAATCCAGCGCGCCGAGATCGACCACAATGTTTTCGCAGCCCTCATCCAGCAGGTTCTCGCAAGCCTGGTTGAAATCCATCGACGTCATGGCGTCCAACCGTCCGCTGACCGTCAACAGCGCGCCCTCTTTCCGTTTGCTTACATCAATCTTCACTTATGCCTCCAATGCTGTCGCTTCCTGCACGGGTTTGATCCCATTTTCCTCGATATCCTGTAAATGCAAATAGATCGTCCTGCTGACCCAGGCGTCCATCGCCGCATACTTCACCTGGGCGGTGGTTAAGTCCTTCTTTGCCCAGTTGCTGACCTGCGATTGTTTTGAGATGCGGAACCCCAGCAGAACGGCCGCCAGCCCGCGCAACCCGTGATTCTTGATCCCCAGGGTACGGGCCATCTCGCCGATATCCACAAACCCCGCCGGCTCAAATTCCCGCATCTGCCGCAACGGATTCAAATCCTGCACCGGTGCGGCGCCTGCCTTGATGATATCCGGGTTGGCCAGCAGCGCGCACAACTCCCGCGGCAGCCCGGTCTGACTGATCTGGAAGAGGTACACCATCTCCTTGCCGGCCAGTTGAATGAGGGAAGGTTGGAACGACTGTCCCTTGCGAAAACAGGGTCGCGTCTCGGTGTCGAACCCAAGCAGATGCTCTTCCCGGAGCGCTTTGATTGCCGGTTTGATGTCCTTACTGTGCTTGATGACGCAAACAGGGCCGTCATACCGCTCAATCTCGAGCTGATTGATCTCTTCGCGCGTCATCCGCCGGTCAAACCCGGCTCGCTCTCTATTTTCCTGCATAAGATGCCTATTTCATTGTCGCCAACTGTAACTGATAAATGCCAATAGTAGGACGCAAACACAATAAATGCAAGACGCGACATGAAGAAGAACGAAAACAAAACATCGATACTGGCGCCCCTGACCATCGGCACGCTGCGGCTGGAACATCCGGTCTTCCTTGCGCCCATGGCCGGCTACACCCATTTTCCCTTCCGGACCATCTGCCGGGAGTTCCACTGCGGCATGACGTTCACCGAAATGGTCATGGTCGAGGGCATCACGCGCCTCTGCCCCCAAACGATGCATTATCTGGAGACCAGACCGGGAGAAAACCCGATCGGGGCCCATATTTACGGTCAAAACCCCGATTCTATCGCCAAAGCGGCGGAAATTATCGAAAAAACAGGTCGTTTTGACGTTGTAGACCTAAATTGCGGCTGTCCGGTGCGAAAAATTCGCCGAAAAGGGGCGGGTGTGTCGCTGATGAAGGACCCGGAACACCTGTACAAGATCGTAAAAGGCATGACCGAGCGGGTTTCGATGCCGGTGACGGTAAAAACGCGCCTCGGATTGACCCCGGAGTGCATAAATATCGCCGAAATTGCCCATGCGGTCGAGGAAGCGGGCGCTTCCGCGCTGTTTTTGCATGCGCGGACGGCGGACGCAGTGCATGGAGGCCCCGCCAACTGGGAAAAACTGGCGGCCGTCAAGGCGCAACTGTCGATTCCGGTGATCGGCAACGGGGGCGTCGATTGCGCGCAGGATGCCGTGGAAATGGTCCTGCAAACGGGCGTGGACGGGGTGATGCTGGCGCGCGCGGCGGTCGGGAACCCTTGGATTTTCGAGGAGATTTATTGCCTGTTACACGGACAGCCTTTTGTGGCCCCTACGCGCGAAGAGCGGCGGGCGGTCATTGCGGAACATTTCGAGCGCGAACTCGCGTTGATGCATATCGAGGATGCCTTCCGTAAACGCCGCAAACACAGCACAGAACACGCGGCTTGCGGAAAATTCCGGGCGCAACTGGTCCGCTACGTGCGCGGTACGCCGGATTTGCGCCTACTCATCCGCACCCTCAACACCGTCCAGTCCCCGGAAGATGTCATGCATATGGTGGATACCGCCTTCGCCTGGCAGGCCGAAGTGGAAAAAAATGCGTAAATATGCGCTTTCTGACGCCGCACAGGGGCCATTTTGCGGGCGACAGACAATTAAAGCGTTCTGGTCTTTACAAGATGATGTTCGTTCCTTATGTGTCGGGTGATTGATCCAGGTACAACAATTAAAAGAAAGAACAGGTGGCTCACATGACGAAATGGAATCTGTCGGCAGCGTGCTGCGTGGCGCTAATGGGCATTTCATTGCAGGCGCAGACCATCTCATGGCGCCCCACCGTACCGACCCGCGGGGATGTCATCGAAATCCAAATTGCCGACTGCGCGAGAACCGGCATGATCCACTGGGGGATCAATGCCAGGGGACGCACCTGGCAACCCCCCGATGAAGCCTGCTGGCCGCCCCACTCCATCCGCGACGGCGTCGCCGTCGACTCCCCTTTTTCGCCCCCTGCCAACAGCGATATCTGCACCCTGCGGATCGGCCCGTTTAACTGTACAACGCAGCCGGTAGCCAGCGTCGATTTTGCAGTCAAATGGGACGAGTCTACCTGGGATTCCAACGGGGGAAAAGACTATCACATCCCGATTACCCTGGCGCGCATCGCCGTGGAGCCGGCGGCGCCGCACCTGAATGACCGCGTGACCGTCCGCGTCAAACGCAGCCGCCCGGGCGGCGAACTGCGCTGGGGCGTGAATGCCGAACACGGACAATGGAAACCGCCGCACCCCGGCTATTTCCCGCCGGGCTCCATGCCGTCGGATGACGGCCTGGCCGTGGACTCCCCCCTCAGCGCGCCGGATACAAACGGTATCTCCACGCTTGTCCTCGGACCCTTCAACAATCCGGCCCAGGTGGTCACCTCCCTGCACATGGCCGTCCACTGGGGCAAGGACTGGGACACCGACAACGGGCGCAACTACAACACCGCCCTCTCACTCGTCGATGCGCAGGCCACGGGCGTACTGCTCACTGAACCGCGTCCGGACCAGACCGTGACCAACCAACTGAACATAGCCTTCGACAACACGGCGGGGCGCCCCGCCACCCTGTGGATTGACGGCGAGCCCGTAATCACCCTGCTCGACCCGCCCTGGGAATGTGCCCGCCATGTCCCTGCGCTGGCCTATGGACCACATACCCTGACGGTACAGCAACAGGTCAATGGCGCCACCGCGCTCGACAGCCTGACCTTCTGGCGTGTTCCTGCCCGGCATCATGAACCGATGCCCGCGGATATCCCCCAAGGCGCTTCCGTCACCGCCGACGGCCAAACCGCCTTCGTCCTCTATGCCCCCGGCAAACATGTGGTCAGTCTGCTTGGCAGTTTCAACGAATGGAATCCGCTCACCGACCCGATGCATTGCGACCAAACCGGCTATTGGTGGCTCATCAAGGACCTGCCCCCGGGACGGCACCGCTACCAGTACCTGGTGGACGGCTCGATCCTTATCGCCGACCCCTACTCCATGGATGTCGACTGGCTGGATGAAGACGGCGAAGAGACCTATGAACCCGAGCTGGCCCAATCCGTCATCGACACCACGCTCCCCCCTTACACCTGGCATGATGAAGATTTTGTCCGCCCGCCCCTGAATGAACTGGTCATTTACGAACTGTTTATCGAAGACCTGTGCCCCGGCCAGGGCTTCACCGGGGTCATCGCCCGTCTTGATTACATTCGGGACATGGGCTTCAACGCCATCGAACCGTTGCCTGTCATCGAATTCAGCGGGCGCGGCGGCTGGGGCTACAATCCGGCCTATCACCTGGCTCCGGAAGGCAGCTACGGGACCCCGGATGAGCTGCGCCGCCTGGTCGACGCCGCCCATCAACGCGGCATCGCGGTCATCCACGACGCCGTGTTCAATCACATGTGCGGCAGCGCCCCCCTCTATCGCCTGTACGGCGCGGATTATGACAACAGTCCTTATTTCTACCTCTTTACCGGCGAGAACTGGGGCATGCCGGATATCGATCAGGAAAGCGAGGTCTCCAAACGCTATTTCGCGGATGTCATCCGGCATTGGATCGAGGCCTATCATTTTGACGGGTTCCGGTACGACGCCACGCGCTGGGTGGGCTGGCAAGGCTACAACGACTGGGGAGCGAGCTGGTTTGCCTATGCCGGACGCATGGCGGATACCGGCGTCTATCACATCGCCGAGCACCTGCCGACCGACCCGGACCTGATGAACCAAACCGAAATGGACGCCGGCTGGCACGCGCACTACCGGTGGCGTATCCGCGACATGCTGGTCAACGCGAAGATCGACGCCAACGAATTCAGGACCATCATGAATCCGCTTCAAAGCGGCTTCAGCAACGCCCTCCAGCGCATCGCCTACACCGAAAGCCATGACGAGGAACGTATGATGTTCGACCTGCACACGCATGGATGGAACGATACCGAGGCGCAAACACGCGCCATTTCGTCCATCGCGCTCACCCTCACCTCGCCGGGCATTCCTATGATTTACGCCGGACAGGAATTCGGCGAAGACGCCAAGAAATATGTCGGCCCCAATCCCCTGCAATGGGACTACCTCGAAGACCCGAGTCGCCGGACGCTGCACGACGCCATGACCCGGCTCGTTCGCCTGCGCACCTCGCATCCGGCCCTCACCGGACAGGCCATCCGCCTGATCGAGGTCAACCAGCAAAGCGACGTCGCCGTGTATGAGCGGTACGCCCCTGAAGGGTCGGTGGTGGTCGCCTGCAATTTCGGACGCACCCCCCGCGCGCATATGCTTACGCTGCCCTTCAAAAGCGCCTGGACCCGGGTGCTCAGCGGCGAGATCATCCCCGAACAGGAAGGGCCTTTGATGCTTCAACTCGAACCGGGACAAACCGTGGTCCTGGCAGGAAACAGACCATGACACCACCCATTCCCGTACTCAGCGCCGCCGATATCGCGAACAAACTCCCGCTCACCCGGCAGGACTACCATGCGGATTATTACGCCATGTATTCGAGCATCCTGCAAGGCGTGGTCACCGATCCGGTATGGATGAACCTGCCCCTGGATGACCACGTGGTGCATCGCGGCGACGGGGTCTTTGAAACCCTGAAATGTATCAACGGGCGCCTCTACAACCTGCACGCCCATCTCGTCCGCCTGCGCCGCTCGGCCGCGCGCATCGACCTTGTCCACTCGTACACGGACGAACAACTCACGGAGATCATCATCCAGACCGTCCGGGCCGGCAGCCACAAGGACGCCTATATCCGCCTGCTGATTTCCAGGGGACCGGGCAGCCTGAGCGTCAACCCCTATGACTGTCCCTGCCCACAACTCTACATCATGGTCTCGCGCCGCAAACCACCCTTCATGCACATCCATCCCGAAGGAGCCCGCATCGCCTTCAGCGCCGTGCCTGCCAAACCCGCTTTTCTCGCGACCATCAAAAACTGCAACTACATTCAGAACATGCTCATGAAGAAGGAGTCCGTAGACAAACAGGTCGACTTTGTCGTCGCCCTTGACGCGCGCGGGTTCCTGACCGAAAGCGCCACGGAAAATGTCCTTGTGCTCCTGCCCGGCGGGATACTGGCCGCCCCCAAACGGGACACCATCCTGGAAGGCACCACCATGCTCCGGGTTCAGGCCCTCGCCCGCGCCCTCGTCGCGACAGGCGAACTGACCGGCATCGAAGAACGGGACATCTCCAGAAGCGACATGCAAAGCGCCCCCGAGATACTGATTGTCGGCACCACACCCAACGTAACCTCCGCGGTGCAACTCGAAGGACACCCCATCGGCGGCGGCGCCCCCGGCCCCGTCGGCCAACACCTCAACGAACTCCTCGAACACGACATGCACGAGAACCCCGGGATGCTGACCCCCGTATGGGAACAACGCCTGTCATAGCGCAAAAGATTTCAGGAAGGTCGTTATACGGGCTTTAGCCCACGGCGCACGAACAGGAAAACAATCATCCCGGAGAAGCCTGGTCAGGGATCGGCATCTTCAACACGTACCCTGTAGTAGCGGCGTCCGTCCACCGGTTCCCCGCCCGTGGTCGCGGGGCCCATGGTATCCTCAAAGGACACTGTCCCCCAGGTCGTGTTTGTTTCTTCGTAGCGCCCCACGCCATTGCTTTGATCGATGAACGGATGCCAGGTCATCGTGTCCGACAAGGCATCGTCTGTGTATTCCACCGTGTATACTTTCCCCGGCTGCGTCGGAATTTCAATGGTGTATGCCGACGGGTTCGGCTTGATACACAACTGATTGGGAGTAATCATCCCGGGCAGGTCGCCCAGGACATGAACCTCGTTGATCCGCCACCAGCCATCCTCGTTCGCGTAATACCCCCATGCCAGCCTCACCTCCGACTGCCCATCCGCCCAGGACATATCCAGCGTCACCTCCTGCTCCGGGGTCTGCTCTTCCGGCGCGCCGGGGCCATAGGCGTGCAGCTCATTGCTGTACGCCGTCCAGGTCGCCCCGCCATCAATCGACCCCAGCACATACCCGTACGACCAGTGGTCAAGGTTCCCACCGTTGAACTGTTCCGTGAGCTGAAGGCACACATTGGAATATCCGGAACAATCCACAACCGGACTGATCAGCCAGGCATCCTGCGTCGCACCAGGTGCACACGCCGCCTCCACTCGTCCCGTGGTCGCGTCAAGCGCCCACGCAAGGCCATCGCCATGATTCTCCACCCCCCACAACCCCGAGGTCAGCGAGGCCATAGCCCCCGCCGCAAAATCCTCTGAAAGCAACGGCCCGGTCCCGTAGGCGGGCACCACCGTAACCGTCATTTCGTCATATGAAGAAAGCTCCGTATCGCTGACCGATAATCGCAACACGTAGGTGCCGATTTCGGAGAAGGTGGCGGTAGAATCATTCATATTCACGACCATGGGGGGAACGGGCGGCCCCCCGATGCCGCCAACAATGACATACTTCAATCTGTTTTTGAACGTCACGGTTCCCGGGCCAGACACCTTGGACCATGAGATAGACATTGTCCAATTCGGATAGCCATCGTCGGTCAACACGCCATTAAGACTGAGCGCCCGGCCCACGCTCGCAACCGCATCCGCGCCCGCGTCAGCAACCGGCGGTTCATTAACGCCAGGCGCCGGATCACCCAACACCCAAAGATTTCCAATCGAAATCAGCAGCCCCCAGGCCACCAACCAATTCATGAACAAATTCCGCGCCATAAAAAGCTCCTCTCGCATTCTCCATCTACCACCAAATCGCAACGATGACCACCATCAAGATGCAATACCAGTATCGTTCTAGTATGCAACAATGCGCAAAATGTCAATGGCGAAGTTGGGATTCATTGGTTTTTTTTCATGGATGGATGCGGATAGCGCTTATCTTCGTTCTCATTGAATGGTTCACCTTCCCACAGCTTTTTCGAGTTGCTCGATACGGTCAAGGAGGTTGAGGACCAGGCTCATGGAGTCGAGACCGACGCCGAGTTGGCCGTGCAGGCGGAGGATTTTGCAGACATGCGGGCGGATGGAGGTTTCAAAGACCGGCTCGGGGGTGCGTTTTGCCGGGGTAATCAGCTCCTCCTGGATCATTTTTTGAATCATAACCCGGGAGGTGCCCGCGCAATAGGCCAGCTCCGAGACGGTTATCCATTTCCCGGAGGCCTTCATGGTTGCCATGTTTTTTTCCCGCTCCAGATTCTTCTGCATACGCACCACCCTATCGCGCGCGGAACGCGCTTTCCCTGGCTAACTGTTCAAACAACGCCCGCTCTTTTTCGGTCAGTTTTTTGGGCACCACGATCTTGGTTGTGACCAGCAGGTCGCCCGCATCCTTCCCTTTCCTGCCATGGAGGCCCTTGCGTTTCAACCGCAACTGCGCTCCGCTCGGGGTGCCCGCCGGGATGTTGAGCATGGCCTTTTTGCCGTCGAGCAGGGTCACGGGAATCTTAGTCCCCAACGCCGCCTCCCAGGGGGCCAGGGGGAGGGTCATTTCGAGATTGTGTCCATTGACGGTGAACCGCTCATGTGGCAGCAAATGCACATGCATGTATAAATGTCCGTCGGCGCCCCCCCCGGCGCCCTTGCCGCCCTGGCCGGGCAGGCGGATTTTTGTTCCTTCGGTCGCGCCGGGCGGGATGGCAACGGTAATATTTTTCGTTTTGCGCTGCGCGCGGCCCTGTCCGTCAATCTCCGTGGACTGCAGGGAAAAGCTTTTTTTCGCGCCGTGGTAGACCTCTTCGAGGGTCACTGGGATTTCTGTTTCGTGGTCCTGTCCCCGCATGCTGTGAGCGCCTGTGTGGTGGCCGCCACGGGGGCGCTGCGCCGAAAAGCCGCCCATGTCCCCGAAGATAGAAGAAAAGAAATCGCTGAAGCCGCCCATATCCTCGGCATGGAACCCGCTGTGGGGACCGGCGCCGCTGGTGTAAAACTGCCACTGCGGACCTTCGGCGCCCTGCGCCTGCCAGCCCGGCGGGGGTGTAAAATCCTGGCCGGCCTTCCAGTTGGCGCCCAACTTGTCGTAGCGGGCGCGCTTCTCCTCGTCGCCGATAACCTCGTACGCCTCGGCAATCTCCTTGAACCGTTCTTCCGCCTCCCCGGTCTTGTTGACATCGGGATGATACTTCCGGGCCAGTTTGCGATAAGCCTTCTTGATATCGCCCTGCGAGGCATCGCGCGCAACACCCAGGATTTCGTAGTAGTCTTTAAATTTCACGCTCATGAATCGGGTCACCTTTTTGCTGTGAAACACTTCTCATAAATCAAAGGATAAAAACAATAGCAAAATTACCGGAACTATTTTACACTTCCACGCATGAACAGCAACCGTGAACCTTGCCAGGAGGCTCGGATGTCTCAGCAGTTGAATGCAGAACCGGACAACGACAGGAGAGGAACGATGAATGCGACCTTCACGAAGTACAAACCCATTGTGTATATTGTTGGTCTGACCGCGGCGCTGGCCGGGTTGCTGTTCGGCCTGGACATCGGGGTCATCTCGGGCGCCCTGCCGTTTATCACCAAAGACTTTCACCTTTCCACGGTAACCAGCGAAACGATTGTGAGCGCCCTGCTGTGGGGCGCGACGCTCGGGGCGTTGGTCAGCGGGATTTTCACGCGTCGTTTCGGAAGGAAGAATACGATGTTGATCGCCGCGGTGCTCTTTGCCCTGGGGGCGATGGCCTGTTCGATCGCGACGACCGGCGGCATCCTGATCGCCATGCGTTTTATTCTGGGGATTGCCGTGGGGATGGCCTCGTTTACCGCCCCGCTCTACCTCTCGGAAATCGCCCCGCAATCCATCCGCGGCGCCATGATTTCGATGTACCAGTTATTGATCACCATCGGCATTGTGCTGGCCTTCGCCAGCGACACCTACTTCTCCACCTACTGCCGTATCCACGAGGTGCTGGGCGGCCACTGGCGGCTGATGCTGGGCATCCTGGTGGTGCCGTCGACGATCATGTTTATGGCCATTTTCTTCCTGCCGAAAAGTCCGCGCTGGCTGCTGATGAAGGGTCGCAAATCAGAGGCGCACGCGGTACTGCACAAGGTGCGCAACTCGACCGAAGAGGTGGAACGGGAAGTCAAGGACATTGAAGACGCCTTGTCCCACAGCCAGAACGGCCTGCAACTGTTTCTGGGCAACAGCAACTTCCGCCGGGCGGTTTACCTGGGCATCGGCCTGCAGGTGATTCAGCAGCTTACCGGGATCAATGTGGTGATGTACTACGCCCCGACCATTTTCAAGATCGCCGGGTTTGCCACGGGCGCCGAGCAGATGTGGGGCACAGTGCTGGTGGGCTGCATCAATGTGCTGGCCACCTTTATCGCCATCGCCTTTGTGGACCGCCTGGGACGCAAGCCGATTATGTACACGGGCTTTGTGGTTATGGGCATTTCGATGCTTACCGTCGGCATCTGTTTCAGAAGCGGACTGGATAATCACCCGGCCATCGTGGAAGGCGCCGCCAACGCCAGTCACCTGCTCTCGTTCGTGGCCATCGCCTTCCTGCTGCTTTTCATCATCGGCTTCGCCATGAGCGCCGGGCCCATCATCTGGGTGCTCTGTTCAGAGATTTATCCCCTGAGCGGACGCGACTTCGGCATCACCGTCAGCACCGCCACCAACTGGATCGTCAACGGCATTGTCGGCATGACCTTCCTGACCATGCTCGATAAACTCGGACATGGAAACACCTTCCTGCTATACGGGATTATTGAAGTGGTCTTTATCATTTTCTTCCTGCGTTTCGTGCCGGAGACCAAGGATGTTTCACTGGAGAAGATCGAGGAGCGCCTGATGTCGGGTAAACCGCTGCGGGAAATCGGACAGTAAACATTATGCCAACCAAGGGCGCTAAAAAAGTATTGGGCGTATTCTCGGTCGCCATGATCAATCTGGCGATCATTTACAGCGTCCGGGGCCTGCCCATGCTGGCTGAAGAAGGGCTGTCCGCCATTTTTTACCTGCTGGTATCGGCGGCCTTCTTTCTGATTCCGGTGGCGCTGGTTTCCGCGGAGCTGGCCACCACATGGCCGCCGCGTGGACCGGGCGGGGTGTATGTCTGGGTCCGGGAGGCCATGGGCGAGAAATGGGGATTCGTGGCGGTCTGGCTGCAATGGAGTGAAAACGTCATCTGGTTTCCGACGGTGCTTTCCTTCATCGCGGCCACCCTGGCCTACACGGTAAAACCCGCGCTGGCGAACAATGCCTATTACATGCTTGCGGTCATCCTGATCGTATATTGGGGCGGCACCTGGTCGAACCTTCGCGGCATGAAAACCGCGGCATGGGTCAGCACCATCGGCGTCCTCAGCACCCTGGTAACAACCGGCCTGATCATTGTCCTCGGCGGGGTCTGGATGCTGCGCGGCGACCCGCTGCAGATTACCCTGTCCCTGCGCGACATGATCCCCGACCTGTCGGGCCTCGACAAGATCGTCTTCCTGGCCGGCGTGATGGTTATCACCTCCGGCATCGAGGTCTCCGCGGTGCACCACGCGGAGGTGCGCGATCCTGCCCGGGTCTTTCCGCGGGCCACCCTGCTGGCGGTGATCATCTCATTTTCCGCCATCCTGCTCGGTTCGCTGGCCATCGCCATAGTCATCCCCGCCAGGGAAATCAGCCTGGTCGCCGGCCTGATGGAGGCCTTTGAATGTTTCTTCAAGGCCTACCATATAAGCTGGCTGGTTCCGGTAGTGGCCGCGCTGGTGGTCGTCGGCTCGATAGGCGAAGTATCGGCCTGGATCCTGGGGCCCAGTAAGGGGCTGCTGGTGACGGCGCGCGATGGCCTGCTGCCGCCCTTCTTCCAGCGCACAAATAAAAACGGCGTACCGGTAAACATCCTGCTGATACAGGCCTACATCGTCTCGGCCCTTGTGCTGGTCTTCCTGCTGATGCCTTCCGTCAACAGCGCCTACTGGATACTGACCGCCCTGACCGCCCAACTGTACCTGGTCATGTACATCCTGCTTTTTGCCGCGGTTATACGGCTGCGGTATCTCTATCCGGACACGCCCCGACCCTACCGCATACCCGGCGGGCTTCCCGGCATCTGGTGCATCGGCGGCCTGGGTATTGTCGGTTCGCTCTTCACGCTGCTGATCGGGTTTGTTCCGCCCTCGCAACTCTCCACCGGCAACATTGTCTTTTATGAGGCCTTCCTCCTTGCCGGCATCCTGATCATGGTGGCCGTTCCGTTTATCCTCTATCGTTTTAAAAAAACTTCATGGATTTCAACTGGTTTATCACAAACACACAGCCCCAAGGAGGACGACCATGGAAATGATTGACCGCAGGGATTTCCCCATCCTGTTTATTGATGACGAAGTCGGAATACAGACCACGGAAGGCTGGAAAACCGCCGCCATTGTCGAGGAACTTGAAGACGCGCTGGACTGCACGGTCTACAACGCCCTTTCCTGTCATGACGGGCAGGAGATTGTTAAATCGCACGCCGAACTCGGGTGTGTGGTTATTGACTGGGACATTGAACAGGACGCGGCGGTGGACGACCTCACCCCGGCGGAACTGATCAACTTCATACGCGCCCGCAATGAAGACCTGCCCATCCTGCTGATGACCGACAAGCTTTCCGTCGGCGACATTCCCACCGCGGTGCTCAGCAAGATCGACGGCTACATCTGGATCACCGAGGACACCCCCACCTTCATCGCCGGGCGCATCGAAACCGCGTTGCTCAAATACATCGACACCATCCTGCCCGCCTATTTCAAGGCGCTGGTCAAATACGCGGAGGAATACAAGTACGCCTGGCATACCCCGGGGCACATGGGAGGCGTCGCCTTTATGAAGACCCCGGCGGGCCGCGCATGTTTCAATTTCTTTGGTGAAAATGTCTTCCGCGCGGACCTGTCCGTTTCCGTGCCGGAACTGGGCTCCCTGCTGGACCACGAGGGCGTCATCGGCCAGGCGGAAAAAGATGCGGCCAAGATATTCAACGCCAACTACACGTACTTCGTAACCAACGGCACCTCCACCGCCAACCAGATCATCTGGCATGCCCGCGTCACCAAAGGCGACATCTCGCTGATGGACCGGAATTGCCACAAGTCCCTCAACTACGCGATGATTGTGACCGGCGCGACCCCTATCTACATGATGCCCACACGCAATGCCTACGGCACCATCGGCCCCATTCACCTGAAGGAATTCGAGGCCGAAACCATCCAGGAGAAGATCGACGCCTGTCCGTTGATCACCGATAAATCACAAAAGGTCAAAATGGCCGTTGTGACCAATTCCACCTATGACGGGTTGTGCTACAACGTCCTGGGGATCAAGGACCGTCTGCAGGGCGTGGTCGACAACATTCATTTTGATGAAGCCTGGTATGCCTACGCGCGGTTCCATCCCATCTATGAAAAGCATTACGGGATGACCAGCGTCGGGGAAAGCGCGGACCATCCCCCCATTTTCACGACGCACTCCACGCACAAGCTGCTGGCCGCCTGGTCCCAGGCCTCCATGATTCACATCAAGAACGGCGGCAGGGTGGACGTCTCCCCGGACCTCTTCAACGAATCATTCATGATGCACTCTTCCACCTCGCCGCAGTACGGCATCCTGGCGACCCTGGACATCTCCGCGAAGATGATGGCCGGCAAGGCGGGACGGCGCCTGATGCAGGAGACCCTCGAAGAACCCGTCATTTTCCGGAAGAAAATGGCGCAGATCGCAAAAGACATCGCCAGCAGCACGCCCGACGCAAAGAAAGCGTGGTGGTTTACCGCCTGGCAGCCCGACACCGTGACCATCCGGGAAAACCCGGAGATCAAGGATATGGTGGATGTCCCGTTCGAAGAGGTGGACAATGACATCCTGCTCTCCAACCAGGAATGCTGGACCCTGCAACCGGGCCAGGACTGGCACATGTTCGGAAAACTCGAAGAAGATTACATCATGCTCGATCCGCTCAAGGTCACCATTGCCACGCCCGGGATCAGCAAAGACGGTCACCTCGCGGACTGGGGCATACCCGCGGGTATTGTCACCCGGTGGCTGATGACCAAAGGCGTCGTCGTTGAAAAAACCGGGCACTATTCGTGGCTGCTGCTCTTTTCCATCGGCATCACCAAGGGTAAATCCGGCACCATGCTGGCGGAACTCTTCAAATTCAAGGCGTTGTACGACGCCGACGCCCCCCTCACGGAAATGTTGCCCTGCCTGGTGGCCGAACACCCCATGTATGCGGACTGGACGATCCAGCAACTGTGCGACAACATGCACACCTACATGCGCGAGAAGAAGCTGGTTGAAATGATGCTCGACAGCTTCTCGATCCTTCCGGAACAGGCCATGATCCCGGCGGACGCCTACAGCGAACTGGTCAGGGGCGACGTGGAATACTGCTTCATCGACGAACTGCCCGGACGGGTCGCCGCGGTAATGGTGGTGCCCTACCCGCCCGGCATCCCCATGATCATGCCCGGCGAACGCTACACCAAGGAAACGCAGATCATTGTCGATTACCTGGCCGCCGTAGAAGAGTTTGAATATCATTTTCCCGGTTTTGAGGGCGATATCCACGGCGTGATCCGTGAAAAAGCCGAAAATGGCCGTCAGCGCTTCAAAATCTACTGCCTGAAGGAATGATTTCCCTGGCCTGAAAGGCGGCGACAAACACATAAAACTCATTTGCAGCCAGGTTTCTTTTAATTTATCTGCTATTTTCGTGTATAGTATAAATAGAAAGACTGTTGAAAGGTTATTGGTTGTACGGTGAGTGAGCACAGGTACAGACGAGTATGCAGAACAGGTTTGGCCTTATTGGCCGTACTTGTGGCCGGGTGTGCTTCGCTTGAGGAAAAATATATCCCCAATCATGTGGGGGTGTGCAGTGAACCCGAATTTGACAGCGGTCTTCAGGTATTCCTAAAGCCCCTCAACGACTGGGTGATCAAGGGGCAACCTATCACCTTTGAGATCGAGCTGCGAAATTTCAGCAAACGGCCCATTCGCGTACCAAAAAATCCCCCGCTGCTGCTGTTCTGGACCTATGCCAACGGTCAGCGCGACAACGAAATCGAGGATCCCTACCCCATCGGCAGTTATACCGATAATAATACCATCGTCATTCCGCCGGGCAGTAAACTGACGCTTAAAAAACGTGTAGACACGTACTATTTTCCCAAGTGCGGGATAACCGAATTCCAGGTCATATACAATCCGCCCACCAGCGACACGCCCGATATTTCATCGTTGTGGGAGCGGGAAAGCACCTCGAATGCCTACGGCATCCGTGTTGTGGAGCCGGGCAAAACCCCGCTGCTGAGTCGACCGCATACCCGTTTCCCCGGCGGGGTTAACCGAAGCCATGGCAACGCGTAAGGGGCGTGCCCATTAGGCGTTATCTGAAAAGTACAACGATACGCAACACCCCGGATTTTCACAACGTTGTCGAAAACTCTGTTGTCGCGAGCCCCCCCTTTTTAACCCTCCCGCACCCTCAGTTTGTTGCACACAGATGTCCGATCGGACATCTGTGTGCAACAAACTCAGAACTCCTTACCTCGACCGTTGGCCGCGGGTGGAGATTAGCGTCGATTTTGCAATCATGGCAGTGATATTTCCTGCTGTAATCCAGCGTCAAAGAGATTGTGCGCCTGGAAAATAGAAATGACACTTCCATTCGCCAAAACAGCCTCTGGAGCATGCTAACCGCAGTTATCGTACAACCCCTATATCGGGGTTGGCATGGGGGAGGTCACGGTTCCGCGGGTTGCACCCGCAGTCTGGAATAAACAACCTGGAGCAGCAGAGCCGCAACCGAAATTCTCAACAAGATTAAGCACTGCGATTTCTTTACCACCCGCTTCGATGGAGTCCACGGAGTGCACGGAGATAGAAGATTTGTGTTTGCTCATGTTTTATTAAAAAAGGTAACAGCGGGAACAGAGAAACTTTGTTAGCTTTCTTT
>RZZM01000088.1 GCA_009929845.1 Spartobacteria bacterium
GGATCGGTGTCGGCGATGTATTCCTGACCGGCGGTGAAGTTGTGCGGCCCCATGACGCGCAGCTCGGCCTGGTCGAAGGTGTAGGTGCCCCCGGCAGTCAGATCATGGCCGTCCAGCCACCAGTGCGGGGTGCCCTCCGCGGCGAGGTCGGCGGCAAAGTCGGCGTGGATCGTCCCGTCGGCCACCACGTTGCTCCAGGCGAATTGCGTGACCGCGCCGATGGACGCAGCGTTGGTGGTGACATCGGCGACGTGGTAGTACGTATCGGGCGTGATGACGAAGTTGGTCGTTCCGCCTTCGATCACCTGGACGGCGCCGCCGGGGGCAATGTTGCCGTGCGGTCCGGCGGTGGCTTGGATGGTAAACAAGCCAAGATTCTCGTGCCATACCCAGGCGCCCTGCTCCTGGTAATCGCCTATACTGGAGACCAGGTCCAGGTCGCCGTCGCCGTCCATGTCGATGACGGAAATGGACGGCTCGCCGAACGAATCGGACTCCATGCCGTGCGTGTAAATCGTCTCCCGGCGGAAGTTGCCCCCGCCGAGGTTGATGTAGACCGCGACCTCGCCGGTGGTCCGGCCGATCGTGACCACGTCCATGCGGCCGTTGCCGTTCAGATCGGCCGCCGTGATCTTGGACGCCCCGGGCGCGTTGGTCGATATTTCGTGATAGACGAAAACGCCGCCGCCCGTGTTTTCGTGCCAGGCCACCGTGTCGCTGCCGGATGAGGCGGACAGGACATCCATATCCCCGTCGCTGTCCAGGTCGGCGGCAAAGATGCCGGCGGGACAGTTCATGCCCGTTTGGATGGTATGGTTCGTGAAGCTGCCGGAGCCGTCATTCTCCTGCCAGGCGATGTGCCCGTTTGCGGAGGCATCCAGCGTCAGCAGGTCGATGTCGCCGTCCCGGTCCAGGTCGGCGGCAAACAGGTCACGGCGGTTTTCCGATACTTCCGGTGTGATGCCGTGAGTCGTGAACCCCTGGTTGCCGTCGTTCTCGTACCACAAGTACTGGCCCGGGGTTTCAGAAGCCCCCCCCTGGTGACCGGAGACAATATCCAGATCCCCGTCAGCGTCCAGGTCGGCGGCGTATAGCGCCCAAAAAGAATTCCTCTGCTCCATCACGTTGGTGTGGATGTTGAAGGTCCCCGTTCCGTCGTTCTCGTACCACATGATTCCCGCGCCGTCGACCAGGATATCCAGATCGCCGTCGCGACCCAGATCCACGAGCCGGGGCTTGGCATCCAGAGCGAGGTTATCGCCAATGATAAACTCGCCGAGATGTTCCGTGAAGTTCTGCGCCCCGTCGTTTTCCCACCAGGCCACGTAGCCGGCGTTATGTAACTCGGGTTTGTACGTGGTCACAATATCCACGTCGCCGTCGCCGTCCAAATCTCCGGCCGAGGATGCAAAGATGGACCGGTTCGTTGCCCCGGGAACCAAACGGGTGACGAACGTCGCGGACGAGGCCTTGGGAGGTGAAATCGTCAGCAGGTGATCCTCGACCTCCCCGTCGTCGGCGTACCCGCCCACCGTGGTTGTGCCGTCGGTGCTGATCCGGAAACGGGCATGGGTCACGCCGTCGGCCGCCCAGCTCGGAACATCGAAGCTGACGACGTTGTCGCCATTCGTGACGATCCGCCCGGTGGCGATCCGGTCGTAGGGGCCGTTCCAGGAGCCGTCGCCGTTCCAGTCGATCCAGGTATCGAGCTTCGCGCCGTCAGGGGCGTTCTGCACGTTCACCGTCACGGATGCCCCGATCTGCCCCGGTCGGATCACGCCGGGTTGGCTCACGCCGTCTTCGTCGTTGAGGCCGTCCAGATCATCGCCGTCGGCGCCCGCGGAGGGGAACCCGTCGGTTTCGTAGTCGCGGAGCCCGCCCAGCCTGGGGCCGCGGGTGACATGCCGCGGTCCGTCGTCGCTCAGCAGCGTGGGATAGGGCGCGGGCGCGTCGCCGAAATCATGGTCGATCTGCCGGTAGAGGAAGATGCTCCCGTTGTGAGCGGCAAAGAAGTCCAGACGTCCGTCGCTGTCGGCATCCGCGATGCAGACGCCGCCGACAGAACCGATTCCATCGCGCAGCACACGACGCGTGACATTCCCGGCCCCGTCGTTCAGGAGCAGCATCACTTTGGCAACGTCGCCCGTAAATTCGAAGGTGAGCAAATCCAGGTTGCCGTCGCCGTCAACATCCGCCGCCACAACATCGCTGGCGGCAATTGACACGCCAAGCCCGCGGCGCGTGAAATTGCCGGTGCCGTCGTTCTCATGCCAGGCCAGGGTGTCGTTCACACCCCTGCCGGCGGAAAGAATATCCGGGTGCCCGTCGCCGTTGAGGTCGGCTATGAACACATTGCGCAGCTCCGACTCGGAGGCGGACACCTCGTTCGGCGTGAAGTTCTGCCGGCCGTCGTTTTCGTACCAGCTCACGACACCGCCCCTGGCGCCCACCAGGTCCAGATCGCCGTCGCCATCCAGATCGGCGGCCGCGACAGCATTGTAAGTGCTCGCCCCGTGGGTTGCGATCGTATGCATGGCGAAGGCCTGGGCGCCGTCATTCTCAAACCACAGGAGCGTGCCACTGCATGCCGCTACGATGTCCAGGGCGCCGTCCCCATCCAGGTCGACCACAGTCAGGCCCGTGGTGAACGTGCCCACATTGCTTGCGACCGTATGCCGCGTGAAGCCCTGAGCGCCGTCATTCTCGTACCAGTAGACATGACCATTAAAGCTATCCGCGGAGACCACATCCATATCGCCGTCTCCGTCGAGGTCTACGCCAATGACGGAACACTGGAGACTGAGCGTGTCGATAGAGTGCGCGGTGTAGGCGCCTGCGCCGTCGTTCTCGTGCCAGAGCAGCTCGCCATCCTCGTCACAGGAGAGCAGATCGATATCCCCGTCGCCATCCATATCCAGCGGATACAGGCTGGTGCCGTTATAGGTGGTCAGCCCCGAGGCCGCCGCGCGGCCGGCATGAATGAACTCGAACCGCGCGGTCGGCGGAGCGACCGCGATCCGGTAGTCCTCGACCTCGCCGTCGGCGGCCAGGCCGCCCGCGCCCAGGCCGCCCGCCGTACTGAGGCGGAAGCGGGCGAAGGTATGGCCGGACAGCGCCCAGCTCGGCACATCGAAGGCCACCGTATTGGCCCCGTTGGTCACGGGCAGGCCCTGGACAATACGATCCGCCGCCCCGTTCCAGCAGCCGTCGCCGTTCCAGTCGATCCAGGCATCGAGCTTTGCACCGTCGGGCGCGTTCTGCACATTGACCGTCACCGTGGCACCGGCCTTGCCGACCATCACGCTGGTCCAGCCGCTGACGCCGTCCTCTTCGCTGCCCTCCGCGTCGGCCGCCGCACTGTGCGTCCCGTTCGTCTCCGTGTCGCGCGTCGCGCCCAGCCTCGGTCCGGTGGCAGCGTGGCGCGCGCCGTTTTCCGCCAGGGTCACCGGATAGGGTGCCGGTGCGTCGCCGAAATCGACGGCGAACGGAACATCGGACGCAACCCAGTCGTCATCCGTCATGTTGTCAAGGGACAAGTCCGCATCCCCTGCGGCATCGTAAGCGATGACGCCGTCGGTTTCGTTCAGTTTCCAGTAGTATGCGAGCCCCGACTCGCTTCCGGTTAATTCCCGGTGCATATTCTCCCGCAGTTCCGCGCCGGTGCGGGCCGTGCTCCATACGCGCACCTCGTCCAGGTGCCCGTCCAGGGTTTCGGCAGAGTGACTCAACATGACGGCCCCACTGGGGGCATTCAGCGTGCCCCCGGGCTCCTGGCTCGCGATTTCTCTACCGTCACAATACAACCGCATCGCGGCGCCGTCCCAGGTGCCGGCCACATGGCGCCAGCGTCCCGTGGTCAGCACTCCGCTGACTTGGAGGCTCTTAAACGTCCCGTCGGTATTGATGTAAAAGTGGAGCCCATCCCCGCTCGGATCGTAGCGTATCACCGCGACCTCGTCCCCGAGAGTCAGGTAGCGTTGAATGACCGATCCCAGCGAGCGGTGCTTCACCCAGGCCTCCAGCGTAACGGCGGAAGCGTTCGTCAGGCTTCCCGTGCCCTGGGCGTAATCCCCCCCTCCGTCAAAGGACAGGCAGTTGCCCGCGTCGGCCGATAGTATGGCTGAGCTACAGAGCACCAGTACGATTAATGCGGTCATCAGTTTTAGTATCCTCATTATTGTCAACAGCCTTCCTCCTGAGCCAACGTCACAAATCAGGATTTTGTAACGTATCGAATTTCAAGAACGCATTGAGTGTAAGCGAAAGGCGGCACAAAAGTCAAGGAGTTTTCGCCCCCAGGTGGACAATGTAAAAGGGTAGCAGAAGGTAACTGTATCCCCCGGAGAGAACGGTAACGCCGGAAGCGAAAACACGGGCCGATCGTACAGAGAAGCGGATACGAGACCCGCGCACAAAACAGCGCAAAAAGCGACAAAAATCCGTGAAAAACGGTCAAAAATGCAAATTTTTTCGGTTTTTAGATCGAAAATGGCCCATTTTCAGCAAATTTTCAGCTTTTTTCACTGAAATCGGCTGTTTTTTCGGCATTCACGGCGCGAAACATGCGCGGCTCGCCGGGCACGGCAGGCTAAAGCCTCTGTACAAAGAACGGGCAGGCTGACGCCTGTATAACAAACCTCTTCCACCGCTTGCAACCGCTTGAGTGTCCGTTTAATTTTCCAAACGCGGCGTCTCCTCGGTGAATGACCCGAGGGAGACGGGTTTTATCTTTTTATCGTTTAAGGGTTACTACGGAAGCTTAACGCCGGTCCGGTAGAATCTGGAAGCGGCGCCTTCGTTGGTCACGGTGATGACGACGGCATCCGCGGAAGGCAGGCCCGGCACGTTCGCATTGAACGGGGTCCAGGTGACCGGATCGGTCAGGTTCGTGCTCCAGAAGGCGTCGTACACGCGGTCCACGCTGGTAGGCGGACCGGCCAGCAGGTCGAGGACTTGTCCGGCCACACTGGTCATGTTGGTGATCAGCGATTCGTAGAACGACAGATTGTTCGTCGGGACCGTGTCGGCAATGTATTCATGGATGTTGATGCTGCCGTCCTGGTCATAGTCCCCATCCGGGGTATTGGTGCTGGTGGCGTCGCCAAAGTATTTCAGCTCCCACCAGTCCGGCATCCCGTCGCCGTCCGTATCAGGATCGCCACCGCCCGGGCAGTCACAGGCATGAACGCCCGGCGTTGAGCCGCCCGTGCCGATATCGGTGACAGCGACCGTATACCACTCGTCCGCCACAAAGGCCGTGACCGGATCGCAAACCGTCTGGGTCCGGATCAGCGAGTCGTCCGCAAATGCCAGGCCTACGGCGAAATCCACCAACGTCACGCCATTGTAGAGTACCGCTCCATCATCCGCGCCGCCGTTCCAACTGCTGCTCGCCCAGTCGATAGTAAAGTCGGCGGAGGCATTGCCTGTCTTGCCGCAGACCAAGGCGTCCCCGGATGCAATTGTACCCGACAGGGCCCATACACGCGTATCGCCGGAACCCTCGGAGCCGTTGATATAGTCGCGGAGTTCCCAGCCCGTCAAATTAATGGGCAGGTCGCCGGCATTGTAGATTTCGATGTACCGGTTGGTCTGGTAATTGTTCGCCGGGTCGCACATTTCCGAGATAATCACAGTATTCTCGACCACGGCGTTCACCGTGATGGTAATCGTTTCGCTGTTGGTCCCGTCGATGTCCGCCGCGTAGAATTTGGTGGTATACACGCCCACGGGGGTCGGGACCGTCCAGTTGAAGGTATTCGTCACGCCGACCGCGTTGGTTACCGTCGCGAAGGTGGCGCCTGCCGGGAGGTCTTCGGCCCACAGGGTGATCTCATCACCATCCACCGTTTCCGTAGCGATGACAATGAAGGAGAGCGTATTGCTTTCCGAAGTGACCTTGTTTCCGATGGGGGCGATCTGAGGCGGCTGGTCGACCGCGCCCGGACAGTCACACACATGGGTGCCCGGCGTCGAGCCGCCCTCATTGATCTCCGGCGCATCCATGGTGTACCACTCATCGCTGACAAACGCCATGCTGGGCGCGCAAACGGTCTGTGTGCGGATCAGCGAGTCATCCGCAAATGCCAGGCCCACGGCGAAATCCACCAGGGTCACGCCGTTGTAGAGTAGCGCTCCATCGTCCGCGCCGCCGTTCCAACTGCTGCTCGACCAGTCGATGGTAAAGTCAGCATACGGATTCTCGATGTCACCGCATACCAATGCCTCGCCGGAGGCAATGGCGCCGGACAGCGCCCATACATGGGCGGCGCCGGAACCTTCCTCGCCGTTGATGTAATCCCGGAGTTCCCAACCGGTCAGATCAACCGCCACATCGCCCGCGTTGTAGATTTCCACGTATCGGCTGGTGGCATACCCGGCTTGCGGGTCGCACATTTCGGAGATGAGCAGGGTTTCCACAGTAAGCTCATTCACCGTGATGGTGATGGTCTCGCTGTTGGTCCCATCGGCATCCGCGGCATAGAAAGTGGTGGTATACACGCCTACGGGGGTCGGGACCGCCCAGTTGAAGGTATTGGTTACGCCGACCGCGTTGGTTACCGTAGCGAAGGTAGCGCCCGCGGGAATATCCTCCGCCCACAGGGTGATTTCGTCGCCGTCAATCACATCCGCCGCGCTGACCACAAACGAAAGCGCATTGCTTTCCACGGCCAGCTTGTTGCCGATGGGCGCGAGCAGCGGCGGCTGGTCCGGCGTGGGATAGTTCGGCGCGCCGGGGGTCAGCTTTCCGCCTACCGGGAGGTTGGCGCTGGCGGCATTGGTCAGATAGGTAATATCGTCCACATCCGAAATATCCCCGTTGTACCAGGCGAGGGCGGTGCGCGTGAAATTATTGGTCGGGAAACGTGTCGCCGCGTCCGGCGTACCGCTCGACTGTGTCAGCACCGACTGGGAATACACCGCATCCAAGGCCCCCCCGTCGGTCCAGCCCACGGAATCAAAGACCTCGTCCCAGGGTCTGACATCCAGGACACCGTCATGGTCTGTATCGAGCACATCATCCACGCTGCCGGTAAAGTTGGACACCAGCATGAAGGTGATCGCCCCATTTTCGATCGTCCCGCCGGAGAGGTCCGCCACCGCCGTATCCCCGGGGATCGTCCAGGGCGGTGTGGTTGTATAATCTGTTCCCAGAATCAGCAATCCATTGGCCCCCAGGGAAAGCGCGTTCAAATCCTGAACAGAATCCACACTGCCCGCGGCGTCATCCCCTTCAATATTCACCAAGGCAAATCCCGCCAGGGAGGCATTGGGCGCGCCGCGAATTTCGAGGTATTCGCGTTTATCGTCCGTTCCCGGCGGATTTAAATACACCTCATTGATCATCAGGGTGGTTTCACCCGGCAGGGCCAGCACTTCAATAAGGATAGTTTCACTGGTCGTTCCGTCCACATCCGCGGCCCAGAACGTCGTGGTATAGACCCCCACGGGCGTCGGGGTTGCCCAGGTAAACGTATTTGTCACTTCAACGGCGTTGGTCACCGTGGGAAACGTCGCGCCGACCGGCAGATTGCTGGCCCAGAGCGTCACCTCGTCTTCGTCGATCAAATCCGCGGCCAGCACGGCAAAAATCAGCGGCGAGTTTTCGAGCGTCTGCTTGGCGCCGATGGGCGCGATGGACGGGACCACATTACTGGGGGCCGTGCTTACAGTCACATTATCAAAGGAATGGAATTCACTGCCGGCATTATTGGCGGCGCGCATGACGACCACAACGCCCGTCCCATTGATCTCCGGCGCCTCGACAGTAAATGGGTCAAAGTTGCCAAACACATTTGTGACCACCACCTCGCCCCCTCCATCCAGCATGTAGGAGAAGCCGAGAAAATCATCGGATTCCAACCCACTCGAAGCGGCCATATCCACCAGCAGGCTGACATCCGTATAGCCCGAGATATCCACGGAAACGGACTGCCAAACCGTAGTGCCGTCAAGGTCCGTGCCAACAAACTCCTGCCCGGTCACTTTCCAGTAATCGTCCGCCGCCGCCAAATCCGCTTCCGAAACATCGATGGTGAAATTCGTCACCCCGGCCATATCGACAATATTCGTCAGTCCTACCCCGCCATAGGCCCCCTTTCCATCAATGGCCGGATCATTAAAATCCTCGATCCAGATGAGGGACTGCGCAAAAGCGGGCACAGTGCAAGCCAACAGGGAAAAAATCACACACAACAGGGCGGGTTTCGTCTTCATATCACGGACTCCTGGTTAATGGTTCACCGTCTTATATAAATCGCTTCACGTTCTAACGATGGCACCATTTACGGGGAAATTCAAGCCTTAAACCCATTTTTTAGCCACGGACTTGTCACGCCGGAGGAACGTAGGCGAATGGGCGCGGATAAGCGCGGATAGGAAAATTTTGGAGTACGGATTGCCCCTGATTTCGCTATTGTCTTTACCCGGCATCCGGGGGTATAGTCTTCGGCAAATGAAAACATCATTCAAAAAGTACCGGCGGCCATACTGGAGAAAGCGGCCCTTTGAGTATATCGCCCTATGGCAGTCGTTGAGCTTTTTCCTGCTGATCTGCCTGATATGGGTCCATGAGACTTTTGATTTGACGGCCATCTTTTTCGGCACGGAGGAAACCGCGTTCAATTACATGGGGGCGAGCATCCTGACCGCGTTTGTGATTACGGTCGGCTTTATCACCATCGCGCACACCTATTTGCAGCAGCGCAAGACCATGGAGGGGTTTATCACCATCTGTTCCTATTGTAAAAAGGTCCAGATCAACCAGGCGGTGTGGGAACAGATTGATGAATTCATTGAGGACAAATCACTGATCACTTTTTCGCACGGGATATGCCCCGAGTGCCTCGAGAATTGCCTGAAAGATACGGACATGAAGGTTGATGACGCGCGCGGCGCGACGGTCGACCTCTCCTGATTTCAGGACCCGTCGCGCATATAGAGACCCCCGGCTTCCTCCAACCAGTCCGCCACGTCCTCACAGGCGCGCGGGATGTTGTTGTCCGACATATCCAGTTCGATGACCGGCAAAAGGGATTCCGCCGCAAAGGTCTGGAAACGCTCCTGCTCTCGGATAAACACATTCAGATCATCGTATTGAGATGGATTCCCGGATACTTTCAAGCGCGCTTCCCTGGCGGCTTCAAATGATTCAGGACTGCGTATACACAAGACAATATGGAACCCCAGCGGCAGCAGGCGCTGCTCCAGCCAGGTGAAATCGTATTTCCTTCCCTGTTGTTGCAATTGTACAACCTGCGTGGAAATGTGAAAACGGTCCACAATCCACGAATAGTACCGCTGCAATTCAAACAGGCGCGCCCAGGTCTGGTAGGTCTCCATGGCCCGCCATTCCTCTTCGGGATTGAAATTAATCAGCCCCCGGCCCCACGGATAGTTGGTAAAGGCGCACCATTCTCCTGAAATCAGCGGCGAGTGGTATTTGTATTTCCGCTCACCGACAAGGCGGGGATGTTCATTCAGCGCAAAGGCCAGGTCGGTCTTGAAGGTTAACCGGGTGCCTTCCAGGATAATCTTGGGCGTCAATTTTGGGCTCATGGATCCTTCTGCCCGAACCATCGGGCGTCATTGGGTGAAAAGCAGGTCCGCGCATCGTTTTTGATCGGCCATTTCGTTGAGGATTTTTTCAAAACCGCCCTCGTCGCTACGGTGATAAACGCGTTGCGGGTCCTGCACGATCTGCATGTGATTGAAGTGCGGCTCGATCAGATCCAGGAACTGCCGGTTAGAGACCTGGCTGACATTTTGCAGGTGATGATAGATGTACTCCACCTGCAGCCGCCGGGACGCCGCCAGCAGTGCCTGCATCCCCTTAAGCGCGAAGTACTCGGACCCTTCAATATCCATAATGATCAAATCAAAGGATTGGCCGGCAAGGAACTCGTCAAGCGCCACTACGGGAACACGTATGACGTTGGGATCATCGTAGTGATATGCGTAGGCGTCTTTACCCGGACGGATTTTTGAGCCACCGGCGTTGATCTTGTTTGCATAAAACTCGATTTCTCCCGTGTGATCCCCCACGGCCAGATTGTGGATTTCGACGTGACTGACATTATTCAGGCGAACGTTGGCCTGCAGTAAAGTGTAGGTTTCCGGATTGGCCTCAAATCCCACCAGTCGGCCGACCTCCCGCGCGATAGGAATCAGCAGGGACCCGACATGGGTTCCGATCAACAGCACGGAGGAGTCCTTGCCCATGCCCTCCAGCAACAGGGACAGGGCCCCCGGATTAAAGTTCCCCAGAAAGCCCAGATGCAGGCCGATCACCACGTCATTGATGCCGGCGATGAGCAACCCATTGTCGGTCTCATAAAGCAAACCCTTAACGTGTTTTCCGACCAGTCGGCGCCTCATCTTCGCGAAACACTTCATGCTCCAAAGGAAAATTGGTTTGTCACACCAGAAAAGATACATTTTTTTTAAAAAACGCATGCCTGGTGAATGTTTATTCCCGGTCTGGGTCATGGCTGTCACCTTGTAAGCTATCTTATTAATACGGCCTGTTCTCTCAGGTGCTAAACGTAGGCAAAATAAAACGGGATTGCAAGCGTATATGGGTTGATGACCTGCAAAATTCAGATAAAAGAGCTTGTGCTCCGACGCCACGCTGATAAGGTGCGCGGCTGAATTAGCAATGAAAAGGTTGACTGAAAACACTGTGTAGGAGTCTGCTATATGTATTTCAACAAGATTCACCATCCATCCAATTTCACGTTTGCCTCGGCATACACGCATGCCTCACAAGCACTCACTGTGGGAAAACGCAACTGCCGGTTTGAGGCCACCCATTTGGGTGAAGAGGTCTGGAAGGTGGCTGTGCTCCATGAGCAATGGCCGGCGCAACACAGTCAGGCCGTGCTTTCGGAAACCTTTGATGCGGGACGACAGGACACCGCGCTGACGCTAGACCGACGCGGGCGCCTGGTATTCGGGACCAGGGAGGGGCGCATCCTGCTGGCGTCGGATGACACGCACGGGTTTGGCCTCAGCGGAAAGGCCTGGCTCTTCAAATGGCACTACGATGCGAACATGCAATTCTACGGTATGGGCGAAAAGACCTTTGGTTTTGAACACACCGGAAAGCGCACCAAATTCTGGAATACCGATGTGTGGGCCGATTTTCATTGGGACCAGTTCATCCATGGCGCGCCGGACCCCATGTACGTCTCCATCCCCTACCTGATCATCAAACAGGGCAACACCTTCATCGGGGTACTCGTCCACAATCCCTTCGCCGTCTTCATGGCCACCAATCCCAACCTGCTGATTGCGCAACAGAACGCCGCCGAGGACCAACCGGAGGCCGAATTCTACATGGGCGCGCCGGATGGCGCACCCGAGTTGTATTTCATTCATGGTCCCTCCCTCGACGAACTGACCCGCAAGCTCCAACGCCTGTGCGGCGCCACACCGCGCCCGCCGCTATGGGCGCTCGGTTACCAGCAATGCCGCTGGGGATACCGCAGCCATTCCGACCTCGAAGAACTGGACCGCCGCTTTGAGGCGGACGCCATTCCCTGCGACGGACTGTGGCTGGACATTGATTACATGCGGGGGTTTCGGGTATTCACCTTCGAAAACGATCACTTCCCGGAACCGCAAAAAAACATCCAGACCCTGACCGAACGTGGGCGGCATGTGGTTCCCATCATTGATCCGGGGGTAAAAATTGACCCCGCCTACGCGGTCTACCAGCGGGGCCTGAAGGCGAAGGCTTACTGCCTGAATCCGGAAGGGCGGCCGTTTGTGGGGTTTGTCTGGCCCGGCGCTACGGTCTTCCCGGACTTTTCGCTTCCGTCCGCGCGCGCCTGGTGGGCGGATGAAGTGGCCGCCTTTGCCGCCAGCGGCATTTCGGGGGCCTGGCTGGACATGAATGATCCCTCCACCGGGGCCTCCGAAAACAGTGAAATGCTCTTTCAACACGGCGCCTGGCCCCATGCCGCCTATCACAACCAATATGCCCTGGGCATGGCCATGGCCACGCGGGAGGGCTTCCTGAAGGCCAACCCCGACAAACGCCCCTTTTTGATTTCCCGCAGCGGGTACATCAGTACCAGCCGCTATTGCGCACTATGGACCGGCGACAACTTCTCGAATGAGCACCACCTGCGCGGCAGCATTCCGCTGAGCCTGAACCTGGCGCTCTCGGGCATTCCGTTCAACGGCCCGGATGTGCCGGGGTTCGGGGGCGACGCCACACCGGAACTCGCCGCCGCCTGGCACAAGGCCGGATTCCTGTTTCCCTTCTTTCGCAATCATGCCGCCATCGGAACCCGGCTACAGGAACCCTGGCAATTCGGCCAGAAGACCATGCGCCTGATCCGCCACTATATCCGGCTGCGCTACAGCCTATTGCCCTACCTCTATAATTGTTTCATTGAGCAGGAGGCCACCGGCGCGGCCATCATGCGGCCCATGTTTTACGAATTTGCGGACACAAAGACATTGCCGCTGTCGCATGTGGATGATCAATTCTTCATGGGCCCCAGCCTGCTGCATGCCCCGATACTCAGTGTCACGGAATGCGAACGCGATGTCGTCCTGCCCAAAGGCTACTGGTTCGACACGCGCAACGGGAAATGGATCAAGGGCGGATGCAGGCGCCGCATTCGTTGCACAGAAAATGAAACGCCCCTGTTCATTCGTGATGGCAGCTTGATTCCCACGCTGCAGGGTGTCCCAAAGGACAACCACACGGATTTATCCAGGATTGAGCTGCATCTGTTTGTATCCCCGCAATTCAAGGGCCGGGCCACGGCCCACTACCGCTTTGATGAAGGCGAAGGGTTCGCGTACCGTCAAGACAAAGAGACCTCCATGACTTTCACCTGTCGGCGCAAAGGCCACGAATACAGCATCGACGTGTCGGACATCCACAACGGGTATATGGCCTGCAACGTCCGGTTTGTGACCTATGGCGCGCACGGCAGCGTGGTCTGCAAACAGATCGCCAAGGCGCCCCTGAAGACCCGCCAAACGTCCCGGACATGGACCGGCGAGGCGATCCCTGCCGGATTTTCAGCCCCCTGCGTCTTCGGCAAACCTGAACCTTGAAACCTGAAACTTCAGCACTCCTTACCTCGTGGAAGTTAAAGTGACATCAGCGTGTTGCCCCGGGCTAGTTGTCCCGGGGTTCGCTCACCCCTCAGGTTTCAGCCCTCAGCCCTCGGGTTTCACGACCTCCGACGACTGACCTCCGACTGTCACTTAACCTTCCACGAGGTAAGGAGTGCTGACATTAATAGAAGCAAGACTCATCCATCAGCTCTTCAAACAAATCGGCCAGCGTATGAGGGCTCGCGGAACTGTACTCATGGCCTCCGATCTTCTTGAATACTTCCAGCCGGGCTTCCGCACACGCCAGTTGTTCATGAAGGTCATCAAATTCTCTTTCCAGTTGCCTTTCTATTTGTCTGTACGCCTCCTTCTTATGCATATCCGACACGGACAGAAATCCCCAGGCGGGGTCCTTCTTCGCGCGACGGATCGTACTTCGCAACGCCCGCAGGGCCTCCCGGAAACTTCTGGCCAGTTCCATGATATGGGAAACACTCGTGGAATCCGGTATGGCGCCGCCCAGCATATTCAGGTTCGCCTGCAGGACTTCCAGGGCTTCGAGGTCCTCCCTTTCATAGGCTTCCTGCACGGCATGCCAGAGGGTTTTCACTTCCTGGGTCATCTCGCCGGAGGTATCCGGATGAATACGGCGGGCCAGGTCGCGGTAGATTTGACGAACACGATAGCGTCGTTCTTGACATGCGCCCTTTGCCTCCTTCCCATCCCCCGAATCGATACCAAGCATGTCATCCATCATCGCTTCAAATTCAGCCCAGGTTTCCTCCCCTTCCCCATACGCATCCCTATCCCCGAAAGATTCCTCGTCATCCATGTCGCCGAACGGATCGAACCGCGATTCTTCCTTCCTGTACTTTTCCGGATGCTCCATCATATCCAGCACACGCGCATAGCAGACATCAGGCGGGTCGCCCGATTGACTGCACTCATACATCACGGCGTGATACAACGTCTGGCTGTAGTCGATTTTCTGCTGCAGCTCGCGCCCCTCGCTCAACATGGCGCCAAAATTACCGGCCATCCATTGACGGAAGGCCGGCATCTCCTGCTTCTCAAAAAACTCCCATTGCTTTTCTGCTTTAGTGTAGGAGGTCCGATTGCGTTTAAGGGCCGTGATCGCTTTCCGCCGGACTTTTTTCGTGTCCAGAAGGACCAAGGCCGTACAGGACACCTTTTCCGTGACCACATGCTCCTTGCGTTGTTTCTTCTTGTAACGCGCCATTCGTTCATTCCTCTTTTTTACATGCATCCGTACATACGAGCGCAAAACCCTATAGAAACTCCCGCTCATAATCAACTACGTACTTGCAATAGAAATCCATATTGTTAATCTCTCCCAAAAAACAGACTGAACCGGGATCGAGTACTGGTAGCAAATGCACAAAAGTACGAATAACGCTATGAAAAATAAGAAGAAAGTATCCGTTGTTTTATCTTTCCGGAATGAAGCGGATGTCATTCCCGAACTGATCCGGCGGTTGCGGGACATGTTTACCGGCATTGAATATGACTACGAACTTGTCTTTGTAAACGATGCCTCCAACGATCAATCGCTCCAGGTGCTGATGAAGCATCGTGAGGCGGACCCCAACATAAAAATCATCAACATGGCGCGTCGTTTCGGAATTACCCCCTGCGTGCTGGCCGGTTTTCATGAAGCGACCGGCGATGCCATTGTCTACATGGATTGCGACCTGCAGGACCCACCGGAAGTTATCCCTGCAATGATCAAAAATTGGGAAGAAGGCACGGATGTGGTGCACACCACACGCACCATACGACGCGGCGAGAATGCCTTCAAGATGTGGCTGACCGACAAAGCCTATCAGATCATCAACCTTATGGCCAATATTGATATTCCCCGCAACACCGGCGATTTCAAATTAGTCTCCCGACGCGCGGCCAATGAGCTGCTTCGGATGGATGAATTTGATCCTTTCATGCGCGGACTGGTGGTATGGATCGGCTTCAAACAGGAACGAATATTTTATGAACGCGAAGCGCGTTTTGCGGGCAAAACAAAATTCTCCCTTTGGAGCAGCATCAATCCATATCAGGAATTCCTGCGCGGGCTGACCCGCTTTTCGAACTTACCCCTTTATCTGGGACTGGTTGCGGGGGGTGTTGTTTCTTCCTGCTCCCTGCTTTTCCTGGCCGTCCTCCTGCTTCGACGTCTTGCCTTCGGCGCCCCCCTCTCCGGCTCCGCGGCAAACCTTGCGGCCACCCTGTTCCTGGGTGGCGCAATCCTCTTCACTGTTGGGATATTGGGCGTCTACATCGGGATTATTCACAAAGAAGTACAACGTCGGCCGCACTATATCATTGAAAGCCGCATCGGCATGGATACGTCCGCCGAATGATACCCCGGGCGAATGGATGAAATACACCTACTGGATTCCGGCGCTGCTATGGGCAGCCCTGATTTTTTACGCCAGCCATATGCCGGTCACCGACGCCCCGCCCCTGTTTGACTTTCCCGGTGGGGACAAACTGTTGCATTTCGGCGTATACGGAGTGCTGAGTATATTCCTGTGGGTTGCGCTCATCAAGGGACACGGCCTGCGTCCCATGTCCGCCTGCGTCCTTGCGATGCTGATTACCTCCGCGTACGGGGCGCTTGATGAATGGCATCAGTCCTTCATTCCGGAACGCTCCGTCGAGCTGGCCGACTGGCTGGCGGATACCGGCGGGGGCATCGTTTTCCTTCTCCTTGCCATGCGGCTGGCCTGCAAACCTCGTCCCCGCTCATAACTGCACGCCCTCTCCATCGCCCATCCCCTGCGAGCGTTTTGCAACATGAAATCACCCCCAATTTTCATGCCCCGCGACGAAAATTGCCTTAAAATGAGCGTTTTTTCTTCTTTTTCACGAAAAAACACCCATTTTTTGTGTATTTTTTGCCTTTTGTGGCCATTTAGAACGATTTTTTGTAACTTCTCAATACCCCTTTTTAGAGCCGCGGATGATCGCGGATAAACGCTTTAGTCTGTATCGCTTGCACAGCCAAATATTGCAACAAACGGCTTATGTCCTGAAGGGGCACTTCACCCTTTGGCCTGTACATGTGCTCGAAAGTGCGTGGAGGTGAAATGCCCCTTCAGGACATACATATAACAATGAATACAC
>RZZM01000455.1 GCA_009929845.1 Spartobacteria bacterium
CGCCATCTCTTCGGAAGTGGATACCATCAAAAAAATCACCGCGATTACTGGCAAATCAATGAAAATCTCGTTCCGCGGCTACCGTTCGAGGTAAGGAGTTCTGAGATTAAGCGGCTAACCACCTACCACCTGAACACCTGAACTACGGGGTACGCGACCACTTCACGCGGAGGTAGTATGCGGCATTTGTCCAGGTGGATTCGACCGGATATGAGATTACGTCGTTGTCGCCATGACGCCGCTGCATGTCGGGCACAGGGCTCCAGGCCGGATTGCCAGTAAGGTCATACGAACGCCAAAGTGCGTAGGCGCGACCGGATATGCCGTACCAAAGTAATACCGGACTTCCATTCTCCATTTCGCAGTGGACGGCAAACGAATCCCGGGCGTCGCGCGGATCGGTGCCGGCGATGACCTCATCGCCATCGCCCTGCCCGTCGCCATCCGTGTCCACATTCGCGGGCCCCGTGCGCTCAATCAACTCTTCACCGTCCCGCAACCCATCGCCGTCCATGTCGGCGACCGTCGGTTCAGAGATTATATCCAACGGATTGTCGAGTTCCCAACCGTCGGGGAGCCCGTCGCCATCGGTATCCGGATCAAGTGGATCGGTTCCACATACTGTGACTTCGTCCCCGTCGGAAAGCCCGTCACTATCGGTATCCGGATCAAGCGGGTCGGTTCCACGTACGGTGATCTCGTCGCCATCGGGGAGCCCGTCGCTGTCCGTGTCGGACTGCGTTGGATCGGTCCGATGCACATATACCTCATTCCAGTCCGTGAGCCCGTCGCCGTCCGTGTCGGCAGCGCTGCTGATATATTCGAAGGCCCCGAGATCGGCGGCGGCGACGCCATCATTGAGGCCATCAAGCGGGCGCGGCACACCGTTGAAATCGGTGGCGCCGGTCTCGTTGGTGGCGCCGGCGTCGATGCAGGGGGAGGCGGCCGAGAGCCAGAAGTTGCGGGCGGCCAGATTGACAAAGACCGGCTCATTGGTTATGCAGCCGGGACCGTCGGGCAGCGGAAATGTGCACGTAGACAGATAGTTGGTGGATATCCCGTTACCATCATAATTGGCGCAGTTGGGGGCCGTATTGTTGTAGACGATACACTGGTTGATCACACAATTGGAAAACGAGATGATTCCTCCTCCGTAATTTGCCGCAAAATTACTGACAATTGTGCAGCGCAGAGCGAGACCTCCCTTGTATAGGTCGAGTCCACCACCTTCGGCCTCGCAGTAATTGTCGTGGAAAAGACAATTCTGATAGAGGCCGCCACGGTCGGCATATGCCCCGCCACCAAAGGAAGTCGCACGGTTGGTGGCGATTCGCGTTCCTTCAATCAAAGCACCTTCAAGGCTGTTAAAGAGCCCACCACCGTGGCTGGCCATGTTGCTGCTGATTGTGCATTCGCTCACACGGCTTTCGCGGAAGAGGAACACACCGCCGCCGCGGTTCGCCGAGTTGTACATCACCACCGAGTTTTCGAGCGCGCTGCCGCCCGCCAGGTACACCCCGCCACCGTCCTGGGACACGGAATTGCTGATAACAACGCAGTTTTGTACCAGCGCGTTGGTGGGCGCGTATAGTCCGCCGCCTTGCGTGGTCCTGCGTCCGCCGGTGAGGGTGAAGCCGTCCACCACAGCGCCGGTACTGGAAATCAGCATGACGCGGTTGGTAAAGGAGGGATACTGCGCGTCCAGCACGGTCGCGCCCGCGCCGCGTATGCTTTGGAGCAGGAGGGCATTGCTGATGACAATCGTCGAGGTCACCCGGTACACGCCATCGGTCACCCACACGCGCCACCCGTCGCCTGCCGCATCGAGCGCGCTCTGGATGTTGGTCGCTGCGTCGGCCCAGGTGGCGAAAGGGGCATTGTGTCCGCCGTCCGGCGACACGTAGGCCGTGGTCGGATGGACCGTAATATAGTCGCGCCGGATTCGTTCGTCCACGAAATCGTAGTAATTGGTCATCCGCAGGCGGACCGTGTAGCTGCCAGGTTCGGTATAGCGATTGGTCACCGGCGCGGACGATGTTCCGGAAACGTCCCAGGCACCGTTGTTGACGAAGTCCCACTGCACCGATTTGAAGGAGAAAAGAATATTGGTCAACCCTCGGGGGGTCGGTGTAAAGACCACATCAAGCGGCGCATGGCCTTCAAGCGGTTCGGCAAAGAACCCGGCATAAATCGTTGGGGAAACGAAAGCGTATCCCCCGATCACCGGTTGCTGATTGTCGTGAAGAACGCCGTCGGGATCCGTGATGTTGTACATGGGCAGGGCGCCGGCCTGGACACAGGGGGAAAGCGAGGAGAGGCGGTAGTTCCCGAGTTCGCGCCCGAGGAACAACGGGGCATCCCCGATATTCCCCGAACCCGTATAGGCCGCGCCGCCGGGTTCAAGACAACAGTTGGTGAATATTTTGGGTGCGGCGCCGCTGTAGTTGTCGGGCGCATTGTAATACAGGATGGTGTTACGCACCGAAGCGCCGCCCTCACTCGTGTCGTTGCGCAGTCCACCGCCGGCGGTCAGGGCCGTGTTATCGGCGATGGTCACGTTTTGAAGGGTTCCGCCCCGGTAGGCAAACACGCCGCCACCATACTGGTCACAGGCGTTGTCATGGATAACGCACCCCTGGAGGGTACCCCCCAAATGAAGCCGCACGCCGCCACCCTGGATCCCGGCGTGATTGTGGGCCACGATACAGCCGTCCAGCGTACCGTGCTGGTTCAGATACACGCCGCCGCCCTGCTCGGTTGCTGCGTTGCTGACGATAATACAGTTTATAAGCCAGGCGGCGAAATCATTCAAATACGCTCCGCCGCCCTGGGTCACCCCACCGCCATTCTTGATGGTGAAGCCCCGGATACTCGCATTGGCGTCGATGTAGGCACAGCGGCACGCCCCTTGTCCGTCGATCACCGTATAGGCCGGGCCGTTCATGCTGCGAACGGAGACGTACTCCGTGGTCAGCATGAGCGTGGATGTAAGCCGATAGACGCCGTCGGTGACGCGCACGGAGTCGTAGCCCGAGCAGGCGTCGACGGCATCCTGAATGTTCGTGGCCGCGGTGGCCCAGTTGGTGTACGGATGACTCGGCGTCAGATTGGCCGCGTCCACATAGCGATTGACGCCATGAACAGCGGTCATCCCCAGACAGAAAAAACCCAGGGCCCACCCGACCAGCAGCCGCATTTTTTGACCTTGCAACGGACTGAAAACATACTTTCCATATTTATATTTTAGCTTCATGGTCGTAGGCTAGACAAAGCAGGCCATCAGGTCAACCCTGAACAGGAGGTCGGGGGACAGGGAACGCGCAAATCGTCGGTTTTTCAGGGAAAACGTCATATATTTTCAGAATTTTGGCCTTCTGCTTGGCGCCAAAAGTCATTTTCGGCATTTCCCACCGAAATCGGCCGTATTCGCGGGAGGGTCGCTGTCCTCAGCGACTGGACGGCGGGCGAGGATGCCTTGCGCCGCGCCCTGCGT
>RZZM01000089.1 GCA_009929845.1 Spartobacteria bacterium
CCGAGGATATCCCAGCAGCCCTGCAGGTCGTAGGTGTCGCCGACGGGGGTATGGGAGGCGTCGAGGATGAGGGCGAAGGAGAGGACGACATCGGAGGCGGCCGGTCCGGCGTAGGGGGTTTCATATTTGGCGGCGGCCAGGATTTTCGCGTTGTCCCCGCCGCCGGTACGGCTCAGGAAATAGCGGTTAAGGCTGCGCAGGGCGGGACTGTTGTGGCGGGCCCAGTTGACCTGCCCGTACCATTGCGCGAGGCCAGCGCTGTTGATCGGGGGGCTCTCCCAGACGGTCAGTTTGTTCCACTGCTTGAAATTCGGGATATATTTGCCGAAGTTCAGCTCGAAGCTCTCGAAGCCCGTGTTAGAGATGGACGTTTCGTTGCCGACATAGGCCTGGATGCCTTCGGGCTGGCCGTAGAACATCATGGGAATGCCGTCGACCATGGAGACCGCGCCATAGCGGGAGGCGGTCATCCAGCAATCGTTCTCAGGCATGACTTCGTCGTGCCCGGTCAGGTTCAAGAGCACCGTGCCTCCATTGTAGGCCTGGCGCCGGTCTTCAAAGGCCTGTTTGAATTCCCAGGAATTGCTGATGTGCGCCTGGGTGAATTTGAAGACCATGTCCTCGTTGAGCACATCAAAATGCCGATTGGAGCGGTAGCCCGGTTTGCCGCCATCCAGGGTCTCGGCCATGAAGACAAAGTTCCATTTCATCTTGCGAGTTTTGTTGATGATCCATTCCCAGCATTGCGGCGGCAGGCCCTGACCGAAGTCGCAGCGCAGGCCGTCGATGCCCTTGTCGTCTTCTTCGAGCACATAGCTGTTGGTGCCGGCGTGGCCGGTTTTTTGCAGCCAGTATTCGGTGTAGTAGGCGAAGTATTTCCAGAGGTCCATGGTGTTGGTGGACATCCCGGCGAAGTCATAGACATCTTCTTCGTTGAGGTAGTCGCCGTTGTTGGCGGGATTATGCCGAACCAGGGCGGAGTAGCGTCCGAAGAACAGTTCGGTGACGTCGTCCCACTTGCCGAAATCCCCGCGGTCGGGCGCGGTGGCGAAGTCATTGCTGTAGACGCTGTGGTAATAGGTGGCGTTTGAGCCGTAATCGGTCCAGAGCGCGTACCACTGGGGCCTGAACCAGCCGATCTTGTCGTCCACATTGGTACAGAAGCCGAGGTCGTAGCCGCCCTGCCCCATTTCCGCGTCCCACGAGGTATGATTGAATACGCCGTCGAGCATGATATTGATAGTGCCGACGGAGCCGGTGTAGACATCACAATGATGGACAAAATTGGTGAATTCCCGCATGGCGCCTTCCTCGGTCGTATCCGCGCCGAAGTAGGGTGAGACGGCAAAGTAATCCCGCGTGGCGTAGGGGCTGCCGGGGGTATAGCCGCTGGGGTCGCCGCGGTCCGTGTCGGCGCTCGGATGGATGGGCTGGAACCACAGGCAGTTGGCCTGGATGTAGTTCAGGTACTCGAGGTTGAACGGATCGTAGGGACCGGGGTCCCCGCCGACATCGTTGGTGCTGAGCAGGTCACGGAAGGTGCTGCGCCCGCTTTCGTTGGCGGCTTCGGCTTCCACCGTGAGGGTGTTCAACTCGTACATGGTCATTTCGTGGACCTTGCGGGGCGAGGCGACGATGGCATGATCGCGCCGGCCATCCGAGGAATACCACGTCCAGTCCGTCACCCCGGCGGCATCTTTCTGGTGCCGCGCCGTGAGGCGGTAGGCCCCGCACTTGCTGACCGTGCCGGTCCAGTAGTAATCGACCGGACCGCCAACCATCGGGAAGGCGGTGAAATAGGCGCCGGTATCGTTGGTGGAAATGAAATTACCATCCGGCGGTTTGATGCCGTCCGGGTAGCCATCGCCGGCAATCAGGGCATTGGTATAGTCGACATCGCACAAATCGCGGCGGTCGACATTGCAATAGACCTGGACATTGGAGGCGCCTGCCTCCGGCTGGTAATGGACAACAAACGTGGCGGTCTCCCCGGCGATTTCGTCGATAAAAAATTTGGTGGTCGTGTAGTCCGCGTTGACCCCGTCCACCTGCAGGCCGGACGCGCCGGCGACATAGAGGGAGAACTCGTAGATCTGGTTGTCCTGCGCGGCGGTATTGTATTCCGCGAAGCGTTCGACCCCGCTGCCGAGGCTGTTCCACGCGCCGATCATATACTTGATAGTACTGCCCTGCGCGGAGGGCAGGTTACTGACGATGCCGGCCCACCACATGGCGTCGCCCTGCTCGAAGGTATCCTCCTCCATGTGGTTGAACTGCAGCGGGGCGGTAAAGGTGTCCGCGCCGGGGACGCCGTTGGTGCCGGAGGGATTGACGCCGTTGGTGGTGTAATAGATGACACAGTGGTCGACCCACCGGTCGGTGCCGGAGCCCTGCGCGTATCCGATTTTGGTCCAGAACTGTACATTCCCCGTGCCCAGCGAGATGCGGTTGGTGTTGTGCCAGAGATACCCCGCCTCGCTGCCCGGTTCGCCGCCGAACGTGAAGCGGAACGGGGCCGATTGCGCGTCTGCTTCCACGCCGTAGGTTTCACTGCTCGCGCCGCTGTTGGTGGTACCGATGTAGGTGGTGTCGTGATCGTTGAAGGTAACCGTGATATAATACTCGATGACATTGGTGGCGGCGTAGGTGTCCGCCGGGATGGCGCCGACCCAGTACTTGTTGTTGTCGTATTGCTGGTCAAAAGAGAGGGCCGCGGTCTCCCATGTGCCGGCGCCCACAAGGCGATAGCGCAGGCTGCCGCCGCTCTGGTCGCCGGGGTTGCCGGCACCCTGGAACTGGTTGCCGTTGTACACATAAATGGTGTTGTTGGAATAGGGGTTGCGGGGATTGCGCATGTAGGCGCCGGGGGGCTCGTAATGGGCGGGGATGTGCCAGCAGTTGCCGAGGTTGTAGGACACCGCGCCATAGGTGAAGCGGTATGTGTTTGTTTCCGCCAGCGAGTTGGTCGCGTATTTGACGCAGCCGACGCCGTCGGTGGACCCCAGGTAGGTGTCGTCCGCATTGTTGTAGGTCAGGTGAAAGTAGTATTCAACCTCGTCTCCCGCGCCGAATGTATCGCCCGGGATGTAGGTGAGCCAGTACTGGTTTCCGCTCGGGGTATTCTGATCCCAGGAGAGATTGGTCGAGGCCCAGGAACCGCTGCTTGTTTCGCGATAAAAGAGCGCGCCGCCAGTCTGATCGCTGTCGTTGGTGTAGGTGCCGTTGTAGAAGTACACGTCTGTAGCCGGGGGCATGCCGTTGGTGGGGGGATTGCGCATGTAGGCGCCGGAAGGTTCGGCGTTGGTGGGGAAATGCCAGGAATTGCCCGGATCAAAGCCGGAATCGCTGACGGTGTATTCGAAACTGACGCCGCTGTCGTTCTTGCCGCGCAACAGGCAGAAATCGGGATTGGCGCCCAGGAGGTTCACGGGCATGGCGGAGGAGAGCGCATAGTAGGCGACGGACATGCCGACAGGTTGGCCGGGAATCGTGGCGGTGTAATTGGTCGAACTGCCGGTGGCGGCGACAACCGTCGCGGCGGTCCACGCATTGGTAGTGTAGCGGATGTAGATGGTTTCTTCGGTGGATTTGGCCGCGCTGAGTGTGATGGCCACGGTGACGCTGCCGGTGCCGGACGAGGCGGAGTTGTCACTGACAGTCAGAAGGTCCACCGGCCAGGCGGTTGTTTCCATGACAACAAACGAGCGGTCCCACCAACCGGCATCACCGTTCAGACGAAAGGTATAGACCTTGCCGGTAGACATCCCGATGGTCATATTGCCGGGAGATTCACCCGAGGCGCTGCCCCGGACCTGCCCGATGGTGGCATTCGCCGAGGCGTTATGCGAATCCGTGCCGGAGCCCCACTGCGGATCGTAATCGCCATCCTGGTCGAACTTGAAGCCAGAAGAACCATCCACCGTTTCGTTCGTCAATGTGACGGTCCATATGCCTCCGAAACTGTCTGCCGACATCCAGTTTGTATCCCAGCCATTGAAATCACCATGTATGGACTCCGCGGAAGCGGGGGCGATGCATATCCCGGTGAGGATGATAAATAACAAAATCGCGGGAATGGCCAACCTGTATGTTTTCATGCGCGGACTCCTTCTGCTGAAAGCTGTTCACCTGCTCGGTGATTCCAATTTCTATAAAAAATACACACCAGAATACTACCCATACCACAAAAACCCGGATAGGGATAGTAAAACGTTACACTTAATTGAATTTTATGTTTATTTTTTTTCTGAAATCAGTTATACCTCGTTGCAATGATTTCTAATGAGTCAACAGACCAGGGTGCCCGGGCCGCCGAAGGAACGTCCGGCACGGCGGTAGATGACCGCCAACTTGTCCGCGATGCGAAGGCGGGTGATCTGGCGGCGTTTGAGGAATTAACCCGCCGCTACCAGGGGAAAATCTACGGATTGCTCTATAACATGACCTCCAACAAAGAGGATGCCGAGGACTTGACGCAAGAGGTCTTCGTCAAGGCCTTCCAGTCCCTCAAACACTTCAAAGGCAAGTCCTCTTTCTATACCTGGATATACCGGATAGCAATCAACAAGGCCATAAATTTCTTAAAAAAGAGAAAACGCAGGGCCGGAATCAGCCTGGACGACGTGGACAGCGGCATTGAGCGCGACCGGGCCTATGTAGAGTATGTTTCCTCCAACAGCACGCGCCGGGATGTGTCGGTTCATGAATTGCAGGAAAAATTGAACAAAGCATTGATGACCTTGTCAGATAACCATAGAACAGTGGTTGTTCTTCATGATGTACAGGGTGTGCCGCATGAGGAGATTGCACGGATGACAGGTTGTTCGTGCGGAACGGTAAGGTCGCGGTTGTTCTACGCGAGGCAGCAGTTACAGGTCGAATTGAAGGATTACATCGGATGAAATGCGAAGATGTAAAGCATGAGATAGATGTATGGCAGGGGGAAGAATTTCCCGCCGACCTCAACGCGCACATAGCGACCTGCGCGGAGTGCGCCGCCTATTGGAAAACAACCGCGAAGATGCGCGGACTGATCGGGCTTAAGCGCTACGAGCAGCCGGACCCGGATTTCGGACGGCGTAACCTGGCCGCGGTCCATGAACGAATTACCCGGTTAGCGGAGGGCTCGGCTTCTGAAGACCGGGTGCTGTACCTGACCCCCGCGTTCCGTTACGCCCTGGCGGCCCTGCTGCTGGCCCTCATCGGAGGGATTATCGGCCTGCGCGTCCTCTCCGGCGATCCGGAAGGCGGCACGCCACCGCCCGGACTCCAGTTGGCCGAAGATACCCCGGCGGCGTCCGGCGATGCGCTGGCCCGAACAGGAACAGACGGGACCAACAGGAGCCCCGACCGGATTCAATATGGCACCCAACCCTCCAAGGTCGTCGATTACGAGTATTAAATCTTGCACAGCGCCCCAATCCGTTGCACATTTTCCCGCATACGAGACGCAGCGGCCCGGTATACCCATGCCATACTCCGGTTGGGACGGTATGTGATTAAATAACATGTTTTAACGCTGGAATGACTATATGAGTGACAGAACGATAACCGAATTGCTGGACCGCGCGCGCGGTCCTCTTTTCTCACTGGAATTTTTCCCTCCCAAGGATTACAAGGGCTTCGCGTTGCTGGGCTCCTCGATCGAACGTATGCGCAGCCTGCAGCCGGACTTTGTTTCCGTGACCTATGGCGCGGGCGGCTCCACCCGGCAGCGCACGCTGGATATCGCGTATGTATTGCGCAAGATGAAATTTCGCCCGGTGATGCCGCATCTCACCTGCGTGGGGTCTTCGCGGGCCATGTTGTGCGACATCGTCGACGAATTTTACGAACTCGGGTTCCGGAATATCATGTGTCTGCGCGGGGACCCTCCGCAGGGCGCCGATTGTTTCGTTCCGCCCAAGGACGGGCTGTCGCACGCCGCCGAACTGGTGGCGCTGGTCAAAGAGCGCAAACCGGACATCTGCTGCGGGGTGGCCTGCTATCCCGAGTGCCATCCCGAGGCGCCGTCGCTGGATGTTGATATTGAGCGTCTGAAAGAAAAACTGGACGCCGGGGCGTCGTTTGCCACCTCGCAATTGTTTTTTGAGAGCAGGCATTATTTTCAATTCGTGGAGAAGTGCCGGGCGGCCGGTATTACCCAGCCGATTCTGCCGGGCGTTATGCCGCCGGTCTCGCTCAAGCAGGTGGACCGGATGCTGGCGTTGAGCAACGCCTCCTTCCCGGAAGAACTGGGCCGGGCCATGGACGCGGTCGGCGGCAGCGGCCCGGTCGCCGAGGCCGTGGGAATGAACTGGATGATTACCGAAATCGACAAACTGCTCGAGGGCGGAGCCCCCGGCATTCATCTGTATATTCTCAACCGGGCGACCACCGCCAATACACCGGCGCTGCTCGACTGCCTGCAGCGGTGGCGGGTCTGACCCGCCCCGAGGATTGATTGTCATGTACACGATAACCGAAGAAAAGAAACAACAACTGCTCCAACGGATGGAGGCATTGAATATCTTCGAGGCGGACATCGAGGAAAAATTTGTGCGTGGCGCCGGTCGGGGCGGCCAGAAGATGAACAAGACCTCCTCTTGCGTACAACTCCTTCACAAACCTTCCGGCCTGGAAATCAAATGTCAACGCGAACGATCGCAAGCGATGAACCGGTTCTTTGCGCGACGTGAACTATGCGAACGCATCGAAGAAAAGTCGCGGGGCGAGCAATCCGCCCGCCAGCAGCGGATCGAAAAAATCCGTCGCCAGAAACGCCGTCGTTCCCGCCGCCAGAAAGAACGCATCCTGGAGGCGAAACACCATCAGTCGGACAAAAAGACCCAGCGAAAGCGGATTCATCCTGACGACTAGCGGTGGGTGCTATTTTCTCCAAAAAGCGCCAAGCCATTCGTGCGTTTCGTGATCACCATTTTCTCGCGTTGATGTTGAGGGCTGGATCAGGAGCAGTCTAAATCGCGTAACGTTCAAACAAGATATTCGTTAGAGCGTGACCCGGATCATCGCCCCGAGGGTGATGGTGTCGGTGTCGACATCCTCTTTCACATCGTGGATTTTTTCCCATTCCACAAACATGTACTGCGCGTTGACCTCAAGGAGGATGTTGGGGAGGAGTTCCAGGTTCAACCCGGCGCGAAGCACATAGAAGGGCTTGTCAGCCCATTTGTCATGGTAGTTGATCCCGATGCCCAGCCCGGCGAAAATGCCGGAGCCAATGATGAGATAGCCTTGGGGGGCATAGGTGGTATCCGAGGAACCGCCAAAGCCTTCAGGAAATATCTCCAGGTCGGCCTCGAGTTTGAGCAGCGATGTCGGCGCAAATTGCACCGCGGCCATGTAGGCCACGCCATCGCGCTCAATATCATAATCGTCGTCGCTGACATCCTTGAGCGTGCGCCAATAGTGTACGCCGCCGCCCACGGTCCAGTCCTCGGCGTATACCCCCAGGCCGGCAAAGGCCAGGAAAACCGCCACTATGCTGAGTAGCTGTATTTGCTTTAGTTTTATCATGAGCACCCCATTGAGTTGCCGCAATTGTAGCACCGATAACAGGCGCCGTTGCGTACGGTTATCGCCCCGCATTGATCACAAACCGGGGCATCTTCCATGAATCCTTCAAACTGGGCATCCACCCGCTCGTTCAACGCGGGCTTCGGCGCGGCGGGAACGGACACCGACGCCTCCTCTTCGTCGACAAGCGCCGATGCAATGGTCGCCGGATACACACTGTGTCCGTTGCCGTCCGTCGGGAAGGTCTGTCCCAGCCAACGGAAAAAATAATCCGTCAGTGACTTGGCAATCGGAATATCCGGATTCTTGGTGAATCCACTCGGCTCAAACCGCGAATGCGCGAACTTGTCGACCAGGGTCTTTAACGGCACCCCGTATTGGAGGCAGAGGGAAATGGCCGTGCCGAACGAGTCCATCAGGCCGCCGATGGTGCTGCCTTCCTTGGCCATGGTGATGAACAGTTCTCCCGGACTTCCATCATCGTAAAGGCCAACCGTCAAATAGCCTTCGTGTCCGGCGATATCAAATTTGTGGGTCACGGACTGCCGGGTGCTGGGCATGCGCTTGCGCAGGGGTTTTGCCTTGGAGCCGTTGCCCCCTGTGGAGGCCTTCGTTTCCACTTTCTTGTCGGTGCGCCCCGTATTCACCGGCTGGCTGCGCTTGCAGCCGTCCCGGTAAATGGCCAGGGCCTTGAGTCCGAGTTTCCACCCTTCGATGTACGTCTGCATGATTTCTTCGACGGTAGCCTCGTTGGGCATGTTGACGGTTTTGCTGATGGCCCCGGAAAGGAAGGGCTGCGCCGCCGCCATCATTTTGATGTGTCCCATATAGGGGATGTAGCGTTTCCCGTTGCGGGGCGTAAAGGCACAGTCAAAAACAGGCAGGTGCTCATCCTTCAGGTCCGGCGCGCCCTCGATGGTATCCTGTTCATCAATGTAACGGGTAATCGCGTCAACCTGGTCCGCGGTGTACCCCAGTCGCGCCAGGGCCGGGCGGACGGTCCGGTTGACGATTTTGAGCAGGCCACCGCCGGCCAGGGCCTTGTATTTGACCAGCGCGATGTCCGGCTCCACGCCGGTGGTGTCGCAATCCATCATGAAACCAATCGTGCCGGTGGGCGCCAGTACCGTTACCTGCGCGTTGCGATACCCGTGTTGTTTGCCGTTCTTCAATGCGGCATTCGAACAGTTGACGGCTACCTTGAGCATCTCCTCGGGACAATGGTCGGATATGTTTTTCAACGCGTCGCGATGTTGTTCAATAACCTTGAGCATGTCGTCGCGATTGTCCTCGAAGCCATCGAACGGGCCGAGCGCTTCCGACAGCCGGGCGGACTGCGTATACGCGTGGAAATGCATGATGGCGGTTATCGCGCCGGCCCAGGCCCGGCCGGTATCGCTGTCGTAGGGCAGCCCCAGCGCCATAATCAGCGAGCCCAGGTTGGCATAGCCCAGCCCCAGAGGGCGGAAGCGATGACTGTTTTCCGCGATGGCCTCCGTGGGATAACTTGAGTTGTCCACGATGATTTCCTGCGCGGTAATAAAAATCTCGACGGCCGCTTTAAAGCGTTCAGTGTCAAAGACCCCGTCATCACGGAGGAATTTCATGAGGTTCAACGAGGCCAGGTTACAGGCGCTGTTATCAATGAACATGTATTCGCTGCACGGATTACTGGAATTGATGGGCGACGACGACTTGGCGGTGTGCCAATGCTGAATGGTATCTTCGAACTGAACGCCGGGATCACCGCACACCCAGGTGCCCTCGGCAATCCAGCGCATGATGTCCCGCGCCTTATAGCAGGGGCCGGGCGTATTCGGATCGGTGATCCAGTAGGTCTGCCAGTCGCGATCTTCAATAACCGCGGCCATGAATTCATCCGTCAGGCGGACCGAGAGATTTTCGTTCTGAAAGGCCACCGAGGCATAGGCCTCCCCGTTGAAGCTTCCGTCGTATCCCTCCTCAATGAGCGCCCAGGCTTTCTTTTCTTCTTTTTGCTTGGCCTGGATAAACTCCTTGATGTCCGGATGACGGCACTTAAGGGTGTTCATTTTGGCCGCCCGCCGCGTTTTGCCGCCGGATTTGATGACCCCGGCGATGGAGTCATACACCTTCAGGAAAGACAATGGGCCGCTCGGTGTGCCGCCGCCGGAGAGTTTTTCCTTGCTGCTGCGCAGTGAGGACAGGTCGGAGCCGGTGCCGCTGCCGAATTTGAAGAGCATCGCTTCACTGCGCGCCAGGGCCATGATACCTTCGATGGTATCCGGAACGGACTGAATAAAGCAGGCCGAACACTGGGGATACTCGTATTGGGTGGCGGACTGGCGTACGGCCTCTTCCGCGCAGTCGAAATAGCAGTTGCCCATGTTGTTGCCGACGCCGACGCCATATTCATGATACAGTCCGCAATTGAACCAGACCGGGGAATTGAACGCGCCATACTGGTTCAGGCAAAGGTACGCCAGTTCGTTGTAAAACACCTCCGCATCTTCGGGCGTCTTGAAAATGCCGTCTCGCAATCCCCAGTCCGTGATCGTGCGCGCCACGCGGTGGATGAGCTGCTGTACGGAATATTCCCGTTCGGACGTGCCATTTTCTCCATAGAAATACTTTGAGGCAACCACGTTGGTGGCTAGCATGGACCAGAATTTTGGTATCCTGACGTTGTCCTGCACAAAGATGGCGTTGCCCTTGTCGTCGGCGATGGTGGCCTTACGGGTTTCCCACCCCACTTGATCGAAAGGGTCGACATCCTCCGTACTGAAAACACGTGAAACAGCAATCCCTTTACGGGAAGGCGCCAACCTGTTTGAAATCGGTTTGCGGCGCTTGTTTGCACCCCGGGGATTCCGGGGCTGGTGGGCTTCATCCTGTGCGGGAATTTCCAGTACATCTTTCGCTTCCAACATCGTTCTTCCCTTTGAGTAATAAGTTGATGGTTAAATGTTTACACCGGCATCCAAGTTGTTAATAACTTCAATATGTGGTATGAAAACCTTCATTTTTTTACCAATACAACCATATGTTGTGGTGTACAAGATATTTCCTGAATTAATTTTTGATGAATTTTCTCAACATCTGTAATTGATCAACAAGATGATTATCCAGTGCATCCTGTTGATCTCTAAAAAGATTTTGGATGCGGCTCGCTGCGCTAGGTCCATCCGTGGCCAGAACAACGCCGGAATTAGTTTAAGATTAAGATTATCATCTTGCCAAGAAACAGATTACTTTACTGGTTGGAGCAAGACAGATTGGGAAAACAACCCTCCTGAAGCAATTAGAGCAGCATCTGAAGGATCTGAACAAGCCGGTTTTTCTCTTCACTCTGGAAGATTTTCGCATTCTTGAACTATTGAATGAAGATCCACGTCATTTATTTCAGCTTATCCCCAATCCCGATCTTCACGATAAAATGTATATCCTGATTGATGAGATTCAATACCTGGATAATCCCTCAAATTTCCTTAAATTACATTACGACACCCCGTATTTGGGCTTGTTGTTGATATTTTGCTTATTATTTCGGTTAAATTCTGTTCCCTTTACGAGTTTTAGACCAAAAAACCCAATATTTTGTCCATTTCTGGCCATTTGGGGCTTATCGTTCGTCCTGTTGCTGCACCCAGACATCCGGAGCAAAATCGGCACCGTCGGAATGACTGAGACGCACCCAGCCTTCAATGGCCGTGAAGTCGGTATTGAATTTGCCCAAATAGATGTCAACCGCTGGGCCTCCGTTCTTGATTCGGTCAAAATCCAGGCCCTCTTTGTACGGCCCGCTCAGTGTGATGAAGCGAGGGTGATTGCTCCAGCGCGGATGAAACACCTCAAACCCATCCACTCCCGGTGCCTGGTTCACAGGCACACGCCAACGATCACCTTTTGGATTCACCATCAGCAAGACCCGATGTCCATCCCCCAGGCACCAGAACAAACCGGACTCGTCCGGCGACAAAGACGGCCAGCAACCGCCTGCTTTGTCAGTGTAGGTCCCGGTCTCCAAATCGATCACGCCCATCCCGCGGTTGCGCACATCCGCACTGGCGTGACGTCCGTCCCCGGAAACCTGAAAGTTGTTCTCATTGATTTCGTACCGGTCGCAAACGAGTTCAACAACCGACGAGTCTTCAACGTCATAACGCCACACCGTCTTATGGTATCGGGGATGATCGGTATCTGCCCCACCGATATAAATCCAGTCGCGCCCGGTCTGCGGATCATGCCAGGCATCCAATGTCCGCCCCTTGGCAAACAGAGTCCTTCCCGATCCATCCCAGTGGATACGAAAGACCTGACGGGAGAGTCGATCCGAGAAGAATACGAATCGGCCATCGGGAGAGATGATTGGCCGGATGATGCTCTCGGGCCCCGGCACAAGGACGCTCTCGCCAGCTCCGTCAGCCGAATCATAGCCAACCAACTGCAGGTCGCCCCCCAAAGCATACGCATCCTTCAAGGTTTCACAATCCCGCACCCAGACGGCCTTCACCTGGTGGTCCGTCAACGCAGCAATCGAACTGGCCAGCGGATCGGTTCCCGGATGGACCCGCAATTGGATCCCGCCCGTCCGCGACCAGGCCACAGCCAGCAGAATGAAGCAAACAGCCACGCCGACCACACCAACGAAGCCGAGTATCGCGCGTTTCCGTCGGGCGGGAGTCTCCGCCCGTTTGATGCCCGTTGAAAAATACCAGGCCAGCATCAGGAAGGCAACAAACAGGCTTTCTGTCAGTATTGTCCACACATGTTCAATGCTAACCAGGCCTTCGGACCAGTGGAGGCCATAGAACAGGGTCACCGGAGAAAGGTAACGTTGCTCGGTGAAGGGCCAGAAGAGCATCAATCCTCTGCCCGGCGAGAGATAGTCCATCAGGATGTGAAGCCAGTAGCTGACCAACGCGATGACAAACCAATGCCCAGGCTTCCTAACTCGGCAGATAAACGCAACGAGATAGACCAGCAACGACACGCCCAGGCCAAAAAGAAGACTGTGCGAGAAGTTGTTATGAAACCGTCCCAGATCCTTAAAGAAGAACCCCGGCGCGGAATCCAGATCCGGAAGAAACGAAAGGCCAATGATAATCAGGGCCTGGAAGACAACAAGGCCACGGCCTCCGCGCGGATCAATAGCAGCTCGACCGCTTTTCTTGCAGAGTAGACTGCCGACGGCAATATGGGCTAATGGTGATGGCATAATTATTCAAATGTACTTGGAGACAAGCTTACCGTCAAGGTCCGGGAACCTGCATAAAAAGCGGGGACAGAGAACGCGCAGAATCGGGAAAAAGTGCGATTTTTCGCCAAAAAACACAAATATTTCCGAAAAATTGATTGCCTGATCCTGAAAATGACCAAAAAATGGTCAAAAAATGAAAAATTACCCATTTCAGGCCTTGTTTTTGCAAAAAACAGCCAAATGTTCTATTCCCAAAACACATTGCTTTTCTTATGTAATTATGCTTTATTTAACAAAAAGGAAACAGAATATGCCAACGGTTGCAGATAAAGTATATGATGAAGCGCTTTCGTTACCAGCTGATACACGCATTGGCCTTGTTGAACGCCTTCTTTCCAGCTTAAATTTACCGACAAGAAAAGAGATTGATGACCTTTGGGCTCAGGAAGCTGAAAGAAGACTTACCCAGATTGACAATGGAGAAGTGAAGCTAATACCCGGCGAAGAAGTTTTTGAGAACATTCGCAAAAAGTATGCACAATGAGATTCTTCTTTCATCCATATGCAAACGAGGAACTCGATAAAGCTGTACAATATTATGAAAATTGTCAAATTGGTCTTGGTCTCGATTTTGCTGAAGAAGTTTATGCCGCTATTGCTCGTATTATAAAATATCCTGAATCATGGTCTTTAATTTCTACTAATACCAGACGCTGTCTTATTAATCGCTTCCCATATGGCGTCATTTTCCAAATCAAATCTGATACAATTCGGATCATAGCCGTTGCAAATCTACATCAAAAACCCGGATATTGGAAAGACAGGATATAAGCAGAACAAACAGCTTCACCAAGTCCACTCCCAAACTCGTGGTTTGTGATCTGAGTCGTTCGCTGGAATGAAGATGACTGGATAAAGGGTCCTGGTATTTAAGTATTGTTGTGACGTGCAATCCCCGTGCTTTACGGCACAACAACCCGTTTGACATTACTGCCTCGTGAAATGCCTGCGCTGTTTGTGGCTGCAATTCGATACCAGTAAAACCCTGAACCGTATACGCTGTTTGTGCAGGAGGTCGCATTGACGGCAACATCCTGAACGTTGCTGTAGATCCCGGATAGTTTATCCCGCCGCCATACGACAAAGCCGGATTCATTGTCGCTTCGATCTTCCCACGTGAGTGTAACGCTTCCTTCTGTTGCCACGGCAGATGTCAAGTGAGGTTTTTCAGGTGGGATAGCTGCTTTATCGAGTACAATCATATAGGCCGGACCAGGATTTTCAATAATCATGGAGCTGGCCGTGGTGACGACCATACGGATTCGCGTTGGGCTGATCCGGTCAATGACTCTGGGTAGGGTAACGCGGGACGTTGGGCGGTGTCGCCAGTTGGTTTTCTTTGAGCCTGAAAAGTGCATTTGCTCTGTTTGGCATCGGGGCGTTTGGGTTGATTCTGCAACCCCATATGCCGGTGTATATGATTAAGCTGATTGCGGTGGCATGCTGCACTATATATTATAGTGGTCCTTGTTACAGTCGGATTACTGGGACCCAACATGGCGGGTGATTTAAATTCGCTGGTGCATGGTGCAGAAGTTTGCCTGGGAACACCGGGACTTGTCATTGTTTCAATAGCGGCATTGCTTGCGTATGTGTCAACAGCGAACGCCGGCGTGATGTCCTCATCCCGCATTCCATTGGCAATGAGCCGGGATCAATTACTGCCCGAAGCTTTTTCCTCTATCAGTGCACGGCATGGTGTACCGGTGGCGGCCACATGGTTTACCAGCATCTTTATGATAGCAGCCATCGTTTTCCTGGATATGGAAATGCTGGTTAAAACCGCGTCCACTATGAAAATCATTTTGTTCCTGTTGGTGTGTCTGGCGGTTATCCTGATGCGCGAAAGTCACATTGATAACTATCGACCGGAATTCCATACCCCGTTTTATCCCTACATGCCGATTATGGGTATTATTGCCTACTTCTTTCTCGTGCTTGAAATGGGGGCGGTGCCTCTACTGTTGACCGCGTTGTTCTTTGGTGGTGGGTTGCTGTGGTATGGATTTTGCGGGTATTGATGTATATTGCACAAATCACCCAGCAGATTGATTTCGAAAAACGCTGGATGCAGGCCCGTGACACCAAAGGCCTGCGCAACCTGATCCTGCTGGCCAAACGAACCCGCGAACCCGTAGAAACAGATCTGCTGAATGCTTGATTCCAAGAAGATCCAGGATGCAGGATGCAGTATGCCGAATTATAAAACAAGAGATGTACGGGGACAGAGCAACCGTAATGCATAAGGCCGGCTTACTTGAATCATGAGAACGTGGAAAATATCATTTCTTTGTGAATCGCCATCTGCTAATAATTCTCGGTGAGACCTTATAAAGTTGACCAGGAGTACCAACATGAAAAATATCAGCATCATTCCCCTACTACTCTTAACATGGATAGCAACACAAACTGGTTGCGTCTCGCCCGCAGGCAAACTGGCGTTTTCCCCGGCTGAATACAGCGAGGCAAAAACGCTCATTGATGTAGGCTATGCGGATCGCAAAGGATTCTTTGAGTTCTGGTCTGTAACCGTCACCAATCCGGCAGGATGCAACGTAGTTATTGAATCACACCCGAACTCACGGGAAGTCACCATCGCTTTTGCCGATGAAGCAAAGCCCCGTGCTTTTTTTGATTCCATGGTTGACTACAACATGACACCAAAAGGGTTACGTCAATCCACAGACTTACAGTTCATTTACCTGATCGTGGAAGGCCTGTTTAACGGGACATATGAAGATGTCGCCTATGTATATGATATCGCCAATCGAACATTTCTGGGCAATCAAACAATCAATGCCTTCTGCTATCCGCAATAGTTCATTCCCTGCTTTATTTAATGTTAGGGTACGGAAAAATGTTCGGGGGAGCAACCGTAAGGTACGGGGGGACAGAGCAACCATGATGACCGAGGAGTGTTTTGCCATTTTTTGCCGTTTTTGACGCATTTTTCAACCGGAAAACACCCGCAACTTTCCGCCGCACAGCACAAACTACCTGTCATATAGAAATGCGGTCGTCTTTTTATATGACAGGTTGGTGGTCGTATTTCGTGTGGAGGGCAACCATTTCCGCTTTTTCTCTTCTTCTCTGCGTCTCGGCGCCTCCGCGTTCATATTTTTTTCAATCGCTGCGCCAAAGGAAGTCAGTATTCGCATTGCTCTGTCCCCATTTTTTTCCCCATTTTTTTCCTTGTGGATATGGGTTGCCCAAGGACTGCGAACATCACCCTGTAGCATATGCGCGGGGGCCGCACGCCGCTGAGAGTGCGCGTTGGCTCGAAATCAGAATAGCTATTGACATCAACATGATCATGTGTATTTTTTCTTTTAAATGAGCAACTCCATATAGGTGTTTAATCGGACATTCTTTTAGCGGTCTTGTGTATCTCCCTTATATGCAAGTAATAACGTCGAAATTCGATCTAAAAATGACTGGCTACATCATCTTGACCCCCAG
>RZZM01000456.1 GCA_009929845.1 Spartobacteria bacterium
TCCAGGTCGCTCAGGCGTACATGAAAGGTTTTGCGGTGGGGCGGGCCGGGCGGCAGGCCCAGTTTAGATTTGAAATCATCGGCAAGCAGACGCGGACGGCCTTCCGGTTGCATATCCATGATATACGGCGGAACACGCACCGGGCGACGCCGCTGCGTATCAAGCACGATCCACGCGCTTGTGCCGGTGGCCAGGCGCTCGCCGCCGACGGTGATTTCAAAATCACGGAAGGCGTACAGGCGGTTGCCGCCGGACGGATAGGTGGTCAGGGTGACCGTCTCCTGCCAGCGGGGAAACCGGTCCACGCGGATATGCAGGCGGCCCAAAACCCAGGTGAGGCGCTGCCGGTCCCATTGTGTGATCGATACCTGTAGTTTTCCGGCATGGTTGGAGGCCGCTTCCTGAAAGTAGTTGCAGATCGTCTGAATCGTGCCCAGTCGTTCATGGTCCGTTTCGTAGGCGCGCACGGTGAAGGGTTCGCGCCAGATTTTGTCTTCCGGGGCTATCGTCATGGCGCCTTTTTTTTCTTTTTGGCGGAGGGGACGGGTCGCGGATGGTCCTCGGCGGGGGGCGTCGGCGTGTTGTCGGCGCGTACGCCCAGTACATAACGCTGGTAGTAGGTCCACAGGATACAGGACATGGGCAGCGCGAGCAGCAACCCGAAAAATCCGAGCAGTTTACCCCAGACCGACAGGGAAAGGAGGATAATGGCGGGGCTCATGCCGGTTACCTTCCCCATGATCCGGGGGACAAGGATGCCGTCCTGGATGGATTGCACCACAACAAATACCAGGGTCACCAACCCCAGCATCAGCCAGATGCTGGAGCCGGTTTCGAGGGCCTTGAGAATACCGAACAGGCAGGCGGGAATGAGGCCGATGATCTGCAGGTAGGGGACCATGTTGAGCAGTCCGATGAACAGGCCCAGGACAATCCCCATGGGCAGGCCGATGAGCGCGAAGCCGATGGCGAACATGATCCCGACCAGTCCGGCGATGCTGGCCTGTCCGCGGAAGTAGCGGTGCATGGCCACGCTGAAGTCCTCCACAAAACCCAGGATCGGCGCCCGGTATTGCGGGGGAAGAAGCTGCTTCCAGGTGGCTTTGATGTGCGGGTAATCCAGCAGCAGGAAAACCAGGTACAGCAGGATAACCGTCAATCCCACCAGCCACATGACTACGGAGGCCGTGCCGGAGATCACGCCCCAGACACCCGGTAACGCCTTTTTGCTGAAGTTGAATACCACATCCCGGAATTTTTCGGTTTCAAAAAACTCCTGCACCTGTTCGCTGGAAAGATAGTCCTTGAAGGCATTCCAGAGGTCGGGGGGCAGATAGGCGAGCGCGCGTCGGGCAACGTCGGAGTTGGTGACCACATCCTTGAGGATGCGGCTCATGTTGTCGATTTCAAGCAGAATGCGGGGGACCAGCAGCATGCCCGCGAGGGTGAGCGCCGCGGACACCAGCGCCAGGCTGACCAGTACCGCGGTCAGCCGGTGCGGAATCTTTTTTTGCACAAGAACCACCAGCGGATTCATCAGGTAGGCCAGCAGCAGGGCAATGGCAAAAGGAATGAGCGCGTCGCTGAGGTACCCCAACAGCCAGATCAGGCCCCAGATCAAACCCGCGCCCAGCGAAATGCGGACGATGCGGTCCAGGGTATACGGTTTCTCGCCACCAATCATGTTCTGCCGTCCTTCAAGATAGGGTCTCAGGAGGTGACCTGTCGCACCGCGAGCAGGACATCTTCCGCGTTGAATGGCTTGGATATCTGCACGCGGCAACCAAGTTCCCGCAGTTCGTCATTCTCACCGTCAACCAGTTCGCCGGAAACGACGATGATCTCCAGCTCGGGACGTTCCGCCCGCGCGGTCCGCACGACCTCCATGCCGTCCACCGGGGCCATGTTCAGGTCGCTCACCAGTACATCGTAAATCGCGGTCGACTGCAACCGGTTCATGGCTTCCAGTCCGTCACAGACCGCCTCCACCTGGTACCCTTCATGCCGCAACAGCGCGCTCAAATTATAAACCATCTCTTCTTCGTCATCGACCAGTAATATTCTCGCCATAGTTATCTCCACATACCGACGTATGTTTTCACGAAGTGAACAGAAAAAAGCCCGCGCGTGCAAGATTGTTTCTTGAAAATGTCAGGAGACTGTTCAGGGCGCCTGAATCTTAAGCCGGTAATATCCGGTGGATGCGGGCCAGTCGTTGGTCAGGGGAATGGGGGAGCCGCTGCCTTTACATTCCGCGGCGACGTTACTCCAGCTTCCGGAGCGCAAATCAGTGCGATATTGCAAGGTGTACAGACGATGCGGCTCGGAGGCGAATGATACCACCAGATTGGTGGTGGCCGTATTGGCGGTCACATCCACCCGGCTCACGGAGGCCTTGATGTCCGGTCGGGTGGCGGCTTAGAATTCCGCCAGCCAGTTGATCCACGGCTGGGGCGCAACGGCAAAGGCGTCCGACCAGCCCCAGTCTTGTTCCCAGGCCATGCCGTCGCTGCTGCGTCGGATATACCAGCGGCCATGGGGTTGATCATAGACGCACAAGTCGGCTATGCCGTCCCCATCATAGTCGCCCGGAATGGGTTCGGTCACGTCCCCGCCGAAGCGCTGCATGATGCCGCCGCCGCTGCTCAGCAGGACATACCACATCCCGCCATCGGGCCAGTAGACCGCCGGATCGCTGCGTCCGTCTCCGTCGTAGTCGCACGGGAACGGCCAGGTCGCGTTCCAGCCCCAGTTGAGCTGCGCCGAGCCGCCGCTGCTGTATCGGATGTACCAGAGACCCTGCGCGCGCCAGTACACGGCCAGGTCCGCCGCGCCGTCACCGTCATAATCGGCCGGCGCCGGGATCACACCGTTCCACCCCCAGTTCAGAACCATCGACCGGCCCACGCCGCTCATGTGGATGTGCCAATCGCCCGTGGCGCGACTGAAGACCGCCACGTCGGCACGTCCGTCGCCGTCATAATCGGCCGGCACAGGCACCGCGCCGTTCCAGCCCCATGGCGTGATCGCGGCGCTGCCGTCCTCCTCGCGCGCATACCAGGTGGCTTCGTCCGGCCAGAACACGGCTGGTTGCGTTCGCCCGTGGCCGGTGTAGTTTTCCGCCAGCGGATACACCGCGCTCCAGCCGAACTGCGTTTGCCAGAGGGCGCCGTCGCTGCTGCGCCGCACATACCATTGGCCTTCTTCCGGCCAGAACACGGCCAGGTCGGAAACGCCGTCGAGATCGAAATCATTGATCCCGAGCCCGTGGTACTCATAGGCGCCGATGTCAGTGGCGTCCGTGCCGGCGTGGCGCGCGTCCACCGGTCGGGGCACGCCATCCAGGTCGATGTTTGCCCCGGCCAGGTTGGTGCCCGCGTCGATGCACGGCGAGAGCCGCCCCAGCCGATAGTTGCCGAGAGGCGCCTGAATGAAGTCCGGATCGTTAGTGATATTCCCCGCGCCGGAAAGGTCCAGGGGCGCGCAGCAG
>RZZM01000457.1 GCA_009929845.1 Spartobacteria bacterium
GCGCTCGATCGCTGTCTGCACGCGGTCGCGCAGGCGCTCCTTGTGCACGAGGGAGGCGCGCGCGTCGTCGCCCACCACCAGGTAGACCACATCCGGATAGGCGCGCGCCAGGTCCGGCATGACGTTCTCCACAAAATCCAGCACCCCCTTGCGGCGGATCAAGCGCCCCACTGTCATCAGGACCCGACGGCCCCTGACCTGTTCCAGCACCGCTTCCGCCCCCGTTTCGGGCGGGTGTTCAAATTCTTCAATACAGACTCCGGGGTGTACCACGTCGATGATTTCCGGGTTCATGCCCGCCTGGATCAGAAGCTGCCGGGTCTGTTCGCTGTTTGCCGAGAGCCGGGTGGCCCGTTTGATCACCCATTTAACAACAAATTGGTACAGCCGGCCGGGGTAGAGAATATCGCTGCCATGCATGAGAACCACATACGGAATACGGAACAGGACAGCCAACATCCAGGCGGCGGGCGCGGGAACGACACTGCCGCAGACGATGATATCCGGCTTAAAGCGCCGGCACAGCGCCGCCCCCCGTAGGAAGGCAAAGGGCACATAGGCCTTCAGCCCGCCGCGGGAACAACGAATAACATCCTCCTCCGGCCGCGCATCCCGGTGAAAGCCCGTGACCATCCGCACCTCGTTCTCTTTGCGCAGGCCGGCAAAAAGATGCCCCACCACATATTCGATCCCCCCCAGCGTCGGCGGAAAATTCCACGATAGAAACAAAATGCGCATACGCTACTCCCCCCTCTTGATGGCGATGGCCATCTCTTCGATCCGCAGGAAATTCCCATGACAGTCCGGCGGGTCCACGGCCAGCGCCAGGGCCTGCTCCTGTTCGTCGGTCGGCGGGAGCTGCAACAGGCTCCAGGTGCGCGAGCCGTCCAGCGATATCGACTTGTCCACCAGGATCGCGCCATAATGCTCAAAAGTGATGCGCGCCTCCCGCGGCATGGGTTTGCCGACGCGTTTGATCAGCCGAACCTCCATCCGGTAGGGCCCGGGACTGTGTACCGGCGGCAAGTGAATGGCGCCGCCCCGGTTGAATACAGCGGCATATTTGTCGTCGGTGTCGACGGGTAAAAACGGCGCCTGAAAACAGGCCTGCACGGACACCGCGCGGTCGGCATCCAGCGGCCATTCCATGAACTCGCCATCGGATACGCACCCGACCAGGAAGTCCGACGGCAGGGGGCATTCCGAAAAGACCTCGACATGGCCGACGGCGTTGTCTGTCGGGGCATCCGGCAGCACAAAGGCGTGAAGGCCGCCGGTGTGAATTCCCTCCCAGACCTGCTGCTCACGGAAGGCAGGGTCCAGCAGGCGTACTGTGCGCGCGCACGCGGCCGCGGGATTTCCGAAATCCAGCCACATCACACGATTCGAGGGCGAGGAACAGGACAGGGGTTTAATGATGCGGCGGGTTATCCAGGGCGTCACCTGGTACAACCGGAACCGGGCCTCCCCGATGGCGACATCCATCGGTATGCCCTCTTCGGTTTTACAGGCCCGCATGTCCGCAAAATGCCGGATCAGGGCCCCGCCGTTCACCCCGTCGTACTTGCGCAATGCGTCTCCCCGGTAGAAACAGGCCTCGTTGAGCGGGGCCGCGTACAGGTAATGACCGCCCGTGTGCACTACACGCGCGGACGCCCTGGGATGCGCCACATTTAAATCCGTCAGGGAGACAACCGCGTCGACCATGTACCGGCACCGCGGATCAATGAAAACCACATCACCCGCCCGGGCGGTCGCGCTTAATGTTTCCCTGAACTGCCGGGCCTGTTTCATGGAAACCGACGGGCCCCAGGGGTGCAACCGGCCGACGGCGTGCCCCAGGCATACCGTCAGCACAACAACCGGCAGCACCGGTAGCCAGACGCGGACCGGACGGGGCAGGCCCCGGCGCGCGGCATCGACCGCGAGCATGATCCCCGGCCCGGCGAACACCGCGCTGAAAATCACCACATTCAGAAAATAGCGACGGTGCGCCTCGTAGAAGGCATAGAACACAAAGAACAGTAGCGCCGGCACAAGAAAGGCGGAAAGCAGGCGCGTGTTCCGGCGTTCACGCCATATCCCGAGGATGGTCAGCGCCAGCAGTATCCATCCGAACTCATCCGGGAAGAATCCCAGCATGGCGCGCGCGTTCACGCCAAACTGCCTTGCCAGGTTGACCGGACCCAGGGTCAGCAGGATGCGCGACCAACTGGTGAATTGCGGCGACACCATCTTGCCTGTCAGCATGACAAAACACGACCACACCAGAAAAGCGACCAGCCAGGGCAGGGCAAACCACAACAGCCGTTGCGCCTTTTCGCGTCCGGGCGCCTGGAACCCGAACAGCAGCCAGCACACCGGACCGGCCACGGCAAACACCGACGGCTCACGCATGAGGATCGCCAGGATAAAACATATCCCGGCGCCCACCATCAGCCATAAACCGCGATACTTACTTTCGCTTCCCCGGTAGAAGCACGCCATGCCCGCCACCATAAAAAGCATGGCGGGCAGTTCACGAAATGGATACAGCAGGAAGTGCGCGTTCAGGGGATAGCCACCAAGCAACAACAGGCAGACCGCCAACAGCGCAATCACCGCGGCCCAGATGTCCCGCAGCAGAAAACGCAGCAGGAAGCCCAGAACGGGAACCAGGCACATAAAGAGCGCCATGTTAAACCAGTACGGCGCAAAGGGGCCGAACAGCTTGATGCTGCCGGCCAGCAGCGCCGGATAAACCGGCAGGAACGGAGCGTCCTTGAGGTGTTGAAGCGCCGCCCCGACCGTTCCCGCCGAGGCCATTCGATTGGCCAGGCGCAGATACATGAACGGGTCCTGGCCACTCACATACGTCAGTGTATTCAGATGCGCCACCCCCACCGCCGCCATGCACAGGAGAATGGCGGTTATCAGTATGCCGTGCTGTATCCTTTGATTCTGCATAGCGCTCCAGTCTAGCGGGACAGCCCCCGGACTTCAACCGATTCAAGCAAATAATCTCCCGGATGCCCGCCAATGAAAAGCTTCAGGGGCCCCTGCATGGTATAGTCATACAACGGGAATATGATTTCATTGACACCCTCGTTCAACGGGGCGCGCAAGCGGTAGTAGTCGTTGTATTCCCCGTTGTGGTCCCAGTGCAACGCCATCCGTGTCTGACGCGGCGCCCGGATGCGCAGCCGGATGAACGGCAGATAGTCGGTCACATCAAACGCCAGGGGGATGGAGAGGCCCGGACTTTTCCCGGTCGCCTTCACATGCAGTCCGTCCGACTCGGCATGCGTGTCCACCTGGTACAACGGAAGGATGGACCCAAATCCGGTCTGCGCGTTTATCTGCATCAGCATATTCGTGGACGTGGCGAACCGCTTCACAGCCAGGTCGCCACGAATGCGGTCCGCATAGCGCAGGGGCACCCGCAAGGCCCGGTCATTCATGACCTGCAATACGATATCCGGCTTGATCGTTTCAATA
>RZZM01000090.1 GCA_009929845.1 Spartobacteria bacterium
CAAATCCAAGAATGATTCGAGCTATTTACCTTAACAGATTTCTTCCTACATTTTCAAACCGGCCAAATTCCTACATTTTCGCACCGGCGTCCGCACCCGTCGATAATCATCCGTTTCTGCCGTTCGACAAAGGCAAAACCTTTGCCCAGTTCCAGAATAAAAAGCTCCAGCTCTTTCAGAAGAGCACGTTCCAGATCGTTTTCCAGGTAACCGTCCGTCAGTCCCAGAAAATCGAGAAAATATGGATCCTTGAAGTGCCCGCCAAGATGGTCGGCCTTCGCCATCACCAGTTTAGTGTCAGCAATTTTGGAGCGTTTAAAAAGCTTTACGCTCGATCTGATGCCGCAGTTCGCGTTTGCTCCAGCCAGACTCACCTGCCACTTGAGCGTAAAACAGTCGGCTTTCGGACGATTTCAAGGGAATCAACGCCAGAAAGTGCGACCAACTCAATTGTCGTGCCAGCGGAACGACAATCTCAAAATCAGGAAAAACCTCCGCAAACTGCATCATGCGTCGCAGATTTTTGGCTTCAAAACTTTTTCCATAATGTGCAACCAGCTCTTTTGCCAACGAAGGGATTACCAGTTTCCCATATTCAGCCCGCTCACCATGGAGCACCTCTTCATTGATCCGTTTTCCCACACGCCAATAGGTGACGGTCAGTGCACTGTTCACCGCCACGAAGGCCTGTTTCCGCCCCTGCTCGATCAGGGACTTTAAATCTCGAAGCAGATCGTCTGAGTGTTGATTGATTAAGCTTTTTTTGAATTCATCCTTCATAACTCATACCTCATCATTCGGCAAAGCCGCTGTTTTGGGCTTCTTTAGTCATGGGCAGAACTCCTTTTTAACCGCGAAACACGCGAATGGCGCGAAAGGTTTGGACCCACGAAAAACACAAAAAGCACGAAAAGGATTTATTCTTTCGTATAGTTCGTGCCTTTCGTGGTTAAATTCAGCCTTCATCATTGTTCTTCTTTTGCTCTTTGGTGGATTCGATGTGATTGACGGCGTGGTCAAAGTCGCTGAGTTGTTTAGCCGATTCCGAAAGGCGTTGCGTGTGAAACTTCTCATTAATAAACTCGGTCAGTTGTTGTGTGGCCCAGATGCGGAAGCGGGTCGCCACATGGCTTTTTACCCGATAGCCAACCGAGATAATCATATCCAGATTGTAAAAGTCGACCATGCGGGCAACGTCTCGTTTTCCCTCTTTTTGAACTATCCGGAATTTCCGGATAGTTGCTTCAGGAACCAATTCACCTTCATCATACACATTTTGAATATGCTCACTTATCGTGCGGACATCCTTCTGAAAAAGCGCTGCCATTAAGCGTTGAGACAACCAGACCGACTCATCCTCAAACCGCACATCCAGCTTCAATTTGCCGTCTTCGGCCTGATAGACCAGAAACTGCCCCTTGGATACTTCCATGTTTCCATCTTTGTCGTTTAAATTATCATTCATCATTCATACCTCATCATTTGGGTAGCCGCTGGTTTGGGATTCTTGAGTCATGGGAAAAGTCCCTTTCAACGGTTTCAGGTTTTATAAAATGTATACTGCTCCAAAGCCATTGATTCAGACTAATGCATAAACCAGCCTTAATTGGGTTGTGGTGAATATATTCGATCACCGAATAATTATGTTTCTCATTCCGGATATAACGATCCCAATAGTCCGGCATCCAGAACGCTTTGCCGGGAATGCGGAGCCCCAGCTCCGCAGCAGTGGAGGCGTTCGCATTAGGGCGGAGCTGGGACTCCGCGTTCCCGGGGGTGATTCGCTCATTCATACGACTTAACCACCTCATCTTTTACCCGCCATTCGCCGGTGAGCATCTTCTGCATCAGACCGCGTTTCTGGGTTTTGTATTTGTCTGCGAGCTGTTTTAGTAGGTCGATTTCCTGCTGTGATGCGGACAGCGCTTCGGCAATGGCTTTTTGCTCTTCTGGGGATGGGCAGGGAACCATTATTTTGAAGAAGTCCTTCTTATTTAGATTGAGAAGCCCATCCGATCGGGCACCGCTTGTGATGTATCGTTTCAATTCACGGGCGTGATAATCGGCAATGAAGTAGTGTTCGAAGAACTCAGGAACAACATTCTTTGCTTTCGGCTTAAAGCTGATAAATACGTTGGGAACGCAGATTTCCCCATCTTTAAGCAGATAAACGCACCCTTGCTGGTAACGCTTTGAATTTCCCTTGTTATAAGAGAATTCACCAGCGTTAAGGTGTATGTAATTCTTGTGCTGAGAACCGGAGATATCTTTGCCCCATTTTTCGCGCTGAGACACAAATCCAATACCGGCAGAGATGCTGTAGGGCGTTAATTCTTTTTGGCCAACCTTGCGTGTTACTTCGGAAAAAAGATCACCCAAATGGACTATTGACCAGCCATTTGCATCAATAGCCTCTTTCCCCATTATTCTTTGAATCTGGCCCTTTAAGTTGGCTTCCTTCGCATGAATCAGCCGTTCGGTTTTCTCGATGGCCTCATCCCAGGTGGACAGCAGATCGGCAATGGCTTTTTGTTCGGGGAGAGGGGGGAGAATAATGGGAAGTTTGCCTAGTTGCTTGAGGGAGAGAAAGGGTTGAGCTCCTCCACTTGTCAGTCGGTGAAAAAGCCTTGGTTTATTGTGTAGTTGATATTGTTCAAGATAATGCCCTGAGAGTTTTGACTTATCTGGCTTTAGCAATGCTACATTTTTCATGCTGAATTCGAAATCAACTTTTACCCTTGCTGGTGTGGCGGTTCCTGCACCTATATTAACAATTAGCACATCATCACATTGTGGATTGCATCTTCTGTATATAACGGCATGGTCTTCCGATGAAAGATAGTAGCAATTGCCAAAAGCAATTTCAGCATCCTTAACGTGTATCGCCGTTATATAAGGCACTCCAAACTTCGTTGGTGTTGGAGTATCGTGTGTTCCGTCTGTTATTTTCACACACACATCACTTAGATGAGTATGCTGCCAGTCCAATGGTATTGAAAACGATCTCCTCATCGCTGAATCTCCTTGAGCAATACGTATGCGGCTATCGCCTTTGGCGAGTTATGAGTTATAAATGATGAGAGATGAGTTGAAATCAATTGCCAGTCGCTACTCTCCTTGCTGTCGCCTTGTTCCAGCCTCTGCCTTCGGCGGTCAGCAATCGGCACTAAGCATTCATCATTCGACGCAGTCGCGGTCAACCACGGAACACACGGAAAACACAGAAGGAAAGGCTCGTTCGGACCGGAATATAGCCGTTTTAAAAACTTCCAATCATTGGAAACTTTTTTGGCGATTTTTCCAATCATTGGAAACTTTTTGGCGGAATTTTCCAACCATTGGAAACTTTTGGAATGTTTTTTCCAACCATTGGAAAAATGCAAAACGCCCTCAAAACTCCGTGTATTCCGTGGTTCAAAAAAACATTCGTGTAAATTCGTGTTCATTCGCGGTTCCTCCTTAACCGCCCGTGCGTGACAATCGTTCTAAAACAGCTTTCATAACCTTCAGCCAATCATCGAGATATTGCTCTCCCCAGACGCCGGATATTTTATGCAGTTCTGATCCGAAACCGGCCTTCGTTAGGCGAGGAATAACTTCGGAATCCATCATCCTTTTGATTTCTGCAGCCTGTTCCAGTGTCGACAGGTTTACAAATTCTGCATCCTGCAGTTTTAGCCAGATAAGTTCCAGCGCCCTGAACAGGGGCGGCCAGCAAATCCACTGAATCTTATTCAACCTATCGATGGAAAACATGTCCTGCCAGGGTTTTGAGTGGATGTAGTAAACCCGGCCTTTTTTGGTTTCCGGAAAATGGATGACAGGAGAATGGCCCATTTCAAAGAGGACATCCTGAACGGAACGCCAGGCATATCCCGTTTGATCGGCGATCTCTTGAATGGTTCCCTGTTCATTGATTAATAAATACAGCAGGATTTCAGCCCTGGAATTGGTGCCCATCAGCCCTCGGAGCTGGAGCAACAAAGCAGGAATCGTATTTTTTGAAAATGGCTTGGATAGTTTTCGCAACTGCACCGGGTTCCGCGCAAACCCGCACGTCAGAAAGGGTTCGTCTTTATCTCCGACGACAGGCATAGGCTTACCTGTTTTCAGATAGAACAGTGCTTGCTCCTTGCTGTCGGCATGATCAGACCGCGCCAGCTTCTTCCAGCTTGGCGCCGATTTTTCGCGAACAACATGTTTTGCAATGGCCGTCAGCACCTGCCCTGAAGAAAAATTTTCTGTTTTCAACAACTGTTTTAATCGTTGGACATTAATAAAGCGTTCATTGCAAACGACCCAATCCAGTATTTCATCAAACAACCGCTGATCATATCGTGTAATTGTGGCAGAGAACAGAAGCAGTGCTTCTGGATCTATGACCCATGAATCGTCGCATTCACTCTGTCCGGCCACTCCCAGTGCGGACCATTGCCGCCAAAGGAATTGCAATAATAAATCCAGCATTTCATGTTTAAAGCTCTCGAGTGGCATCATCAAATCCTAACTGGGTTAGCAGGTTTTTAAGTAACATAACATAGCCTTCTGAAACATCATGCGTTGTCGACCACTTGGCAGCCTGGACCATTTCTTTGGTCGTTGGCTTCAACGCCATTAAATCATCAATGTGGTAACCGCCTCTGTCAACAGATGCATATAGCTTGAAGTGTATTTGATCAATCCGGCTGATGAAATGAACGCGAAGGATGGGCCCAAACTTTCTTTCTATCAGTCGGCATGCAAATCCGTCAGGAAGACCCATGCGGAATAAATCGGCAGGGCCGGTGTTCAACCAGTCTTCTGGTAGATTTAGTGTCTCTGCAACAACCCGGGCCGCGTTAACCAGCACATCCGGCATAGGGTCAGGATCCTGCATTTGATTGGCCGCATCAATGTATGCAAGAATATCAACATCCTTAGTTGTCCGCAGGACCAATCGTGTTGCCACCAACGCAGACCCGCCACAAACAACCAACTGAAGCGGCTCGCTGCCTGCTATTCGAAGTCTTGCCTCCAAAAGCGATAAGGATGCATCTAGTATATCGAAATCAATTGTTTTCATAATTACGTTATAGCATTATTATATGGCGGTATAAAGTTATTATGTCTGCGAAATGCAGAAATATCTCTTTATTGCTCATCTAAAAACCCTCCTGCACTGACCATTTTCCTGACGCCACGAAAATGGTTCGGTTATATCTGTGTCTATCCGTGTCCATCTGTGGTTACCTCTGAATTTGCTGTAGTTTTTCCGCCATCTGCCTGCGGACTTCCACGAGCTGTTTTTCCAGATCGTCAATTTCCACCTGCACCGCATCGATGTCGATTTCCTCTTCCTCCTCAAAGGTGTCCACATAGCGGGGGATGTTGAGGTTGAAGTCGTTTTCCTTGATTTCGGCGAATGGAGCCAGGTGTGCGTACTTCTCGATCTCTTTGCGTTCCTTGTAGGTGCGCATGATCTTGTCGATATGCTCCTCATTCAGCGCATTCTGATTCTTCCCCGAAACAAACTCCCGACTCGCATCAATAAAAATCACATCCGATCTGTGTCCATCTGTGTCCATCTGTGGTTTCTCTCTGCTCCTATCAAAGACCAGAATCGCCACCGGAATGTTGGTGGTAGGAAACAGGTTGCCCGGCAGGCCGATCACGGCATCCAGCAGGTTTTCCTCGATCATTTTGGTGCGGATACGGCCTTCGGCTGCGCCACGGAACAACACGCCATGGGGAACCACCACAGCGACGCGGCCCTGCTTTTCCAGGGCGGTTTCCACCATGTGGCTGATAAAGGCCCAGTCGCCTTTACTCTTCGGCGGAACCCCGCGCCAGAAACGGTTGTACTGATCGCTCTCGGCATTCTCGGCGCCCCACTTATCCAGTGAGAAGGGTGGATTGGCCACCACGCAATTGAATTTCATGAGCCGGTCATTTTCAATCAGCAGCGGGCTGTTCAGGGTGTCGCACCATTCGATCCTGGCGCTGTCGAAGCTGTGCAGGAACATGTTCATGCGGCAAAGCGCCCATGTGCTGCCGTTGGACTCATGTCCGAAAAGGGCAAAGTTGCGCTTTTCCTGAGCGTTGTCCGCATTGCGGGCCACCTCCTGGGCCGCCTGAACCAAAAGGCCGCCCGATCCGCAGGCCGGGTCACAGATGCGGTCGCCCGGCTTCGGGCCAGCCAGTTTGGCCACCAGCTCGGTTACCTTGAGCGGGGTAAAGAACTCTCCGGCCTTCTTTCCGGAGTCGGAGGCGAAGCGCTCAATCAGGTAGATGTAGGTGTTCCCGATGACATCCTCGGAAACGAGGCTGGGCTTCATGCTAAGCTGTGGCTTGTTGAAATCTTCCAGCAAGGTTTTAAGGCGCTTGTTGCGATCTTTCGTCCGCCCGAGGTTGGACTCGCTGTTGAAGTCGATATTACGGAATACACCTTCTAATTTGGCCTTGTTGCTTTCTTCAATATGGTCGAGCACAATGTTGATCAACTCACCGATGTTGGCGGCGGACCGGCGTTCATACAGGCTGTAATAGGTGGCGGGGAATTCATCCAGAACCGTCTCGATGCCGGTTTCGTCGTTCTTTTCGGTGAGTTTCACCACCGGGAGAACAAAACGTTCACGCTCGAGCTTGCGGCGGATACGGACATCGTCGTCGCCATACTGTTTCTGATACGCTGAGTAGTGGTCCTGCCATACATCGGAGATGTATTTCAAAAACAGCATCACAAGGATGTAGTCTTTGTACTGCGCCGGATCAACAACACCCCGGAAGGTGTCGCACGCCGCCCACGCCGCATTGTTGATGTCTTTCTGATCAATCTTATTCATTTTAATGCTCCTTAGTATGTAACCACAGATGGACACAGATTCACACAGATGACTTTTATAGTGCCAGTATCTTCCTCAATCCAAACTCAACCACCAGAGCATTCTCATACGGTTTTTCGATCAAACCATGCCCCGGCGTGTTCAACACCTCAAATGCGCACCCGATATTTTGATGCGTTTCTTCCTTATACAAGAATCTGTGTTTACCTGTGTCCATCTGTGGTTCCTTTCTTTCCATCTGTGGCGGCAAACTGCATAAGTACTGTTGAAATGTATTGTTCCTGTTTATCGGCCAGCCTATGAAGCAGGGTTTGTTCACGAGCAGACAGCGCGGCCAGCTCTACGATGGTTGTCTGTTTTTCCAGACTTGGCAGCGCCACCTCCAGCTCTTCAATGGCCTGCTTGCTGATCATTTTCTGAACCGTCCCCTTGGCCCGGCTGGTCAAAAAAATCTGCGCATCCCGCTGGCTGATGTACCAGTTCAGATACTCGGGTAAAATCTTGTCCGGCTTCGTCACCCGTATTCGTAATAAAGGAGCGGCGACAACGGCCTTGCCCGGATTTTCGAGAAGAACCGCTGCCGTGGTCACAAGACCGCGAGACCTGAAGACCAGATCGCCTCTTTGTGCGAGGTGGTGCTCTTTCACGGCATCCATATTGATTCTAACCAACTCATCACAGCAGACCGTATTCGTATCCAGAAGATCCTTCATCTGAATAACCGCAACCCCGCCATCATCCGAGACTTCGAGACGGGTCCTGAACGAGTATCCCATCTGCACGGTTGCCAGCTTTTTTATTTTCATCTTCATTCAATCACCATACGATATGCGGTAATGTTATTACTGTAAAATATATAAATGTGCGAGATACTTATCAACTACCTATTGCATAAATGCCATTTCTGTTCTTTGGTTGATTTTTTCGGGGGTAAATTCTTGAAGAAATGTTCGCGTGTTTGCGCTGAGTTCGGTATGGTAATCCCTGAATTGTATGAGCGAAGTAATCAAAACACAGGGCCTGAGCAAGGGGTTTGATTCCACGATAGGGTGGAGACGTCGGATACGTGTTCTTTGGCCCCAGGCCAAACGTCCGGTGGTCCGCGGGGTGGACCTGTCCATCCGCGAGGGCGAGTTGTTTGGTCTGCTCGGACCCAACGGGGCGGGCAAGACCACGCTGGTCCGGATGCTGGCGGGGCTTATTACGCCGGACGACGGCAGCGCTACGGTTGCGCAGGTCCCCATCGCCCATACGTCCGCGCTTAAAAAAATGATCGGCCTGGTGGCTGGCGAGGAGCGCAGTTTCTTCTGGCGGCTCTCTGGGAGGGACAACCTGATCTTTTTCGCCCGGTTGCACGGCATGCCGGACCGATTGATCGCCGAACGCATCGGTGAATTGGGCCGATTGCTGGAGATGGGCGACTATCTGGAGCGTCGTGTGGACACCTATTCGACCGGGATCAAACAGCGGTTGGGGATCGCCCGCGCGCTGCTGCATAATCCGCCGGTGCTCCTCCTGGACGAGCCGGGAAAGAGCCTGGACCCGGCCTCGACGGGTATTCTGCGGACGTTGATTCGACGGATTTGCCGCGAGGAGGGAAAGACCATCCTGCTGATCACCCATCAGATGGATGAGGCCGAAAAATTATGCGACCGGATTGCCATTATGCACCAGGGGCGTATTTCACTCATTGGCGATATGGCGACGATCCGTAAAAACATTGCCGCGCCGCAGGTGCTTAAACTCCGCGCGCGCAGCGTGCCGGATACATTCATGCGCGTTGTCCAATCACAACACGCCCTGGAGGTGACACAACAGCAGGTTGATGCGGAAACACACCTGCGTATGGTCATCCCGGGCGACGCTTTTTCGACGGTTTCCGCTATTCTCCAGGTCGTCATCGACATGAGGGAGGCCCCATCCCATTTATCCCTTGAACCGTTGGGGCTGGACGAAATTTTTACTTTGTATACGCAGGCGCACGCGGGGGATGAAGGGGAGGGACGCGCATGAGGCCAAGGGCAGGTTCCACATCCGTCTTTTGTCGCGCCATGCGCGCTTTTGTGGTCAAGGACGCTAAAATCGAAGTCAGTTATCTATTTGCCTTTTTGCTCCACCTCCTCGGTATTTTCTTTGCAGCCGCGTCCTCTTATTTCATTGCCCGGTTGGTGGGCCGGGGCGCTGAAGGTTGTCTTGCGCCCTACGGAGGAAACTATTTTTCGTTTGTATTAATCGGCACGGCGTTTGGCGGGTACCTGATGGTTTCGTTGCATTCCCTGAGCAACATCATACGGGACGGACAGGTCACGGGCACGCTGGAGGCCATCCTGACCACTCCCGTCAACCCCTTCACCTTTCTGTTGGCGTCGTCTGCATGGAACTATGTTATGGCAACAGTGCAGGCGGTGATCTATATTCTGTTCGGTTTGTTTGTGTTCGACCTTCACCTTCAGGTCGGCCATGTGCCGACGGTCCTGACCGTGCTGGTATTGTCGATCCTGTCGTTTCTTCCCTTCGGCATTCTCTCGGCGGGGTTTGTGCTGGTCTTCAAGCGGGGGGATCCCGTGGCCTTCGCGGTGGGGATGGTCTCCAATCTGCTTGGAGGCGTGCTTTTCCCGGTAGCCATTCTGCCGCCGGTGCTCCGGCACATCGCCGACTGGATACCGCTGACCCACGCGCTGCACGCCATGCGGTTGTGCCTGCTTATGGATGCGGGCTGGCGTGATGTGGGGCCTGACCTGCTCTTCCTGGCGGTCTTTTCATGCGTGGCCATTCCGGCGAGTATGTGGCTCTTCAGGATGGCGCTGCGCCTGGCCATGAAAAACGGGACGTTGACGCATTACTGAATTGAACAAATTTTGGCCAGGGGTTAAGACGCCGGCACGGTGGTTATGTCGTCACGTTTGCGCTGGAGGGTGCCGAGCAGTTCCTGATGTTTGGCCAGGAAACTTTCGAGCAGTTCCAACGAAGAGCGGGCCTCGGCGATGGCGCTTTCCTTTTCCTTCCTGATCTGGGCCAGTTCAGACTCGATCTGGTTGAGCAGCTCATTCTGCTTCGTGGTTTGTTCCTGAAGGGCCAGGCGGTCGGACCGTTCCTTTACAAGTTCGGCTTCCATTTTGCCGTAGGTACGTTCCATGTCGCGGTAGCTTTTTTCTGCAACGCTTGCCTTCTTTTGCTCGATCTCCAGCTTTGCGGTCAGGCTGGCAATAACCATTTCAGTGCCACGCAGGGCCTGCTCGATTTTCCCGGACTCCGTCACCACGTTGCGGATCTTTTTTTCCGCCTCGGTATAGTCAGCTTTTTGGTTGTTGAGTTCTGTTTTCACAGAGGCCATGGCGCTGTCCTTTTCGTCCAGTTGCCGTGCGAAGTCCGCCTTCATCGCCTCCATGCTCTTGCGGATTTCGGCCAGTTGCTTCTCGCTCTGCAATGCCGACTCGTAGACCGGAATCCGTCCGGTCAGTTCTTTCAACCGGGCCTCCACAGCCGTCATCAATTCTTTCTGCTTCTGAAATTCGTTAGCCACTTCCTCGCTGGCCTTCAACTGTCCTTCCAGTTCGGCGCGCTGTTCGTTGCGCGCCGCGATCAAATCGCGGTTTTCACGCTCCAGGTCCTTGATCGCGTCATTCAGATCGTCGCGTTCCGCGCGGAGCCTGGTAAGCTTGTCCTGCGCTTCGGTAATCGTACCTTCCAACTTTTTGACCAGGTCGCGGTATTTTTCCTGGTTGCTGCTGAAGGTCTGCTCCAGCGCCTCATAGCCGGCATCCGCCGTCGGTTTGGACGCGCCGCCCTTGGCGCCCCATCCGGCGGATGCCGCCAGGGTGGACCCCAGAACCAATGCGGAGGCGGTGCGCGCTATCTGTTTGCCTGTCATCTTCGTTGTTTTCTTCTTCATGCTATTCAAACTCCTGAAAATATTGTTGTTTCAATGGGGGACACGCCCCCGTTTGCCGTACTTAAATTGTTATAAGAGCTGCCTGTAATATAACCATTTTCCGAACGGGTCAAGAGGGGATGCCACTTTTTAATTGTTTTCTCATCAGAATAAAAAAATGATTTTTTTATTGATTGTTCTAAACCGTTTACCGGGCAGGCAGTTGGAAAGAAAATCAGAAAAAAACCTTTCGGGCGGCAAAAAAATATGATACGTGTAAACATGATGTGATACGCATAACATATTTTTGGCGCAGTTAACAGTTAATGCATGGAGGTTCGCGATGAACAGGTATACGTTTTGCCGGCACGAAAAAATGCTCCGTTCGGTTTTCTTTGCCCTGGTGTTGACCGGAGTGGCGCACGGATACGCCGAGGTGGTCAAGGAAGTGGTTTTGACAGAGGATTTTTCCAAAGGCCTTGGGCGCTGGATCACGGAGGGCCACAAGGTGAAAATCTACCGCGGTGAAGATAATAAATGCGCGATGATCCAGCGCAGGAATACGAAGGATTCCGCCTTCCTCAAGTGGTCGTTCAAGGGCTACGAGGGCGACCTTGTCTTCAAGGCGCGGATCAAGGTCGAAAACTTTGAACAGGGTGAGGAAGACTACCACAATGTGAAGTTCCAGGCCCGCCGCCTGTCCAATAATGTCTTCAAGGGATACGACTCCCACAACCTGGAGGCGGACACCGACTGGGCGGAGTTTACCTTCGACGTTAACGGCGTCAAGCAGGGCGATGAAACCATCCTCATGATCGGCCTTGAAAACGCGGCCGGAATCGTCTACGTGGATGATATCGAGGTCACCAACGTCCGCTTGGAATAGGCGCCTTTATATTACGTTGTTCCGTTCCGCGCGCGGCAGGCTAAAGCCTGAACAACGAACGGCCAGGCTGACGCCTGGAGCTTATTTTAATGGAAGGCCGGGATGGCTTCGCTCCAGCCCCAGTTGACAACACGGGGATTCGAGGTTTTGCTCTGGAGAATATACCAGTGACCGGATGCCTGGTGGTACACCGCTAAATCGTCCATGCCGTCGTTGTCATAGTCCGCCGGAACCGGCGTGGTTTCCGCCCAGCCCCAGTTCTGAATGCGTGTCTGCAGGGTGCTGCTCTGCTGGATGTACCAGTTGCCGACGGAGGGGGCGAAGACCGCGATATCCGCTATGCCGTCGCCATCGTAGTCGGAGGGCACGGGCAGCGCGCCGCTCCAGCCCCAACTGACAACGCGCAAGGGCCAGGGCGCTTTCCGGTAGATGGTCCATTGGCCGGACGGGGCATGGTAGACCGCCGGTTCGGCCACACCGTCGCCATCATAATCCGCGGGCGCGGGCGTGCCGCTGGTGACGCCAAGGTTCAATATCCAGGGCATCATGGTAGTGCTGCGCCGGATGTTCCATTCCCCGGTCGACGGACTGTATACCGCCAGGTCGGCGATGCCGTCCCCGTCGTAATCCGCCGGAACAGGGATGTCGTCAGGTTGCGTGCCCCAGGCGATTCCGTTGATCGAATGAATCGTCCCGCTGAATTTAGCATACCACTTATGCGTGGATGGATCGTAGACCGCCAGGTCCATGATGCCGTCGCCATCGTAGTCCGCCGCCGCCGGTACTGTTCCGTTCCATCCGTACGTTTCGTGGCGGAACTGGCCCGAGGCGCTCTGCGCAATGAACCATTCGCCCATCGGCAGCCAGAAGACGGCCGGGTCCGCCGCGCCGTCGCCATCGAAGTCACCCTTCACGGCCACCGGTTCCACATAAATGGTCACCGTGCCTTCCGAGCCGTCCATCGCGTAAAACACAAAGGTGTCGATGCCGCTGAAATTCCGGTTGGGCGTATAGGTGAACACGCCGGTTTCCGGGTTATAGACGGCTGTTCCATGCGTCGGCGGGTCAATGGCGGTGACCAGGTATCGCGGCGGGGTGACGGGATATTCGCCGGTGATATCAATTTCAACGGCAGAGCGCGCGCCCGAGGAGGTGGTGCGCTCGAAGGTGGTTTCCACAAAGTGATGGGCGCCCGGAATGATGCCGCCCAGCCCCAGGGAGTAGACCAGACCGCCACTCAGGTATATTTCATCCGTGGCAAAGGTTGTTCCGTAGAGTCGGCCCTGGTAAAGCTGCAACTGGCCGCCGATGGGCAGCATGCCGTCGGTTCCGTCGAATCCATGCAGAATGGTGAAGTCATGGGTGATTTTGTTAAAGGCAAAGATGGTGCCGTAGTAATAGGGGCCGCCATAGGCCGTGGTGCCGTAGAGATGCGAGCCGTCACTGAGAAGGGTGCAGTAGGGGAGGCTGCCGTTATCTTCTTCATCATCAAACTCATGCAGGTTTCTATAGTCCGTCCCGTCTTTCTGTATCGAGTAAATGGCCCCATCGTATGAATAATAGCCATAGCCGCAGGTCCCATAGAGCGTAGAACCATCGGCAATCGGTGAAAATATGGGGGCGCCTCCGTTCACCGGGTCAAAATGGTAAAGTACCCGGTAATCATCACCTGATTTCTGTATGCTGTATAATATTCCCGCGTCATAGTACCCGCCAGCGCCTGTCGTGCCGTAAATCCGGGAGTTGTCTGCCACAAGCATGCCCATGGAGGGCTGTTCCCCGTCGTCCGGCACGCTGCCGAAATGATGCAGTATGCGGTAGTTGTCTCCGTCGGGCTGGATGCAATACAAGACCCCGGCATCATACTCGCCGCCTCCTGATGTTGCGCCGTATAAGAGGCTGTTGTCTTCAATCAGCGTTGTTATCGGATGCATGCCGTCAGCGTTTTGGACGGGCTTTGTTTTTGTGTCGGGTTGTGCGCGTCCCTGGTCCCCGTTGAATTGACCGAAGGTGTGCAGCAACTGAAGATCGCTGCCGTCAGTCGCAATCGAAATGATTGTGCCGCCATCATAGAGTCCGCCGAGGTTCGGCGTGCAGAACAGCCGGTTCTGGTAGAGGAGAAGACCGGACATGGGTTGTGCCCCGTAAATATCAAAATCGTTAAAGGTATACAGATTCGTGAATCCTGTCCCGTCGGTCTGTATTCGAAATATGGCTTCCTGATCATTGGTGAAATAGTAAAGGAAACTGATTGTGGCGCCATACAGGGTGTCCCCGTCGCGGATAACCCCACTGAAAGGCGAGGGGCCCAAAAGCTCATGTTCGGCATGTTCAAACCGATGCAGAATCCGGTAGTCATATCCGAACAACTGGGCTTCGGCCATGGTGAGAATCAAACAAATAAGGCAAACCAACAGAACTAATATTTTTTTCATACCTACCTACTCCTTCTTTATACACATGAACCAAACCTAAATCACCTGTCCTTATACAGGGTCCCGCACGCATTGAAAATACAAATCGCACAATTTTCCTGCGTACGGGATTGACAGACCACCCCGAATCCTGAACCCTCGGCCTGTGCTGCAACAAACGCATGGTGTGCAGGTGCATGAACAGTCAAAATGATGAAAAAGACCCTATATATCGCAGGAATATTCCTTCTGCTGTTGGCCGTAACGAGCGTTGTATGGCGGGTGTTGACCCGTCCACGGCACAATCTGATCCTCATCACCCTCGATACCACCCGCGCCGATCACCTCGGCGTCTATAATCCGCAACATGTGACGCCTGCCCTGGATGCGATCGGACGCTCCGGCGCTGTATTTGAACGCGCGTACTGCAATGTCCCGCTGACCCTCCCGTCCCATGCCACCATCATGACCGGTCGGTATCCGCCGGAACACGGGTGCCGGGTCAATGGCGAGGCCGGCCTGCCCGCCGATGTGACGACCCTCGCCGAGGTCTTTCAGGCGCATGCCTACAATACGGCTGCTTTTGTCGCTTCATTTGTGCTTGATAAACGCTTTGGCATGGACCAGGGATTCGACTTGTATGATCAGTATGAGCAGGATATCCCCGAATATGAATACGACGCGCAACGCATGTACCGCTACCGGCGGGGTAACGAAGTGGCCGACGCCGCCCTGCAATGGTTGGGCGAGCATCAGGATGGTCCCTTTTTCTGCTGGATGCATTTCTTTGATCCGCACCGGCCCTATTTTTTTACGGAAAATCCCTATGGCAATGAAATTGCCTTCATGGACCATCAAATCGGGCGGATTATCCAGTTTCTGCAGGAGGCCGATCTGCTGGACAACACCATTATCCTTGCCATGGGAGACCATGGCGAGGGCCTCGGGGAGCATGGGGAGGAAGAACACGGCCTGCTCCTGTATGACGCGACCATGCATGTGCCGCTCCTGGCGACCGGTCCCGGTATCCCCGCCGGATTGCGCGCGCCGGAGGTGGTGTCGGCGGTGGATATCTTTGCGACGGTCAACGACCTGATGAACTGGAAGGTCCCGCCTTCCAGCGGGCGCAGTCTCGTTCCCGCCCTGCGCCATGAACCCCTTACCCCGAAGCCGGTCTACATGGAGACCACGTTCCCGTTCTTCGAATACAACTGGAGCCCGTTGTACGGCCTTGTTTCCAATACTTGGAAATACATCCAGGGGCCGGAAGACGCGTTGTATGACCTGGCGGCGGACCCGCGGGAACGCGAGAACCTGCTCGCTATTCACGGGGATACCGCCCGCTCCCTGGCGGCTTGCCTCGATCAGTATACCAACCGGATGCGCGTAGCGGAGCGCGGGCAGGTGGAGCTGGACGAAAAGGACCGGCAGGTGCTGGCGAGCCTCGGATATTCCGGGGGCGGTGGCGATGTCCCCGCGGATAACGAGAGTCTGCGTAATCCGATGGAGGCCGTCTGGATGAGAACCGACTTCATTCGCGCCGTGACGGCTTGTGAAGAGGGCCGTTACAAAGAGGCCGAAGGCATCCTGCGTGAGATTTCGGAAGCCAGTCCGGAAACCTACGCCTTCAAGTACCGCCTGGCAAAACTCTATTATGAACAGGAGCGCTACCAGGACGCCGCGGAGGTATTTAAGCGACTTGCCCACCAGTACCCGGACTCCTATAAAACCCACTATAACCTTGGAAAAACACTCGTCAAACTCCGGCAGTACGACGCTGCGCTTGACGAGTTGAATCTGGCGCTGCGCCTGGACTCAAGCCATGCCGACGGATGGAACAACCTCGGCATCGCGCAGTTGCACAAGCGGCAGTATGAACAGGCCGTGGAGACCTTCCGGGAATCACTGGTCCTGGACCCCAATCAAAGCGATCCCCACAACAACATGGGCAATGCCTATCTCCAGATGGGCGACCCCGTCCGGGCCCTGACCTGTTTCCAGCAAGCCGTGGAGATCAACCCCGCGTCCTTTGAAGGAGAATTCAACCTGGGCTCCGGCCTGCTGAACGCCGGACAGCCTGAACAAGCCATCCCGCACCTCCAGAAAGCCGTCGACCTGCGCCCCGACTTCCCGGAAGCCAGAAAACGCCTTGCCTTCGCCGTCCGCGATCTCCA
>RZZM01000091.1 GCA_009929845.1 Spartobacteria bacterium
CAACCGGTGTTCCACGCCCCGGTATGCACCTTCACTTCGCCTTCGGCGCCGTACATGTTCAGGTATTCATGGATGAAGGCGGGACTGAAACCGGCCTCGTTTTTGCGGACCTTGTCCATTAGCGGCTTGTAGAAGGCACCCCAGTAATTGGCGGCCATGTTGGTGTTGCGGAACCAACCACCGTTGTCGCCGTCGCTGCATGTGGTCACCAGCGCGGGGAAGTCGCACCAGCGGGTCCGTTCTTCGACTTCATACATGAACCAGCCGATATCCATGCCCGATTCCTGGGCATTGGATAAGTCCCGGTCCCGGACGACCACAATAATTTCTTCGCCGTCGTACTTCGCAATGTGCGGCCGATAGCGGACTTCCTCCCAGCGCATGGCCTCCAGCGGCTCGACGTGCTCGCTGTCGACCAGGACGTATCGGAACCCGGCCTTCTTGAGCATCGGGATCATTTCCATGCAGAAGCCCATTTCCGGGGGCCAGAATCCATAGAACCGCTGTCGATCAAAGAGGTGCCGTCCGATCTTGAGCCAACGTTCCACATGTTCTATCCGGTCGGCCTCCGGGGTCAGCGGCATCACCGGGTGATAATAGCCCGTGGCCAGGAAGTCGATCGAAGGGTGCCGCAGGTTCCAGAGCAGATCCCCGCATTTGACAATCCCGTACACCTGCGATTGAAAACCGGGACTCGACAGGGTTTCCAGCAGCGAGCCGGACATCACCAGGTGCACCCGGGCGACATCCTCGTACCCCCAGACAGAGCGCGGTATGCGGTCCATGGCGTACAAGACTTCTTTCGCGGACCACTCCTGGTTCTTGAGCAGGTAGTCCAGGTTGCCGGGTGGCTGGTGCAGATTCAAAACCGTTGCATGAAAGACTTCATTCGCCATGTGTCACCTCCTTGGCGGGAACCGGCCGGTCGGGCCTGTTCCGCGCCTACCTGTGGTTATTTAAAAATCATTTTCCAGAATGGATATGCCGCGCCGACAAATCTCGCGCGCGTAATCGGTCCAGAGGCCCTGCCCCCAGTAGCGGTAGCAGCTTGTCTGCGACACCAACAGATAGAACAACGCCTTGCGGTAACGTTCTTCGGTGGTGGGGATGCCCGCCCTGATTACTTTTTCATTGAACAAGGCACTGAGTTTATCCATCGGACCCAGCACGTTATCATAGCCTTGCACCCAGGAAATATTATTCGTCCAGCTTCCGCCATCCATGTGAAACTCATGATTCTCTTTTCTGATCTCCTCAATCACCTTCGCCATCTTTTCGGCGCCATCGCCCGGGGTGAACCGGTCCCAGAGCATCTTTTGCTTCACCGGCTGGATGGCCGGGAAGTCTTCTTCGGTGAGTCCCAGGGAGAAGAGATACTCGAGGTATTCGGAGGGATTGACCAGCGGGACATCCGAGCCGGACGCATTAGCGGCCACCTCGTTGTACTTCGGCGGAAATTCATTCATCATCACGCCCCCGTTTTCGCCGTCCCCGATCTGCGAGACCAGCGGCGGGACCTGTTGGCCGGCCAGCTCCCAGCGCGAAAGGCTCAACGCTTCGTAGTATGGCTGCATCTGCGCCACCAGTTTCGTATCACTACCCTGTGTCTTGATGATGGCGATGATGCTGAGGGTTTTTCCTTCGGAGTTTGTGACGACCAGCCGGTGCGGCAGGTGTTTTTGTTCGATGCCCCATCCGTTTTCGACCCGCTCCACCGAATGTTCCTGCACCAGCACCCACTGGTAGCCGCACTCCTTGAGGGTCCGGACAAATTCATAGGCCACGTCGGGCTGATTGGGCAGCGCCATTTCGGCGGGAGAAAAGCCGCGCACCCGCTTCAAGGCATCGAGTCCGAACAACGCCGCGAAATACTGCTGCCAGGCCTGCACATGCAGCCGGAAATCCTGCACCGGCGTCGACGGCGCCACTGCGTGGCTCCAGGGGCATCCCAACCATTCCACACAACGCCAGTACGCGGGATCGCTGGTAATCGCGCGCAGCTTGTTGATCACATCATCGGCGCCCATCTGACGCAACCCATGCAACAGGCACCCGGAATAATCCAGCATCACGCGCGGGTTCTTGCCTTCGCCCACCAATTGCGGAATAAATTCGCCGATGCGCTTGTAGCACCACTCGAAAACCGGGGCGTTGTGATTGTCGCCGATATCCTGGTGGTCCATCATGTACTTGAGATTGCTGATCAGCTCCGTGGTCTCCAACCGGTCCCCGCCCGCCGGGATCAACGGTTGCTGCATGTGCAGCGCGATCGCCGCGCAGGCCCGGATGTTTTTGAAATCAATCCCGCTCCCCGCCAGCAGCGACCCCGAATTATCCAGCGCCGCGCGCGTAATCGTTTTCTCTTCGCCGCATATGTTCGGCAGCCCATTCACATACTCTTGTATCGTTGCCATTTTTATCCATCTTCCTTGATTAAAAAAGTTTCGTATTTCAATAAAAGATATACTACACAGGAAGTATAGGCCGAAGATACAGCGGCGTGCAATGCTATAAACAGAATAAACCGGAAAGCGTAAGGACAACCTATGATTATATACGACCTCTTCCCCCTGCTCGCAGGACCCTTTACCAAATGGGAACAACACTTTGACCACGCGGCGGATATGGCGTTTGACTGGATATTCATCAATCCAATCCAAAAGACCGGCGTGTCCGGCAGCCTGTACTCGGTGTCCGATTATTTTGATTTCAATCCGCTGCTCGTCGACCCCGACAGCCCCCTCAGCGCCGAGGACCAGGTCAAGGGCATGCTCAAGGCGGCCAAAAAACGCGGGCTCAGGGTCATGATCGACTTGGTCATCAATCACTGCGCGGCGGACTCCGCGCTGATCAAAGAGCACCCCGAATGGTTTGCCTGGGAAGGCGATCACGTTGCCCACCCCTTCTGCATTGAAGGAGGCGACCGCAAAACGGTCTGGGACGACCTGGCTAAATTCAACCATGAACACACCAGCGACCGGGAAGGGCTCTTCAAATTCCTGATGAAAATCGTCTCGCACCTGATATCCCTGGGATTCGAGGGCTTCCGGTGCGATGCCGCCTACCAGTTACCGCACGACATCTGGACACGCCTGATCAGGGAAACCAAAGCGAAACACCCGGAGGTCTGTTTTCTGGCCGAGACCCTCGGCTGCACCCCCGATCAGACCAGCGACACTGCGCGCGCCGGCTTCGACTATGTTTTCAACAGTTCCAAATGGTGGGATTTCAACAGCAACTGGCTGATGGAACAATACAACCTCATCCGCGAGACCTCCCCGTCCATCAGTTTTCCGGAAAGCCACGACACCCCGCGCCTGTGCGAAGAACTCGGCGGCAACATCAATGGCCTCAAACAACGCTATCTTTTTTCCGCCCTCTTCTCCGCCGGGGTCATGGTCCCCATCGGCTTTGAATACGGCTTCCGCAAAAAACTGCATGTGGTCGAAACCCGGCCCGACGACTGGGAAGCGGACACCGGCATCGACCTGCGTGACTTCATCCGCGAAGTCAACACCATCAAGAAAACCTACAAAATCTTCCAGGAAGACAGCCCGACACACTTTTTGCCATCGAGCAACGGCAACATCATGGTCATGTGGAAGGCCTCGACCCGCACCCGGGAGGAAATGCTCCTGATCCTCAACAAGGACATCTGGAACAACAACACCTACTACTGCGACAACATGCGCGACCTGATCCAGGCCGGGGCCGCGCTGACGGATATCTCCCCCGGAGAACGTATGGAATATCTCCCGCGCCCCTTCCACTACGACCTGCTCCCCGGCCAGGGACTCGTCCTGATCACATCACGCTGAGCGCCGAGGCGACCAGTCGTCATGAAAAGATGAGCAAAAAAGAATGGACAACACCGGGCGCCACGGGCTATACATAGGATATTCATTCTAGAGGTGTCATTATGATTACAAAGGTGCAAAGCTGGGGCAATAGCCAGGGACTCAGGCTTAGTCGGCAGGTTCTCGAAGATGCCCACATCTCGGTCGGAGACGAAGTTGATCTCGCCGTGCATGACGGGGTGATTGTCATTGCCCCGGCAAAGCGTGTTCGCGGCAGATGCAACCTGAAGGAGTTGGTCACGAGAATTCCGCGCGACTACAAGCCGCAGGAGGTTGATTGGGGAGAGCCCGTCGGGAAGGAGGCATGGTAGTGCCGACCTACATCCCTCGGAAAGGCGACTACGTCGCGGCTACCTTCGATCCGCAATCGGGGCACGAACAGAAGGGGAGAAGGCCCGCCCTCGTGATCAGCAACGACCTCTTCAACCGGCATACCGGACTCGCAATTGTGTGTCCGATCACTAACACACGGCGTGATTATCCATTCCACCTTGCCATAATCGACAGCGACAGTGTGACCGGTGTCGTCATGGTTGATCAGGTGAAGTCAATCGATTTCCACGCCCGCAAGGTGAAGAAGATCGGTCAGGCATCACCAGCGTTGCTCGACGAAGTCCTCTCGCTACTCGATGCATGCATTTACTGAAATGCCCTCACATCGTATGCTGATCACGTTTACATCATGCGACCTATTCGTTAACTAGAACGATGCGGAAACCAATGTTCGGTCTTCATACAGATTTTGACCAGCCACAGCATCACCGGCACTTCAATGAGCACGCCGACCACCGTGGCCAGGGCCGCCCCCGATGAAAGACCGAAGAGCATTGTCGCCGTGGCAATCGCCACCTCGAAATGATTCGACGCGCCAATCATGGCCGCAGGCGCCGCATCGGCATAAGAGAGCTTCAGTTTTTTGGCCAGGCCATAGCCGATCCAGAAGATCAGCATCGTCTGGATGAACAGAGGGATGGCGATCCACAAAATCGTCAGGGGCTGCGTCAGAATAATTTCCCCCTTGAAGCTGAACAAGAGGACCAGCGTCACCAACAGGGCCAGGATCGAAACGGGACTGAGCACATGCAGAAACTTCTCCCTGAACCAGGTCTCGCCCTTGGCGGCAATGATCCATTTACGGGAGAAGTATCCCGCCACCAGCGGCAACGCCACGTAAATGGCAATGGAAAGGACCAACGCCTGCCAGGGTACCGGCAGCTTGCCCACACCCAGCAGAAAACCACCCAGCAGACCGTACAGCACCAGCATCGCCAGCGAATTGATGGCCACCATCACCAGCGTCAGACCGTCATTGCCATGCGCCAGATAGCCCCAGACCAGGACCATCGCGGTGCATGGCGCAATGCCGAGCAGAATGCATCCCGCAAAGTAACTCCGCCAAAGCGGAATCTGAAGCATCTTCACGCCATCCACCAGCACCACCGTCCCCGCGCCGTGTGTGGCGCCCGCGACCAGGTCCAGTCCGAAGGGCATCTTCACCAGATCGGTGGCCTCCGCGCCGATCAGTCCCCGGAAGAGAACGCCGAGGAACAGAAGCGCGATACCGTACATCGTAAACGGCTTGATCGCCCAGTTTACAAAAAGCGTCAGGAATACCGGCTTGCCGCTCTTCCCCGCTCGAATGACTGATCCGAAATCAATCTTCACCATGATGGGATACATCATGAAGAACAGACAGATCGCGATGGGGATGGACACCACCGGCGCGCCCTTCACATAGATCGCCATGCCGTCGAGCGCACGTGAAAATCCGGGCGCCACCTTGCCCAGCGCCACGCCACCCACAATACACAGCGCCACCCAGACGGTCAGATACCGTTCGAACATATTCGTCATTTTCCGTTCATCGGGCAGGTTCATTTTCATCTTCTTTTCCTTGTGATAGTCCGACACAACTCTTCCATATTTCCCTTTCGCACCTGCATGACCTTTTTGTTGAATTCATTCAAAGCCACGTCCTCATCCAGAACATTGAACAGCTCCCGCTGTATGTTGTCGACATACCCTTTTTCATGGGTGCGCGGGAGTCGATAATAGACCCACTTTCCTGCCTGGCGGCTTTGAACAAGCCCGGCCTGGTGCAGTATCGATAGATGCTTCGATACCGTGGACGGGGCCAGGCCCAGCACCGTAATAAGCTGACACACGCACAACTCCCCTTCGCGCAGCGCATACCACGCACGAAGGCGTACCGGTTCAGCCAGCGCTTTCATGATGTTGATCAATTCATTCATACAGGCAACCTACTCATTTCGTCTTTTAACGAAATGTATATGACATGTCATGCAGGCAGGCATGTCAACAAGATTATTCGACAATAACGGTTGTCTTTAAGACCGACCATGACGGATGCGCGCTATGGCTCTTTCCGGCCCGAGAGAATTCCGCATATTACTGCGGATTTAACTTGATAATTCCGCAGTAATATGCGGTATTATCCTTATGGAAAAGCGAAACAGAATTTATCAGGCGATCCTCGATGAGCATCTCTCCGAGTATCGGCAAATGGCATTTATCGCGGGACCGCGGCAGGTAGGAAAAACGACATTATGTCGTCAGGCCGGTGATGTATACCTGGATTGGGACAATGACAATCATCGGGATATCATTCTTAAAGGACCCGATGCCGTTGCCGACTTTTCGCGGGTGCAGGTGGCAGGACAAAAGCCCATTGTTATTGTTTTTGACGAGTTGCATAAAAACAGGCGTTGGAAGCAGTTTCTCAAAGGATTTTTCGACACATATGAGGAGCGGGCGCGGGTTCTGGTCACCGGATCATCACGGCTGGACCTGTATCGGCGCGGCGGTGACAGTCTGATGGGCCGATACTTTTTATTTCACATGCATCCTTTCAGCGTGGCGGAGATTGCCCATCCAACACTGCCTGATCGTGATCTTGTTCGTACGCCATCCTGCATATCGGATGACGATTGGTCCGCCCTGCTGGAGTTCGGCGGTTTTCCTGAACCGTTTATCAAACGATCAACCCGGTTTTCAACAAGATGGCAAAACCTGCGCCGGAACCAACTGCTTCGGGAAGATGTGCGCGATTTGACACGTATTCAGGAACTCGATCAACTGGCAAGTTTGACGCAACTGCTTGGCGCGCGATCCGGGGAACAGATCACATACGCATCATTGGCCAATACCATCCGGACCAGCGAAAATACAATTCGAAGCTGGATTGCCACTCTTTGCGCGCTGCACCATGGATTTCTCGTTCGCCCATGGCATAAAAACATCACCAAGGCTCTTCGCAAAGAGCCAAAATGGTTTCTCCGTGATTGGTCGGGTATCGAAGACGCCGGGCAACGGGCGGAAACTTTTTGCGCCTGTCACTTACTGAAGGCCGTGGAAGGCTGGACGGATCTTGGTTTGGGAACATTCGAACTTCGTTATATCCGGGACCAGCAAAAACGGGAAGTGGACTTCATTGTGATCCGGGACAATGCGCCATGGTTTATTGTCGAGGTCAAACACCGCGACACTTCATGCTCGCCGACATTGCGCCATTTCCAAACACAAACGGGGTGCCCGCACGCATTCCAAGTGGTCATCGACCTCGATTACATCGATGCCAATGTTTTTTCCTGCATGAAGCCCACGGTTGTGCCCGCCCGGACATTTCTTTCACAGCTTCTTTGAGCTATCAACAAAAAGAAGGAGGGCGCCCTGGCCGGTAACGCCCTCCTCCTTTGGACAACCCTTCGGAGGGGAAGGGTAATTTAGAATTTCGCAGCCAAATCGACCATAAATCGCTTATAGTCCTTGCTGTCAGAACCGTCCTTTATACCTTGTTCATTGATAAAATAAGTGGCACCCAGCGTCCAGTTTTTGGCGATCTGGTAGGCCGCGCTTATTTTATGGCCTTTCCCGTCGGTGCCACCACCCCAGGAATCAGAATCCGTGAAAGCGCCTACGACCGCATCCGCTTCCAGCTCACGATAGTTGTAGCCCACCTGGAAGGAATTCGGATCCTTGACTTTACCGAACTGAAGTCCGGCAAGATACCCCATATCGTTGTCACTCGCTTCGGTATTGCGCACGACATTGCCATAGAACTTCAGCGGCAATCCGGTCAACGGGCAATCAAACCCTACCGACGCCATCAATTCTAGCTCATGGTATTCATTATCGTAGACCGCTTTGGTTACTGTCTCTTCCTCATCCACGGTCTTCGTAATGGTATTGCCATAGCCCTTGTAACTATCGGACCAATCAATCACATCCTTGCCCTCGAGGTTGCTGTAATAATAATAGCTGACACCCGCGAGCATATTGAAGCCCGAATCGTTTTTGTAATCCACGCCGGCCTGCCCTGAATAGACAAAGGACTCACTGTCCTTGCTACGTTCCATCACGGAAAACACCGCTCCATTGATCAGCAGATTGGCTTCTCCCAAGCCCAGTTTATAGCGCGCGGCGGCGCCTTCAGGATTCAGGTCGCCATCCCACACCAGGTCACTGACCTTGAAGAACGGCTTTTCAAATTTACCGCCAATCAGCGTCACGCCGGAAAGCAGTTCCGGTTTCCACTGAACATACGCCAGGTCCATTGCAATTTCCTTGCTGGTGAATCCGCCCGAAAGGTCCTGATTGCCGGAAACCGAATCTTTTCCGCCGGTACGAATACCAATGCCCGCATCGATTTCGTCATTGACCTTACCCTGCACGCGTAAACGGGCGCGCACGCGCTCACGATTTCGTGCGTCGGACCCTTCCTTGTCGATGTTCTCGTAGCGAAGGCGTACATCGCCCTTCACCTTGATCGAATCCGTCCATGAAGGTTTTTGACTTTCCTGCCCGCGCGTCGGCATGCTTTGGGCAACCAGCAACAGCGCAGAAAGCGCCATAGTGTGTTCGATAATTCTGTTCCGCTTCATTCCGTCATCTCCTTAGTTTGTTATTTACTTCATTTTCCAAATGGCAGCCCGCATGGACACATTTACCATGCCGGTTGCGTATTCCCGTAAAAGACGGCTCAAATAGCCCACACATATATCGTTATTCAACCGCATAGACCCTGCACCAGCATTATTAGCATTGTATTAGCGTTGTATAAGAAGTTAAGCAGCATGCGCATTCGTCAATTTGATCTATTAGATAAGTAAAACCACTAATTCCTGCTCAATAAAATCGTGAAGGCGCTGCCCTGCCCGACCGCGCTTTCGACCGTCACCTGCCCGCCGTGCGCGTTGACGATATGCTTGACGATGGCCAGGCCCAGGCCGGTGCCGCCCAGCTTGCGGCTGCGGTCCTTATCCACGCGGTAAAACCGTTCAAAGAGCCGGTCGAGGTGTTCCGCGGAGATGCCGCACCCGTAGTCCCTGACTCGAATGAATACCCCGTCATCCTGTTCACCGGCCGTCAGCTCGATGGTGTCCTCATCGCCGGAATATTTCAAGGCGTTATCGAGCAGGTTGACCACGGCCTGCTCCAGCAGGTCGCGGTTGATCAATGCCTTGAGATTGCTCGGACAGGTCAGCTTGATGCTCACCCGCCGCGCTTCGGCCTTGATGCGGCACGTCTGGATGGCGGCTTCCAACACCTCATGCACCAGGCCGGATTCGGTTTGTATCCCGCCCCGCTCGGCTTCCCGCTCGATACGCGACAAACTCAATAAATCCTCGATAATTGAATTCAGACGGTCTGCCTGACGCGCAATGATCTCCAGGAAGCGCCGGGCGGTTTCCGTATCTTCCGGGGCTTGCTCCAGCAGGGTTTCCACAAAGCCCTTGATGGAGGTGATCGGCGTGCGCAGTTCATGCGACACATTGGCCACGAAGTCCCGCCGCACGTTTTCCAGCCGGTGCAGTCGGGTAACATCATGCAGCACGATCAGCGCGCCCAGGGCGCTTCCCTGCGCGTTACGCAACCGGGTGCCATGCGCCTGCAAAAAACGCTCGGACTTTTCATGCACCACCAGGTCCGCCTCGACCGGCACATCGCTCTGCAACGCCCGTTTGGCAAACTGTTGGATTTCCACGTTGCGGATACAGGCTTCGATGCTCTGTCCCTGGACCTTTTCCGGATCCAGTTTGAGCAACCGGGCCGCGGCGTGATTCAGATTAATGATCCGCTCGTACATATCGATGGCCACCACGCCCTCGACCATGCTGGAGAGTATCGCCTCCCGTTCCTGCGTCTGCTGCTGAACGGTTTGTATCTTGTCGTCGAGTTGCGCGGCCATCCAGTTCATGGCGTCCGCCAGGCCGCCCACCTCATCCGTGTTTTCCGGATCCACCCGTATACCAAAATCACCGCGCGCAAAATGCTGTGCGGCCCGTTTCATATTTTGCAGGGGCGTGCTGATGCGGTGGGAGACAATCAAACTCAGGACAATCGCAAACAGCGCCACCAGGCACGCGGCAATGCTAATGTTTCGGACCATGTGGCTGACCAGTTCGCGGACCCGCGTTTCCGGCATGGAAACGCGCAGCACGCCCCGGATTTCACCCTTGTTACGAACCGGAATGGCCACATAGAGCATGTCCACATGCAGGGTGGCGCTATGCCTGACCGCGATCCCGTCTTCCCCGCGCATGGCGGAGGCAATCTCGGGACGATCGCGATGGTTATCCATCCGCTTCGGGTCTTCATCGGAATCGCCCAACACCGTGCCATACATATCGATGTACGTGACACGCGTTCGGGTCACCTCCCCCAGCCGCATGCACAGCCCTTGAAAAGCACCCTGTCCGGCCTTGGCGTCAAGCAAATCCTCAAACTGAAGACTGGCGCTCAAGCCCTGCTGGCGCAGCTCACTGGCAATACCGTTGAACCCTTCCGTACGGGCGCTCGTTATGGTGAAGGACCCCAGCAGCAGAATAGCCGCCAGCGAAATCCCTACAAAGGGAATCACAATCTGCCAGAATATGGTACGCTTAGCCATAGCACTACTCCCGAAAACGATACCCAATGCCGCGTACCGTTTCGACGCAATCCGCATAGTCACCCAATTTCTTGCGCAAGCCGACCATCTGCACGTCCACCGAACGTTCCGTCACCGGATAGTCTTCGCCCTTCACCGCGTCAACAATCTGCTGACGGGTAAACACCCATCCCGGCTTGCGCGCCAGAAAATGCAGCACCCGAAATTCTGTCGCGGTCAGGTCTATCGTGCCCTCGCCGGCGCATACCTCGTGCCGCCCGGGATCAATGCGCAGTTCGCCCCGTACCAGCACGGAGGTTTCCCGCGTTTCCTCGCGGGCCTTGCGCCGCAGAACCGCCTTCAAACGCGCCATCAGCACCTTCGGACTGAACGGCTTGGTGATGTAATCATCCGCGCCCAGCTCCAACCCCACCACAATATCCGATTCCTCGCCCTTGGCGGTCATCATCAGCACTGGAATATGCTGTGTTTCAACACTGCCTTTGAGACGGCGGCAGACCTCGAGCCCGTCCACGCCCGGCAGCATCAAGTCCAGCAGAATGGCATCCGGTTTCATATTGACCGCCGCCGTGAACGCCTCTTCGCCGGTGCTGACCACGCGCGTCTGGTAGCCATCGCGCCCCAGGTTGTACGCCACCAATTCCTGGATATCCCCTTCGTCTTCTACAATCAATATTTTGTTCTTCGACATCTGTGTCACCTTGTTAGCTTACTGGTTGCCTGATCGTTCTTTACACATCTTTACATACAGGCGCAATATTTGTTTTCTGTTAGCGATATGTACGGGTTAGATTAATTAAACACTTCCGCCTGGTGCCGCACGATTTTTCCTTCGATCATATAGATCACATCTTCGGCGATATTCGTCGCGTGGTCCGCGATACGTTCCAGATGCCGCGACACCGACAACAAATGGATCAATGCTTCCAGATGTTCAGGATGACTGCGTATCGCCTGCTTTACCTGGGTATACATTTCGCGGTTGATCGCATCGACCTCGTCATCCTGGGCGCACACCTCCCAGGCGAGTTTTTCATCCAGGTTCACCAGCGCGTCCAATGCCTTCTTGAGCATCTCGCGTGTCACGCGGGCCATCCCGTCAAAATCAAACGGGATATCCGGCAGCGTGACACGACTCAGATACAGCGCGCGTTCCGCGATATTCACCGCCAGGTCACCGATACGCTCCAGATCGTTATTCAGCTTCAGCACCGCCACAATAAAACGCAAGTCGATGGCCACAGGCTGGTGCAACGCGAGAATCTTCAGGCACTCCTCTTCCACATCCACTTCCGCCTGGTCGATTTTTTCGTCCTTGTCGATCACCTGCTGCGCGATGCCCTCGTTGCGCAGATGCACCGAGGATACCGCCCGCTCCACCTGGTCTTCCACCACTGCGCTCAGGGCCAGGGTCTTTTTCTTCAGCTTCTCAACTTCTGTCTGTAGATGTTTTGACATGGTATGTACTCCTGCATCATCCGAATCGACCGGTGATGTAATCTTCCGTCTGTTTTTGCGCCGGCCGGGTAAACAATTGTTTGGTGTTGCCGAATTCTATGAGATTGCCTTCATACATGAACGCCGTGGAATCCGACACGCGCGCGGCCTGCTGCATGTTGTGGGTTACAATGATGATAGTATAGCGGGAACGCAACTCCGAAATCAGGTCCTCGATATGCGCCGTGGCCCGCGGGTCCAACGCCGAGGTGGGCTCGTCCATCAGCAGAATTTCCGGGTCCACCGCCAGCGCGCGCGCCAGGCAAAGCCGCTGCTGCTGACCGCCCGACATGCCCAGCGCGTTTTCCTGCAGCCGGTCCTTGACCTCCTCCCACAGCGCCGCACGGCGCAAACTCCGCTCCACAATCTCCATCAGTTCGGATTTGCGCTTCTCGCAGTGCAACCGCGGCCCGTACGCCACATTGTCAAAAATCGACTTCGGAAACGGGTTGGGCTTTTGAAACACCATCCCCACCCGGTAGCGCAACGCGACCACGTCAATCTGCGGGTCATAAATGTTTTCATCGTCAAAGATCAGTTCGCCGCGCGTGTGACAACCCGGGATCAGGTCATTCATGCGGTTGATCGCCCGCAAAAAAGTGCTTTTGCCGCATCCGCTGGGACCGATTATCGCGGTGACACGTCCTTCCTCAATGGACATGTTCACCCGCTTTACCGCCTCGAAGTCACCATAGTAGATGGAAAAATCTTTTGATTGCACATGCACGCGCCGCGGGGCCGTCCCTTCTTCATCCTCCTGCTGTTGCGCCATGGTGTCCACGGCCACAGGCCGGATCATACCCGGTTTGGCCGGTGGTTTCGGATCAAGTAATGTCTCAGTCGTCATGGTGTTTATCCTCTCAGTTTCCTGGCAATTCTCGCGCGCAACACGATCGCCGCGACATTCAACAGCAGGACCAACCCCACCAGGGTCAATACCATCCCGTACTGTACATGCCGGATTTGCTCGACAGCTTCGTGTTCCGTACACAGATTATAAATATTCCACGGCAGGGCCGGGGTGGGTTGCGAAAAGGTCTGCAGCAGCGTAAGCGGCTTGCCCATACTGACCGCGGCCGTGAAGATAATCGGCGCGGTTTCGCCGGCGGCCCGGCCCATACTGATAACGATGCCGGTCAGGATGCCCGGCAGCGCCGCGGGCAGAATCACCGTCATCACGGTATGCCAGCGTCCGGAACCCAGACTCAACGCCGCCTCCTTATACGTGTGCGGCACGGCGCGGATCGCCTCCTCGGAAGCGCGGATGATCGTCGGCAAAATCAGCAATGCAAGCGTCAGCGAACCGGCCAGCACACTTTTTGAGGAGGAGACATGCACCGTATTGATAAAAAAGGCCAGGCCAAACAACCCGAATACAATACTCGGCACCCCCGCCAGGGTGCTGATGCAGGTGCGAATCATGCGAATGGTGATCCCTTCCCGCGCGTATTCACACAGGTAAATCGCGGCAATTACCCCCATGGGCACCGCGAAAATCATCGCACCGAGCGTCAGGTACAGCGTCCCCAGCACCTCGGGCCAAATGCCCCCGAAAAAATGGGCGTCCATCGAGGTGTCCGTCAGGAACTGCCAGTAAAAGGTCCACTGCGGCAGCATGATTTGGTCGATGTGGTCCGGCACATACGTGAAAAGCGGCTCCAGCGCAGTGCCCTCGAAATCCTCAACGCGCGGAATGAAGACCTTCACCCCCATGGCGTCGGGATTTGAATAGTCCCATTCCGACTTATACAGCAGCTCATGCAATTTATCTTCGACGCCCAACCAGCGGGTCTCCCCGTACTGCTGCCGAATCAGGACCGGCGTCGGCCCGCTCGGGTCCGGACCCAGCAGCTCTTTCAACACCTTTTTGACTTCAATAAACGGTTTCTTGAAAGGCGTGCGATCCTTGCGGGGCATGGTGTCCAGCTCCGCATCAAATGCCGCGATAAGGTCATACACCGGCTTGCGCGCCGCGGCCGCCCGGGCAATCTGCCCCTCGATCTCTTCCACATTGCCCCGCTGGAAACGTTCCAGGGTGAGGCGTCGGTACTCCACCGTGCCCTTAAATACAAACGCGGTACTCCCCCGCATGAAAATCGGCGCGAGGATCGCCAGCAGCGCGCCGGTCATCAGCAAAATGGAAAATACCCCGAGCCCGGAAAAGGCCTTGTCCAAAATCTTTCGTGTTCCCAGTTGCATGATTATTTTCCCAGTTTCTTCCTTGAATGGAGAATGATGCCTTCACTGACCAAATTCATGATGAACGAAATGGCCAGCAGACAAAAGGCCATGGCAAAAAGCACATGATAGCGGGATGAGCCGGTCACATGGTCCGCCTCCCCCATATCGCCCGCAATCGTGGCCGTCAACGTACGGATCGGCATCAGGAAATTGTACCAGGGCTCGGGAATCTGGGCCGCATTGCCGGAGGCCATCCAGACCACCATCGTCTCGCCGAAGGCGCGCATGACGCCCAGGATCACCGCCGCGCATATCCCGCTGGCCGCCGCGGGAATGATGGTCTTGACCATCGTTTCCGCCCGCGTCGCCCCCAGCGCGTAACTGCCCTCGCGTAACTCCCGGCCCACCGCCTGCAGGGCATCCTCGGAAACACTCACCACCGTCGGCAGCGCCATGATCCCCAGGATGACCGAGACATTCAGGGCGTTGGCCCCGCTGATGATCGTCAAATCCAGCAGATGCCCGCTCAACTGGTACAACCCGCCCAATGCCAGTACTCCCAGTACGCCCATCAACCCCATGCGCAACCACAGCCGTTGTGTCTTCGGCGCGCGGTCTGAGATCATATCGCTGATCACAATCACCGCCACCGTCAGCACCGGCAACCCGATGATCCACACCGCCGTACTCAGCATAATCCCGCCGTGCTGCTGCAACAACGGCGCAAACACCACCAGCGCGAAAAACCCGAAGGCCACCGACGGAATAGCCGCGATGATTTCAATAACCGGCTTCACAATCTGCCGAATGGAAAACGGAAGCACATCACTCAAACACACCGCCGCGGAAACCCCCAGCGGCACCGCCACCACCACCGCCCCCAGCGTAACAATCAAACTGCCCACAAAAATCGCGCCCGCCCCGAAGGAGGCCGGGTCCGCCGAAGGATACCATTGGGTCCCCAAAAAGAAATACCGGATGCTTTCCGCCCGGAAAAACGGAAACGCGTCCTTGATAATGAAATAGAAAATAAAGAAAACGGCAATCGTCGACAGCGAGGTGATCAGAAAAAGAAACCCCTGCCCCGCGAGGGCATTCAGTCGCTGGATGCGACTGGCGCTCTTACTCAACTTCAGGCTGCTGCTTTTACATTTTAATCGCATAGTTGCGCTTTGCTGCATATCGGCACCGAGTTCCAAAAGGGTTCGTTTTGATTCAGCCGCAGGCTGTCGCGGACGGGATATCCCCATCCCGGCAGCCTGCGACCAAACACATTAGTTAACAATTCGCATAGCTTGGATCAGTACTGGGTCACCGGAATAAACCCGATTTCCTCAACGATCTCCTGTCCTTTTTCGGTCAGGTAAATCGTGATGAAACGGAACAGGTGACTGCCCAGTTTGGGATAGCCATTTGTGAACATATACAACGGACGGGCAATCGGATACTCACCGCTGGCAATAGAACGGACCGTGGCGGCCACGCCATTGACCTTGACCGGCTTGACCGTATCATCCACAAAGCCCAGGCCCAGGTAGGCAATCGCCGAAGGCGTATTCATCACGCGCTGACGCGCCTGGCCGTTGCTGCCGACATACTCGACGCCTTCCGCCATCTTTTCCTTGTTCATGACCAGCCCTTCAAACGTCTCGTAG
>RZZM01000092.1 GCA_009929845.1 Spartobacteria bacterium
TTGTTAGCTTTCCTTTCTTCTATTCAAAAAATATTGTTTCAAATATCTCCGTGAACTCCGTGTCCTCCAGCGAAGCGGGTGGTTGAATTCTGCAGCGCCTTTGTATGAATCGAGATATTCGCGTGTCGCGAAGAATAAGCAGCGATTTTCTTGCCTATTTCTTCGATTTTCCTCTTCTTCTCAGCGTCTCAGCGTCTCTGCGTTCATATTTTTTTTAACGCCGCGACGCTGAGCTGGGGCGGCAAGAACACGAGGCTTCAGGCTCATCTGTGGTAAAAGTAGGGTTATTGGGAAAATAGCCCTTGCCAAGCGTATACCCCCGTGCTAGCTTTTCGGGCTTTTGCTGGACTGGGAATAAGTGGGCTGTTCCCGGAACAAGCCAGTGAGTGGAAAGCCCGGAACTAACATCGCGAGCAGGGTGAGTGGGCGGCCCCGCGGACGATTATTTGAGTTTGAAGCGCCTGGAAAGTAACACTATGGAACAACAGAAACATCAAAAAGAGCATATCGACTTCAATCTTCAGGATTTTGGAGGCGACGAACACGCAGCGATGGCTGCCATGTATGAAGAGACACTGAAAGATTTTACGGAAGGTTCGATTGTAACCGGTAAGGTCCTCGAAATCCGACCAACAACGGTCCTGGTGGATATTGGATACAAGTCGGAAGGGTTGATTCCCGTCGGCGAATTCAAGAATCTCGAAGAACTCAAGGAGGGGGATGAGATTGAAGTATTGCTCGAAAGCCTGGAAGACGACGAGGGGATGGTTATCCTCAGCAAGCAGCAGGCGGAACAGCAGCGCAACTGGGACCGCGTCCTCGAGCAGTTCACGGAAGGCGGCAACATTGAGGGGATTATCAGAAATCGCGTCAAGGGCGGCCTGATCGTCGATGTGGGCGTCGAGGCCTTCCTGCCGGGTTCGCAACTCGATGTGGTGCCGGTGCGCAATATCGAAGACTACATGAACCGTCCGCTGACCTTCAAAATCCTCAAGATCAACAAGGAACGCCGTAACATCGTGCTTTCCCGCCGCGAACTCATGGAAGACGAGCGTCGCGAGCAGAAGAAAGTGCTGTTGACGGAAATCAAACCGGGGCAGATGCGCCGCGGCATCGTCAAGAACATTACTGATTTCGGCGCGTTCATCGACCTTAACGGGATGGACGGCCTGCTGCACATCACCGATATGAGCTGGGGCCGCATCAATCATCCTTCCGAAATGCTGCATGTCGGCCAGGAACTGGATGTCATGATCCTGGATGTGAACCTGGAGAAGGAACGTATTTCGCTGGGACTGAAGCAGAAAACAACCAATCCGTGGGATGATATCGATACGAAATTCCCGATCAACAGCCGCGTACGCGGCACGGTGGTCAACCTGATGCCCTACGGCGCGTTTGTCGAACTCGAAGAGGGCGTGGAAGGGCTGGTTCATGTGTCGGAGATTTCCTGGACCAAGCGTATTGCCAAGGCCTCCGATGTGATGGCCGTGGGCGATATCATCGACGCGGTGGTGCTGAGCATCAACCGGGAAGAAAAGAAGATATCCCTGGGCATGCGCCAGATCGAAGCCAATCCGTGGGACGACGTGCTCGAACACTATCCGATCGGCGCGCGTGTTACCGGCAAGGTGCGAAATTTCACTTCATACGGCGCTTTTGTCGAGCTGGAAGAAGGCATCGACGGCATGATTCACGTGTCGGACATGTCCTGGACGCGCAAGGTCAATCATCCCTCCGAGCTGCTCAAGAAGGGCGAGGATGTGGAATGCGTGGTCCTGGAAGTGGACCCGAACAACCAGCGTATCAGCCTGGGCCTCAAGCAGGCGCAGGAAGACCCGTGGACGGCAATCTCCTCCAAGTATCAGGTCGGACAGATCGTGCAGGGCAAGATCAGCAAGCTCACCTCCTTCGGCGCCTTTGTCGAAATGGAAGAAGGCGTGGACGGGCTGGTGCATATCAGCCAGATCAGCGATGACCGTGTGCAGAACGTCAAGGACGTGCTCCACATCGGCCAGGATGTGGAAGCCCGTGTGGTCAAGGTCGACCCGGTGGAGCGCCGCATTGGACTGAGCATCAAGGCCGCGCAGATTTCCGATGAGGAATTCGAGGTGGACGAGGAAATGCTCAAGGGGCTGCAACCCGGCGAAGACCTGGTGGACCTGGCGGGCGCCTTTGATCAGGCGTTTGACAACGTCGGCAGCAGTGCCGAAGAATGGCACCCCGGCCAGTAAGCCAAGCCGTTAATAACGATTAAAAAAGCGCGGATGAGCAATCATCCGCGCTTTTTTTTGGTGACCGAATGGACAGGATTGACCCCATTGACGGGTTTAGCAGAAGCCTAGTGGCGGCGCGGCATGCGCCTGCCGTTGCGCCGTTTGGCCTGGCCGTTGGCGCCTACCGTGACCTTGCCCCGGGGGGCGCGGACTTTGGGACCGGGTTTAGCGGCATCGCCGGTGGCGGTCATGGATTCCTCACAATGGAGGGCGTGTTCAAGATCAATGTCAATGGGCGTTTGGATGAGCCGTTCGACGGCGCGCAGGTAGTCCCGTTCCGGGGCGCTGCAAAATGAAATTGCGCTGCCGTCCGCGCCCGCGCGCGCCGTGCGTCCGATGCGGTGCACGTAGGTTTCGGGCTCAACGGGCATGTCATAGTTAATGACATGCGATATGCCGTCGACATCAATGCCGCGCGCAGCGATATCGGTGGCAATCAGGGCGCGGATGCGGCCTTCCTTGAAAGCGGATAACGATTTGGTCCGGGCGGTCTGGCTTTTATTCCCGTGAATCGCCGATGAGGTGATCCCCGCATCCTGCAACTGGCGAACCACCTTGTTGGCCACATGCTTCATCTGGGTGAATACAATCACACGGTTCATTTTTTTGTTGCGCAGGATATTGACGATCAACCGGTCCTTGTCCTTCTTGGAAACGAACATGACCTTTTGCTTGATCCGCTCCACGGCGGGTTTGTCGGGGGTGATCGAAACGTGGACGGGGTTATGGACAAGGGTGCGGGCCAGTTCGACCACGGCGGGCTCGATGGTGGCCGAGTAAAAGAGCGACTGGCGCTTTTCGGGCAGTTTGGCGATGACCTTGCGGATATCGTGGATAAAGCCCATGTCCAGCATGCGGTCAGCCTCGTCGAGCACGAAGATTTCGACGGCGGACAACTGGATATGCCGTTGGTTGATCAGGTCGATTAACCGTCCGGGGGTGGCGACCAGGATATCCACGCCCTGGCGCATGGCCTTGACCTGGGGATGCTGTCCGACCCCGCCGAAGATAACGGTGCTGGTGGTTTTGGTGTATTTCCCGTATTTGATCACACTGTCGTTGATTTGCGCGGCCAGTTCACGCGTTGGCGCCAGGATAAGCACGCGCGGCTTGCCGGGCGCGGGGCGTTTGGCGTGGTGGGCCAGATGCTGGAGGATGGGCAGGGTGAATGCCGCGGTCTTCCCCGTGCCCGTCTGGGCGCATCCGATCATATCGCGGCCTTCAAGCAGCGAGGGGATGGATTGCTCCTGGATGGGCGAGGGGGTGGTATAGCCGGCGTCCGCCACTGCGCGGGCGATTTCCGTCCGCAGCAGTCCAAAGACGCCGCAAGGGGCGTTTTCTTTCTTCATATGTTTTTTATTCCTGTCCGGCGCGTTAATACTTTTTCTATTCGCCGCCGGTGGAGTGAAGAAAAAAGAAGGACGATGCTGAACATCAACACGTCCATGTATTGATTAAGGGCGTTCTTTTAGTGGGGGCTGGATCATATGTCAACAGAAATCGTCAAGTAATTATAAAAAAAAGTTCAGCCATGTTGGTCGAAAAGGTCTGTCACTTCTCAATACCCTTTTCTTTAGCCACGGATGAGCGCGGATAAACGCGGATTTTTCACGCCGGAGGCCCCATCTGTGAAAATCTGTGTAATCTGTGGGGAAAAATGCGGGGACAGAGAATGTGAAATTTTCCCCGTAATATCACAATAATCGTTATCATTTTTTGCTCCTGTTAACGCTCAATAGCGGTAGCGGAGGTTGAATGAGGTGGTGGAATGCTCCAGGCCGTTGATGGGGGTGGTGCCCTGGCCGATGAACTGCGCGCCGAGCGAGAAATTCTGCGACAGGTAGACGTCCATGGAGGCCGTGTAGCCCCATTCGTTTTCGGCGGTAAAGTCCGTATCCGCTCCGAGTTCGGTTTTGTAGGAGCCCTTCATATAGGAATACGAGGGGCCGAGGGACAGAATCAGGCTGTTGGGGAACAGAAAGAGATTTTCCACAGATAAAATCCGGTACGAAAGAAGCAGGGAAACGTAGACTTCATCCCACTTGATCTCGGTGTTGCTTCCACCGGATTTGAAATTGGAGTACTCAAGCAGTCCTTTCAAGGACAAGGTGCCGGCCAGGTACTCGGGATCGAAAATGTCGACCTGCCAGAGATTGGCGTGCAGCCCGAGGCCCATATTCCAGTCGCCGTCCGCGTCCTTGTCCATTTCATCGACCCGGGCTTCGCCCTGTCCGATGCGTCCATAGACCGTTAACCAGGGCTGCACGTCGTAGCCGACCGAGGCGCTGTAGGCGGTGGCCTTGACGGTGTTGGGATTGTCGTTGTCGTCGGTGATCTTGCGATTGATAAAGAGGGCGTCGAGACCGAAACTCCATTCCGAAAGGTCTTCGGAATACAACAGGGAGTTATCCATGTTGGAGTGGTCGCCCGTTTGCGCCGATGCGCAAAGGCCCGCGCCCGCAAGTATAATGAAGACTAAAATCCAACTTCTCATGAGCATCTGTTCCTGTTTGTTGCTGTTCTGCTGTTTGTCGTTGTCTATGATGGAAACTTGTCTATCAGTTTTTCGGGAGCTTGTCCATAGGAGGTTCCTTTATTCCTCTTAAGAGTTGCAAATTTTCCAATCTTTCGCGGGCGGGGACGCTCGAAATTTGCGCTTTTCCCCTCTAAGCCACGCAGTACAAGGGAGTTAGTGTTTTAAGGCAAAACTACCATATTCAGTGGTTGACAGCGGTCCGGGGTACAATATAGTGTAGCATATGCTAATTTGTTAATAGTAAACGAACAGGTTTCTCAATGTTTTGTAACGCAACCAGTTAATGCAGGAGTTATCAGGGGATGACAAACAGGAAAGTTCCATTTGATGGGTTCAAGAAACGTAGCGGACTGATTGTAGCCTTTCATCGATCCAAGATTGAATCAGCCATTACGCGGGCGGCGGCAGCCGTCGCCTCGGTCGAAAGTTCTGTTGTTCAGGATAATCTGGCCCGTCACATCTCTGATCGTGTGCTGGACGAGATGGACAATCCGTTGTGCGAGTTTTATGTGCATCCGGATGAGCACGGCAAGCGCATCCCCGCGATTGAGGATGTGCAGGACCTGGTGGAGATCATATTGGCGGAGGAGGGGTACACGGCGATTGTGGCCGCCTACAAGCGGTATCGCAAGCAGCGCGAAACGGCGCGGCGGCGGATACGTGTGCGGGACATGAACGCCAACGGGGATGTGGATGTGACCGACGCGAGCCTGTTGCTGGTGGAGTCCAACAGCGAAAACCTGACCATGCCGTGGAACCGGCAGCGGGTGGTGGACCAGTTGCTGGCCTCGACCGATCTTTCGCTGGAGGTGGTGGTAAGCATCGCCAAGGCGGTGGAAAACCAGGTGATTGCAAGCGCGCTGACTACGGTCAACAGCACGCTGATCCGCGAACTGGTCAACAATGAGCTGGTGGCGCGCGGGTACCATGAACAGTTGCGTGATCTTTCGCTCTACCGTGTGCCGCGGGACTACGTGGACAGCCTGATGTTCACAAAATCCACGGAAAACAGCAACATCGTGAACAACAATCCCGAGGCGGTGAACCTGGGGTTGGCCGAGCTGCTCCTCAAACAGTGGGCGCTGGACACCATCTTTTCCGCGGAGGTGAAGCTGGCCCACGATACCGGCGCGATCCATCTGCATGACCTGGGCTATCCGCACCGGGTGTACTGCTCTTCCCATTCCATCGAGTACGTTAAAAAATACGGGCTTTGCAATCTGGTGAATCTCAATACGGAATCCATGCCGGCCCGCAGCGCCTCGGTGTTGACCGGCCATCTGAACACTTTCCTGGCCTCCATGCAGGCCAACTACGCGGGCGCCCTCGGGATCGCCTACATCAATATCCTGTACGCGCCCATGTTGGAAGGCATGGACCGCGTCGCGCTCAAACAGGTCGCGCAGGAGCTGATCTTCAACGGTTCGCAAAATGCCTTTTCGCGCGGCGGCCAGACGTTGTTCCTGGACTTCAATATCCATAGCGGGGTGCCGCGTTACCTGAAAGGCGTGCCGGCTATCGGTCCGGGCGGCCATTACATGCTGCGCCTCAACGACGGCACGAAGGCGGAGTTGACCGAGGTGATCCGCGAAGACCGGGACGCCTCCGGCAACCGGTTGATGGACCTGTTTTATGAAAACGGTGAAGAGCGTCGCTTGGTGCTGCGCGAGCTGGCGGATGAATCGGAGGGCGTCGTGTACGATCCAGATATAGCCGCGGATCTGGCGAAGCGCGGAGAGTCCGTGATCACCTATGGCGATTACGAAAAAGAAGCTCGCGAATTCGCATCGGCCATGCTTGATGTGTGGGGCGATGGCGACCGGCACGGACGCGTCTTTGAATTCCCCAAATGTGATTTTCATATCAGTGAAGAAACCTTTGAAGACATGGCGCAGTACGCCATCTTTCAGCAGGCCTGTGAGCTGGCGAGTAAAAACGGGTCCGCCTATTTTATCTTTGATCGCGACGAGGTGACCCTGTCGGCCTGTTGCCGGTTGCGCACGACGATTGACGACAACCGGATGCTGAAGCACCCCGAGTCGATGCGCTTCTGCGGATTCCAGAATGTCACCATCAACGTGCCCCAGGCCGCGTACCGCGCGGCCAAAAACGGGCGCAAGGATATCGAAGGCTTGTTTGAAGAGCTGGACATGACGATGGAACTCGCGGTGCAGGCGCATCTCGAAAAGCGCGTGCGCACGGCGGAGATGATGAGCGGCCCGGGGCGTCCGTTGTACCAGATCGGGCGGCTGGCGTCAGACGGAAAACCCTATGTGGACCTGGATACGTGCACGTATATCCTGGGGTTGATCGGGGTCAACGACGCGGTGAACTTCCTGGTGGGGCAGGAGCTGCATGAGAGCGAGGAGGCGATGGACATGGCGCTGCGCGTTGTGGCCCACATGTTCCTCAAGGCCAAAAAGCTCTCCAAAAAGCACAATATGAAATTCACGTTGGAAGAGTCGCCGGCCGAGAGCGCCGCTCGCCGTCTGGCCAAGACCGACCTGGTCTATTTTGCCGATGAGGCGCGACCGGTGGTCAAGGGCGACAACGAGGATGTGGTCTATTACACCAATTCGGTGCATCTGTCCGCGGATGCCCCGGTGTCGCTGGTCGAGCGCATCCGTTTGCAGGGCCGTTTTCACAGCATGATCGAGTCCGGCGCCATCACGCACGCGTTCGTCGGGGAGGAAAAGCCCAGCGCCCAATCCATTGAGCGGCTGATTCACAACACCTTCTTCCGCACGCAGACCGCGCAGATTACGATTTCACCCGAATTCACCTACTGTAACGCCTGTGATCACAATATGCGCGGGCTGGTCGAGCGTTGCGCTAAATGCGGATCGGACAATGTCGTGGGCGAGACGCGCGTGGTCGGGTATTTCAGCAAGATACAGAATTGGAACAAGTCCAAGCGGTACGGCGAACTGGTGGCCAGGCAGCGGGGACGCTACGCGGTGGAAACGGCGGACAACGCTTCTGAAGCGGACGTGGTGTCCATGGAAACCGCGGTCGTACATGGATAAGGATTTCCGGTGTCCGGGTTGTTCGGATACATGCGGACAGGAAAATTTAGGGTAGAACACAGCATAGATGTGGAGGCATAGAATGGCGAAGAAGTATCAGGTGATGGTGTTTGGAAAATCAGGGTGCCCCAAGTGCAAGGTTCTGAACCAGCGTTTGGACAAGTGCCTGGAGCAACCCGGATGGGAAGACTTCGAGAAGAATTATCTGAACCTGGAAACCGAAGAAGGGCTGGTGCATTTCTGCAAGGTGGAATGTATCAATCCTCAGCGTATCCCGGCCTTTTTTGTGGCCAAAAAGACCGAGGAAGGCGCGTATAAACCGGTGATGGCGCCGCAACCGGGACAGACGGATCCGGTGTGTAAAAAATCACGCCTGCATCATGTGGTTGGATTGCAGACCGACTATTCGGATGCGGGACGCGGGGTGATCAGCCCCCGGATGATCGAGTCGGTTTTAAAGGATGCCGCATCGTTGTAATGGCTGAATTTTCATATGTGTATGGCATGCTCAAGCAGCCTTCACTGGTGGACTTTCCGGGGCACTACGCGAGTGTGCTTTTTACCTCGGGCTGCAATTTTCGGTGTGGGTACTGCCATAACGCTGAACTGATCGAGACGCGCAAGGGATTGACCTGGACGCGGCTGTCGGAGATGTGCCGCGAGCAGGCGGAGCAGTGGGTGGACGCGGCGGTGATTACCGGCGGGGAGCCGACGCTGCATCCCTCGCTCGAAGAGCTGATCGCCTTTTTGCGCGCCTTCGGATGGGCCATCAAGCTGGATACAAACGGGTCGCGCCCGGATGTGCTGGCCCGGGTGCTGCCGCTGGTGGATTTTGTGGCCATGGATGTCAAAGCGGATTTGGCGCACTATGCCGAATGGACCGGGTTTACGCGGATGGATGCCGTGCAACGTTCCATTGACCTGATAAAAAAAGGCGATACTCCCTACGAATTCCGCACCACGGTTGTCGCCTCCTTCCATGATGAACAACAGATGGCGCAGATCGGAAAAATGATCCAGGGTGCGCGCCAGTATTATTTGCAGCCGTTTGTGCCGCGCGATACGCTGCCCAATGAGGCCCTGCGTCAGGAACCCCGTACGCCCGACGGCGTGATGCAACAGTACAAGACGTTGATGACATCGTATGTTCAGGAGGTAACCGTGCGCGGGTAAAAGCGCCCTGGCCGTCGCGGGATGCGCGCAGTCCGTGTGCCCGGCGCCATGTGGAAAGGAGCGGACAATGAAGGATACGAAGAATGATGATGGATTGATCCATGCGTATCTGCTGGACGGCAAGGGCGGGGGGCGCCTCTTGAACTGGGAGGAGATTGATGCCTGGGAAAGCAGCCAGGGGGTGCTTTGGGCGCATCTGAGCTATGCCGCTGGGCGCACGCAGGCCTGGATCAGGGAGCGATGCGGTTTTGGGTCGCTCGTTAGCGATGCGTTGCTCGCCGAGGAAACCCGTCCCCGCGCCACTGCGGTCGGCGAGGGGCTCCTGATCGCGCTGCGGGGCATCAACATGAATCCCGGCGCGACGCCGGACGATATGGTCTCCGTACGATTGTGGGCCGACCATGCCCGTGTGGTCAGCACCTGCCAAAGGGACCTGATCTCGGTGGCGGACCTGGTGGAGAGCATCGACCGGGGGAATGGACCCGTGGACACGGCTGACTTCATCGTTACGCTGAGCAGCCGCATGGTGTCGCGCATGACGGACTCCGTGGATGCCATTGAGGACCAAATGGCGGATTTGGAGGATAATGTGCTTGCCGAAAGTCAGTCGTCATTGCGCCTGGAGCTTTCAACATTGCGGCGGCAGACCATCGCTTTTCGGCGTTATCTTGCCCCGGAACGTGAGGCGATATCGAGCCTGATGGCCGAACGGGTGCCCTGGATGTTGGACACACACCGCATGCGGTTGCGCGAAGTCAGCGACAAACTGATGCGGCACATTGAGGATATTGACGCCGTGCGTGACCGGGCGGCGGTGACACATGAGGAACTCCTGAGTCGCGCCTCCGAGCAGCAGAACAAACGCATGTATATCCTCTCGCTGGTGGCGGCGATTTTCATGCCGCTCGGATTTCTCACCGGGCTGCTGGGTATCAATGTCGCCGGCATCCCCGGTGCCGAAAATCCCTACGCGTTTATGCTCTTTATTGTATTTCTGGCTGTGGTGGTCACGGGCCAGCTTGTGCTTTTCAAACGAAAACGATGGTTCTGAGCGGCCTTTTGCGGGGATATTGACGCCGTACGTGACCCGGCGGCGCAGCCGCCGGGAACGTCACGGCTCACCGTCAGGGGTGGGCACCAGCGGAACCCCTGTACGTGTGGAGCCGGTTGTTGGCCTATGCCGTTTCGCCATTTCATGTACTGGATTGTCTCCTGCGTCGAAGGGTCTGCACAAGAATCCAGCCCGCGCCGATTCCAAGCAGTCCAAGTGTCGTCGGTTCGGGTACGGCCATCAGAAATCGATCAGGCGTCAGCGCCTCATCGCTGATGCGGAATTCGTCAAGATAGCCGCGAAACGTGCCGCTGTCGCCGCCAATAGTTCGAGTACCAAGAGTGGGATCCCCAGGGAAATCAAAGGGGCCTTGGCCACTGGACGGAATTGGCCCGTTGTATTGAGTCTGACCGTCAATAAAGATGGTGTACTCTGTTGGCTCCATCACCAGTGCGACATGCTGCCACTCCCCAATTTGCACTAGATCGACTGGGGCGGTCCTGAGTTCATCTTGGAACTGTGTGTACCACTCAAGCTCGCCAACATCTACAATTAGGGCAAAGAAGAGCTTGTTTACCGGCTCAAAGCCGAAAACCGCCGATGCGACGATAGGTTGGTCGGGCTTCATGTAGAACTCGATTGTAAAGTCCATCCCCAGATTGAGATCATACCCGTTGCTCAGGTCGATGTAACCGCTGCCCCCGTTCATCCTGATTGAACTGGTGTTTGCATCGCCGGTGAGAGGCACCGTTGTAGTTGGAACATCCAGGCTCCAGCCTCGTCCCGACACATCGCCGCCGCCCGGTGACGTGTCGGAGAAGTTGATGAGTTCGCCGTCCATGAGACCAGTTTGGTCCTGAGCGATACCGCCGCCGTTGTCCTCAAAGCGCAGATAAGAAATAACGTCTGCGCGCCCGAGGTTGGGCCATGCGGCAACCAGAACTAAGACAAGATGAAGGCGCATTATCAGAGATCCTCCTGCCGAATATATACCCGATACGACCTGCTTGTGGCACTCAATGTGGCCACACCGTTGGTCACGCTGACGGTGTGATTGGTGTCGAGTACATCGACCAGGGTGGTCGTGTTAGTCCAGCCTGTGTTGACCCCGCTATCCGAAAGCGTGGTCGTATCGTTGTCATTGATGACCAGAATACAGCCCGGCTTTGATGCATTTCCGGTGCGCTTCATGACGAACAAGTCATTGGTATTCTGTGTGGAAAGGTACGAACTGCCGCCCGCAGCATACGCCCTGCGGATGTCAATCAGGGCATCAATCTCTGGTTTCATGGGCGTGCCTGTCCATCCATCGTCCACGGAATCCTCCGGGTTATTCATGTCGGCTATCGGTCCTATGAGATAGTCGCTGATTGGCACCATGGGCGTGCCCTCGGACAGGAGTGCGAAAGCATAACCAAGATGCTTGTCCTTGGAGATACCGAACTTCCAGTCTTGGCCGTAAGGCCGAATGGTATCGTGACTCTCGAGGAAGGGGACGGACCACTCGGGTTGCAAGCTCACAAGTCCTGCATGGGCAAGGACTGAGATGTCGAATTGACTTCCTTGAACTTCACACAGGTCCTTCAACTCCTCCCGCAACGGCATATCAAAGAAAGCCGACCGATAGTCGGTGAGGGCGAGGTAGGTCTCCATCTCGCCGACGGTACCCTCGCTTTCCTTTTCCCACCATTCCAGCACGCTGAACCGGCCTTGCTTCAAGCCGCTGTTAAGGAATTCTGAAATGAACCACGGATCAATGTTGAATGCCAGGTCCCACCGGTAGCCTTGATATCCGGCCTCGGCGGTTACCCAGTCGCCCCAGGCCTTCAATCCCTGTCGCTGATAGGGATGCTCGAAACTCACGTCCCGGCCGAAGTCGTATTCATAATGGAAGGGAGCATTGTTGGTGTTGTCATAGAAGTAGTCGTTGCCGTTATCCTCGGTGGGATCCTGCTTCTCGAAGGTGTCGTGGTTTGAATAGAGGAACTTGAACTTGTCCGCGCCACTTTCTCCATTCTGGTTGTGATTCAAGAGCAAGTCGATGATCGGCCGAATGCCGCGACTGCGTAGTACGTTCAGGCAGTTCTTCAGTTCCGCCTTGCTGCCGTAGCGTGTTTCCACAGAGCCCTTTTCGTTGTAGGCACCAAGGTCATAGTAATCGAAGGGGTCATAGCCAACGCTCTGGCGGCCGCTGGAGGATTTCTGCGGCGGGGGCATCCAGATCATGGTGAAGCGGTCCAGAGCGCCGGTCTGGGCTTGGTCCGCCAGGTTCTTGTACCAGAAGTTCGTGGAACTGTGCGTCACGCCGGTAGTTGTTCCCGACGCAACCGACTCGACAGAGAATCGTGCACTGGAACTGTTAAAGCGGAAACGCACGAAACCGCTGAGTGTTCCCGCAAGCGCAATATCGCCCCCGCCTTGTGAGGCGGGCTGGTAGTTGATGGGCAGAGAAACCGTGTTGGTGGTGTCGTCGCCCCAGTTGATATCCCAGTTTCCGTTGGCGGCGAATTTGAACTCTACGCCAGTGGTTGGATTGGTGAAATTGTGGATATACTCCCATTGAGTATACCCGGTTAGTGTCATGTTATTCGTACCGGCATTCCACGAGTTGAAGCTTCCTGCCACCGACATATTCTGAATAAACCCAGGTACATTCCAAATATAGCCTTGCAGGATAACATCATCGCCGTCCACGGGCGGTGGCTCACTGTATCCGGGCGCAACCTCCGATGAAAGATAAACCTTTGCCCCGGTCAGGGTGACCGCACCAAATCCGAAATTACCCCATTGATCAAGCGTTCCGCTGACCGTCTTGCCGTAGCTCTCGCCAGAGAAATGACGATTAGGCGAACTGTCCCCGCCACAGATCATCGCCGCCGCCGAGAAATGATCTCCCGTCGCCACCCCAAGCGCGCTCAACGACAGCGCTACTTCGATGCCCGCGTTGGCCGATTCCGTTCCCCGATCTCCCCATTGGCTGATTGCGCCATTCGTCGAGGAGAAGCCGGGGAAATCGCTTACACTGCCCGACGAAAGGCTATACACGCCCTGCCCGCGCCCCTGCCAGTTCGTATCGTTCATGCCGTCCACGGTTCGGGCGCCCACCAGCAGGGCAACGTTCGGGGTGAAGCCTGACCCGAAAGCCAGGTTGTCCGCCGTGCCCAGCACCGACGGATTGCCGGAAAGGCCTGACAGCGTCGATACCCCGCCATTGGTCCCGTCCGTATCAAGAAACAGCATCAGTACATTCGGATCGTCGCTCTTCTCGAATCCCGCTACGCCGATGTACAGGTTGGTTGCATCATGGTTGAAATAGATGCCGCCATGTATGCTTCCGTATCCACGGCGGGCGTCACCGCCCGACGCATAGGGCAACATACGACCGGAACTCGAAATGTCGAACTGCTCTTCTCCCGAGTCATCGCCGGGCGGATTGGTAGCAAGCACGGAGCAAACCTTGAAGGGGGCGATTGTAACCGGAATAATGCGGTCATTGCCGTTGGTTTCAACGGTATCGAGCAGCCCGTCGTTATCGTCGTCTGTATCCGTGTCGTCGTCGATTCCATCGCCATCAACATCGGACACGATATTAGAGTTCAACGGGTAAGGGTCAGGACCGCCTGAAGTTCCTCCAACCGCTAGAGGACCATCAGAAATGCCGTCGTTGTCGGTATCGGCGTCATCCGGATCGGTATTGAGCACGAATTGCTCGTAAGCGGAGCTGTAGCCGTCGCCGTCCGAGTCTATGTCGGCATTGCCCGCGGTGTAGAAGCGTATTGTGTTACTCTGCGGGTTGCCGCGCCCCAATTGCCCGAGGTCGAGCCAACGCAGTTCGTTGGTCCCGGTTGTGCTATAACCCACATCCGCCAGTTGCCACGAGCCGAAGCCGTTGTAGGTCCCGCCATCGGAGCTGTAGATATCGAGTCGATTCGTGAAGCCTCCCTCCGGCCATGCGAACGTGACCAGCATGCCGCTGTTGGTAAGCTCAAACTGAATGACTTCCAATTCGTTCGACCCGCCCATGCTCATCATGGCGTAGACGCCTCCGCTGAAGCCGTAAGGCGAGGCGGAGAGCGATGAGGACTCAGGTTCGACCGGCTGAGCGAAAGAGAACCATAACGTCACGGAACGCCGGTTCAACTCTGCCATCAATGCGCGTTCGTATTCGTCCTGCTTGAGCGCGCCAAGATATGGGAAGGGTTCACTGGCGAAGGAGGTCAGCAACTTACCCTCGCTGTTCACAATCTTGATCGAAGCGGAGGCAAGGTCTTCGTAGGCAATCAGCGTTTGTCCGTCGTAGTCTGCTAGCTCACCGGAGGCTGAATGTGGCCCGTCCGACCAGCCGAAATACCATCCGTCCCAATCCTGAAAGCTGTAGTCGCCTTTCAAGATCATGGATTCGACGGTGTCAATCGTTGACGGAAGAAAGGGCGGGATGATTGGCGCAATCCACGCCCGCTGCTGAAGGTAGTACGTGGAAAGCTCCGAGAAGGTGTTGAAGTCGTTAGCTTCGGCCCGCGTAGCGGGCAGCTTCGCCGTAACGAGCGTTACGATAAGCGCGATAAACATGCGTGTACGAATCGTCTTCATTCTCGCTCACCTTGTAGGTGTGGATACCGTCTATCTCATATGTTCACATCATCTGCACCGATTGTATCAGCGTTCTTCGCCGAGGCCAATCGCGGAGCTGACCAACTTTCCTCTGGACAGTAGCAAGCTTGCTTGCGGATGGCCAGAGGAAACGTTGGTCGAGTGACTTGTTCCGGCGCCAGGCGCCGGGGCAAGTCACTTGACGAAGTCAGCTCCGCGATTCCCGGCGGCGCAGCCGCCGGGAACAAGCGCATGTATATTCTCTCGCTGGTGGCGGCGCTATTCATGCCGTTGGGTTTTCTCACCGGGTTGCTGGGCATCAATGTCGCCGGTATCCCCGGCGCTGAAAATCCCTACGCGTTTATGCTCTTTATTGTATTTCTGGCTGTGGTGGTCACGGGCCAGCTTGTGCTTTTTAAGCGGAAAAGATGGTTCTGAGCGGCCTTTTGCGGGGATGGCATCCGTCCTGCTAAAAAAGGGCTGTTATGCAAGATGCCTGTTTAAAAGTTGGATTATACATCATCCTGGTCCTGCTGATGGCCGTGGGGTGCGAGGATAATTCCGAGCCGGACAACTTCGGTGAAAGACCGGATACGGGGGCCCTGCGCATTTCACCCGGCTCTGCCACCCTGGATACCAACGATGTCTATGTCGCCTTTTCCGTCTCCGGCGGAACCGACCCGTACCGGTGGAGTGTGAGCGATGATTCGCTGGGGGGAATCTCCAATGCGACGTCCGCCGTGGTCACCTACACGCGCACCGCCGGCAAATACGGGGTCAATGTGCTTACCGTGGAAGATAAACAGAAATGGACGGCCGTGGTGCTGGTCACGCAGGTCGAACCGGATAATGAGTAGGAACGCCGCATGCAGAGAGTGAGGACGCTGTGAGGACAACGTGGATAGTGATTGGGTTGCTGTGTATCGGATGTGTCTGCGTAGCCAGCGCTGGAACGGGCGAACCCTGGAATAAGTATTCTGTACGGGTTTTTGGCGGTGTCGTTGAAAACGCGGGGTCGTTGGACAGCCGGGACGGCTATCGGGAATTGAATTTCAAGCATGAACCGGAATGGGGGCTTGGGCTTACAATGGCGCTGGACCGCAGTTACGAACTCGAGCTGGCGCTCTCGCGTTGGGATACCGAGGGCAAGCAATACGCGGAGGCCAATGATGACGACTATATCAACGCTGAGCTGACCGTGACCAAGCTGGTGTTGAACGCCCGCCGGAAACACCTGTATCCCAACCTGTTCGTGCCATGGTGGGGTGGGGGCATTGATCTCGCGCTG
>RZZM01000458.1 GCA_009929845.1 Spartobacteria bacterium
ATACACGGCCAATACAGGGCGGCCCGAACGGACGCCTTGCCTTGCTTCGAGATCTTGGTGCGGCGCCGTACCGAGGTGCCCGACTCGAAGTGACTCGGACTCACGCCCACATCGGCAGCCACCGCTTTGGCCGAGGCATAACTGGCGATGTCGGGCACCTCGGACAGCAGGCGGATCGCGGTGGTCATTTGGATCCCCACGATCGAGATCAGCAAGGTGACCTGGGTGAGCAAGCTTTCATGGGCGTGGATATGTTTGCGCATCTCGGCGTCCGCCGCGTCAATCTGAGTCGTGAGCAGCTCGATCACCGCGTGCAACGAGGTGCGCACCAGGGCATCGGTGGTATCACGCAAGCGATTCTCCTGCTGCACGCGGGTCTGGATCAGATCGTCGCGATGACGGGACAGGGCGCGCAAGCGCTGCTGTTCCGGCGTCAGTGGGTGCCAGGGCGTCGGGTGCTGGGTCGCGCAGAAATCCGCAATGAGCCCACTATCGAGCTTGTCCGTCTTGTTCCGCTGCAGCTTCGCCATCGCATAGCCTTTGATCCGGGCGGGATTGACCACACTCACCGTGTAGCCGTGGGCATGCAACCAGGTCGCCAGCCCTTCCCAGTAGATGTTGGTCGCTTCCATACAGGCATGGCCCGTGGTGACCCCCATGCCCTGCAGCCAGGTCTGAAAGTCGGGAAAGCCCTCCGGCGTATTCGGAAACACGTGATGCACGTGCGTCGCGTCGGGCAGGCGGACAGTCACATCGAAGGTCGCTTTCGACAGATCAATCCCCAGATACGTCGTCGGGGGCATGGAAACGGGCGGTTGGGCGCTTGGCATCGGATCCTCCTTCAGCAGCGGGGGGGCGCATATACGGATGCGTGTACGGGCGTTACCTTGTTTGTGCTTCCTCGCATGCTGCGGGATTGCGATTGTACCCAGCCTCGGTGTACACGCGGATACGTCCATCTACCGATCTGTGAGACGGTCTCTGCGGACATAGGTCTTTCACGATATTGTGATCGACGTATCCCTGTTATCATACCAAGCGCTCACCGCGTTGAGAACCCTCCTTGGTCTTTCGTTTCGGCGCGCCTGCCCAGCGGGGGAGGGCGGCCTTTCACACAAGGTCTGGACGAGACCCTCATCGGGGCGAGAAGACCTGTGAGGTCTTTTCATGGAGTGGTCCTTGATCGGCATGGCAAGACCTCACAGGTCTCCATCCTCATCAATAAATACTGATAGCGCCTGCTCATCGATCACCTCATGGTGAAAGGCGATGAGTTGTGACTGGCCACCAAACCAACTCAGGACGCTAGCCCGATCCAGCTTGGTTTCCTGATGCCCGCAAAGTGTGTGGTAGGAAGACCACGGCCACTCGCTGTAGTGGGTGACAAAACCATGTTTCTGGGGGTTTCTATGAATGTAAACCACCAGGGTCGCCAGGTAGCGCTCCGTAGTGACCTCGATCCGTCCGAAACGCTCTTGAAACAGACTTCCACTCCGTCCATATGCCTTATTGATCGCTTTGGCATAAGCGTTGAAGAGGTTAGCAAACGACTGTGAAGGCTTGAAGAGCTTGCTAGCTTGCTGGTCGGGCGGCGGTGCAGCTTTCATCCGTACCAGCAGATGCAAATGATTGCGCATCAGACAATAGGCGAATGTATCGGCGATCGGGTAGATGTGGCGGGTGTAGAGATCCAGGAAGTAGCGATAGTTGCGCTCTTCGCGGAAGATATGCTCGCGGTTATTCCCCCGGTGATAGATATGATAGTAGCTGCCTGGCTGGAGTTGAGGTGGCTTGGACATGACCAGTTCCTAGCTAAAACCTAAGACCTCACAGAACGATGTTGTTATCGCATACAGAGAGTAGTCATCACATGTTGTGACACTTCAAGCTAGCCCCACTGACCATTGGCCGCGCAGCAACACACCGCACTACGCTGGACATCCCTCATCCCGCATCGCCATCCCCGCATCCCGCATCCCGCATCCCTCACATCAATCCTCACCATGAGGAGACTGCGCAGCAAAAATGGTCAGCATCAGCTCAGCATCATCAAGAAGCCGATACGCCGGTTTCCGGCCCGAGAGCTTCTCGCTTTCTATGATAATGATTGGCACGCCTTCGCCACGCTTGTCCATGATGAAGTTCCGCTGACTGCCGATGGCGTCTACATTCATCGGACAACGAGCCAACAAGGAACTGATTAATTCGTTCCGTGCCGATTGTCGTTCGGCAATGCTCTCGATGGTCATCGTATTGGGGATCGCACCGGGTGAGAAGATTTCCAGCCGATCAGCGAACAAGTGCAGGCGGATCTTAGAACCGTAAATGGAATAATCCCGATGGGCGACCGCATTGACCACCGCCTCGAAGACCGCATTCATGGAAAACTGGGGCGTTTCAATGCGATGAGGCGCTTTGATCGCAAAAACCCGCATGTTTCGCTCCACAAACTTGCAGGCATCTCGGATCTGAACATCCAGCGGACCAGTGATGTCCTTAGCGTCCAGTTGATAGGCAGCGTTGCGCTCGGTGCCGCGGTAACAAACCGCCTGAATGAAAGCGCTTGATATAAAAGCTTCTGGTGCGTCCGAGGCCATCAGAATCCCACTGACCGTGGCGCGCATGGTACCATCTTCGTCCGTGGCGACGAGTTTCATCTTTTCGAGAAATTCCTGATCCGCTTTGGGTGAAATAACGGTGCGGAAACGGCTCCACAGCTTTGGATTCAAATCCTCCAGCTTTGTGCCCGGAACGGTTTGCTCATCGAAGCGAATGAGTCGCGCCTGGCTGCGTTGTTGGAATAGCCGTGCGAGGACATCCGGTTTCATCTCACGCTTGGAGCTGCCAAGGCGGCGAAAATAACCATTGGGACTTTTATGGACAAACAGACTGCGGGGCACGTCGATTCGTAAGATGGTTTTCTCACCGCCTTCTTGATCAGAGACAAAAAGCTTACGTATGACGCAATCCAAGGGAGGATCAATCGAATCGTTGCAAATAGAACGAAGCCAGCCTTCAACAATGTCCAGCTTCTCTGGCGGTATGCCCTGAATGGCTCTAGTTTTGTCGTCTACTCCCAGAACAATGATGCCGGATGCCGTATTCGCCATGGCCGCCAGTTCGTCGGCCATGCCATCCTTGTGCGGACCGATAACTTTGTTGCCGCTGAAGTCTACGGTCTTGAGTGCAAGCACAGAGTCTTCGCCCAAGGCTATTTGTTTCAGCAGGTCGGAAATGCTTTCGTACATCATTCGCTCCAATGAGCGCCGTGGCTCGCGTTCTCGGTGTCCCGCACATCATATGGATTTGCATCGCTTGCAGGCTGGAGAGAATAGCCCATGCAAATTGTAACATGTGAATAGGTAGTTGCATGCGCAGGTTTGCGCCTTTGCGTCAGGTAAGTGTTCACACTTCTCCTGGGAGCGCGGGCG
>RZZM01000002.1 GCA_009929845.1 Spartobacteria bacterium
CTGCACGCAGCGTCGCATCGTCACGCTTTCGCGCATTGCGAATGATTCTCGACTGCAGCCTCCCGTAGGAGTCTGGGCAGTGTCTCAGTCCCAGTGTGGCTGACCATCCTCTCAGACCAGCTACCCGTAAGCCTTGGTAGGCCGTTACCCTACCAACAAGCTGATGGGACGCGGGCTCATCTATAAGTGACAGGTCCCGAAGGATCCCCATCTTTAGACAGTATGCCATGCGACATACGACCACATTCAGTATTACCTCCCGTTTCCAGGAGCTATCCTCAGCTTATAGGCAAATTGCCCACGCGTTACTCACCCTTTCGCCACTATCCACTAATGTTTCTTGTCCGAAAACTTGAAACACTAGCTTCCCGTTCGACTTGCATGCCTAATCCACGCTGCCAGCGTTCGTTCTGAGCCAGGATCAAACTCTCCATAATAAAAGTGTTTAATCCCTTAAAACGTCCTGCCTCTCGACAGGACAGCAAGGTTTATTATCTTTTTAATTAACTTTTGACTTCGCACAAGTTTGGTAAATCACACCACTTCTGATTCGAAGTGATATAATTATTTGTGAGTTATTCAGTTTTCAAAGAACTTCAGGCACAGCTTCGCCCTTTTCCATTGCCCTAGCAACTTAAGGGTTGGCTTGCCTTTTTGTCCAGTTTCCTGTTTCGTTAAAAACAGAACTTAAATCAATTTGATTGTTGTACAGTACTCATTACCCCGAATCTTGTCAACCCCTGATTACAACTTTTTTTAAGTTTCTTTTCAGCGCTGATTTTAACGGGCCATGCACGACGTCTTCTCGGGCATCTTAACACTGTACCTTTATTCTGTTCCTTACGAAACACAAACTATACTTTCACAGAACAAACACCAAAACACAACCGCACTGCACGTCGCTTTATGTGACTTTTAAATTACTTTTTCGTCACTCGTTTGAGCTCTCCGCTCGCGACTCTCAACACGGTGTGTTTCAAGTGAGGACGTAAGATGCATGATTCATCTTTTTTATGCAACCACTTTTCACAATTTTTTTTCATTATCCCTTATTGTCACCAAAAAACCCTTGTTTTAGGGCTATTTTCAATAAAAAATTTACTGCTGTTCCGACTCACGGCCGTTGATTTGCGTCGTTTCCCACCGTCAGGGATGTAAAAATGGAGTACCCATGGCTTAGAATCAAGGTTATCGCGTACAAGCGGCGGATGGGTGTATTTCAAATGTAACCTGCTCATCATAAAATAGATATAGATTATTTGACAACATACAAACCATGACGGGACATTCCGTAACTATCGAAGGCGCAAATAGTTATGTGCTGTTTAACCCGCGATCGCACGAAGGAGCCCAACAATAAATTTAGTAAAACGCTTTACTTTGTTTTACCTCGCGTGTATCTTCTGGGTATTGAGTATAGATTATACATGTGTTTGTGTGATTGTTAATTGATCAGCCTACAAAAGGAAAACGTGTTATGAAAATGAAATGCCTTGTCTTCCTCCTGACCATCGCCATTGTCTTTCCCATCTGCCATTCGGCCATGGGTAACGGCAATGTCTATGTCTCCCGCTTCTGGCATAATCACCAGCCCATCTACTGGCCGGAGTGGAACAGTAATGGCGGACAAAACAGCCGTATCCAATATGCCTGGGATTCGATCGTCCTTAAGGACGGCCAAACCTATGGCACCGGACAGGGGCATCCCGACAACAACCTGACGGATATCTTCGGCAACAACGACCGCGTGAATTCCTATCAAAGCGGTCCGCGAAATTCCCTCGCGAACCTGGATACAGCGGCAGGCTATGCCATCAGCTATTCAGGGTCCCTGATCGACAACGTGAATAACCTGGGCGCCAACGGCCAACTGGGCTATGGCAGCGGATGGGCCAACGGCTACCGCGAAGCCAGAGGCTGGAACACCCCTTCAGGAAGCACACGCATGGACATGGTCGGCTTTACCTATCATCACTCCCTGGCGGCAGTGCTCCCGAAATCCGTTCTCCGTAAAGAAATTCAAACCTTCAAACAGGTATGGTGGAAGGCGTGGGGCGGCAACAGTGATCTGAGCGATCATTCCAAGGGTTTCTTCCCGACGGAAATGGCCTTTTCCACCGAGATGCTCGATGTGCTTGTGGATGAGGGATACGAGTGGGTTATCGTGGCAAGTCACCATCTCAGCCGCACCTGTCCGACCTATAACAATTACGCTGATCCGGAAGCGTCCTTCCAGATCAAATCCAGTCCCCCAAACAAGGCGGACCAATTGGGCCCCTCGCCCACCACCGGCTGGTGGTTCGCGGAACCCAACCCCGGCCAGGCGGCATGGAATGTCTCCCCCTATGCCTATCAACTGCATCGCACGAAATATGTGGACCCGGAAACGGGAACAGAGAAGGCCATGATTGTGGTGCCTTCGGATGATGTCCTCAGCTACAAGGCGGGATACAGCGGCGCAGAGGTCGGCATGGTCAGCGGAAACATCGCGCCATACGCCACCGACCCGGACCGTCCGGTGATCGTGTTGCCCGCCACCGATGGTGACAACGCATGGGGCGGCGGCAACTCCTCCTGGTTTGAATCCACCCCCAGTTTCTTCAGCGGGTGCCAGAGCGCGGGCTACAATGTCTGCGCCATCCAGGACATGGTCAACGCGAAACCCCCGCCGGCGGACACCTACGTGCATGTGGAAAACGGCGCGTGGATATTTCCAGAGTCCGCCTATGGGGCGCCCTATTACCTGAAGTGGATTGAGCCGCCGCTGAACGCCGACAATCTGTCTTTGTGCTACTCCAACACCATGGTCGACCTGGAAACCCCGGGCTTCGCGCTGAAGTTCTGGAGCTGGGCGGCGGTAATGACCGGCGCGAACTGGGTGGAGACCGCCGAGCAGATATGGCTTGGTGAAGGCGGCTCGGTGGAGGCATGGAAAATCGCCCAACCCTACGATAATCTTCAAGACGGTTCGTGGACCTCACCCAATATCGTTGAGTTGGCCTGGCACATCTACCTGGGCGGGCTGGATTCCGGTTTCAACTACTATGGCGGCCTGGGCAATGACGACGAGGTCAAACCCTCGCTGGCCACACGCCGCGCCATCGAACAGGTGGAGACCTATGTGAATGCGCGTCTCGCCTCCGACCAGACCGCGCCGACCATCTTCCGCCCGCAGCGCTTCCCCTGGAACCCCGGCGGATACACCTTCGGATGGTTCAACCGCCAACCGGGCGTGGATGAAAACTACCTGAAAAAAATGCCGTCTCATTTTTATGTCTGGTCGCACATCTATGATGTCTCGGGCGTGACTAATGTCGACCTGAAAGTGCGCGTGGATAACGACGGAACCAACACCCTGGCCAATAACCAGAATGAAACCTACGCGGGCGGAGCGGATGTCGGCGCGTGGATCACCATCCCCATGACCATGCGCGAACTGCCCGATACCCGCGAGGAACTTAACGCGGCCGCGGACAACGGGCAGATCGACTATTTCATCACACCGCCCTATCTGGCCGATTACTATTTCGCCAAGATCGACGACAGCAACGTCAGCGGTTTCCGCGGCAAACTGCTCGACTATTACATTGAGGCCCAGGATGGCCGGGGAAATACCCGAAAGACAGACATACAGCATGTCTTTGTGGAAGATGACGGCGCGGTGCCCGGCTCGTCAGCGAGCTTCTCTTCCGACCCCAGCGACTGCGCTCCGATCACGATCACCTACAATGCCGGCGGCGGCGCGCTCAGCGGCGTCAGCCCGGTGGTCATGCAGATCAGTTATGATAATGGCACGAACTGGAGCCCACACCAGATGACCAACACCGCCTCAGATACCTGGTCCTACGCGGTCAACGCGCCAAACGACGCGCCCTCGGCCATCGTCTGGTTCGAAGACAGCGGCGGAACCATCCAGGACAGCCGTGGCGGACTGAACTGGAGCACATCCATTCGCGATTGCGACGCGCCCGAAGGGCCGGGTACGGTAACCTTTACCAACGCCCCCACCTGCGAGCCGGTCATCATCACCTATCATCCCAATGCCGGGGTGCTGGCGGCGGCGGAAACCATCTATGCGCACATCGGGTTCAACCAATGGATGAGCATGGTGGACCCCGATGTGGCCATGTCGAAAGTCGGCGCCAACGCATGGCGCTATTCGATTGTACCACCCGCAGGCGCCACACAGCTCGATGTGGTCTTTAATGACGGAGAAAGTGTGTGGGATAACAACGACAGTTCGGACTGGGCCTACACGGTCACCGGCTGCGACCAGGGCGTCGTACCCCCGGGCATTACCATTACCAATCCCGGACAGGAAAGCATAACCCTGACCAGCGAGACCGCGATGGTCACCCTGCACGGCACTGCCGGAGCCGACATTACCGGTGATTTGACCTGGACGAATCAACGAACCGGCGGCAACGGAACCATCTCGCAGGCCCTGCATTGGCACATCACGGATATTCCCCTGGGTGCCGGCAGCAACCTGCTGACAGTATCCGGCCCCACCGCGGGCGGCATGACGACCAATGCCCGCGACCATGCCAGCGACGCGGCCTATTCAGACGGGTGGACCAGCGGCGACAACGGCGGGACCGGCTGGGGCGGCGGATGGAATCTCATCGGCAGTGAAAATGCCGGCTTCTTCATCGCCGATTCCGTTTCTCACCCGAATCTGAATATCACATCCCCGGCGTTCGGATTGTATGCCAACAGCGATGCCATGTCCGAAGCCATTCGGCCCCTGGTCACCCCATTGGTGTCGGGTCAGACGGTACAGGTATCCTTTGAGAACAACTGGGTCACGGATTCCAAGAGTGTCGGCATGGCCCTGATGAATAACAGCAACAGCCTCTTCGAGTTTTATTTCTATGGCGGTGATGGCACCTATCGCATCACCGACAGCACCGGTAACCGGGACACCCTGCTGCCATATACGGATAATGGGTTGGACCTCTCCTTCACCCTGACCGGCCCGACCACGTACTCCGTGGATGTCAGCGGCAGCAATTACACCGGGACCCTGGTCAGCCAGGCGGACCCGCACATACGACGCATCCGTTTCTGGAATTACAGCGCCGGCGCGGATACCGACTATAATGCCTACTTCAACAACCTGCTGGTAACCAGTCAAAATACCGAAGACAAAACGAGCGACAGCCTGCTCATCAACTTCATTAATCCCGACAACTACATGCCGACGTGGTGGCAACTACAGCATTTCGGCTGTGAGACCTGCGCGGTCGGCCAGGCGGATTCGGACGGGGACGGGTTCCTCAACCAGGAAGAGTACTGGCTGGGCACCGACCCCACCAACCCGGTATCCACCTTTGTCATCAGCGAGGCCACCGGAACCAGTACGGATTATTACACCATCCGTTGGATTTCCATCGGAGGCAAGGCCTATGAAGTTCAGTATACGGATGAACTGACCGGACAACCGTTTCAAACCATCACGACAGTCAGCGAAAACGCCGTGCCCGACGGTGTGATGACCAACCGTTCTTTCCAGGACACCATCACCGCGCCACCGACCAATGGTTTCCGGGTCTATCGCGTGCAATTACGCCGCTGATAAGCCTGGGTATTATTGAAAGACTGACGGGATCGAAGACGCTCCCGAAAAAACTGACATCCACATCGAAATGATGCAACGGACATGTCATGGAAACGATTATGGGGGGGCGCAAAACGGTGAAGGGCCTCGACACAAACATCCTGGTGCGCTACCTCGTTCAAGATCATCCGAAACAGTTTGCGGCGGCCAGGCGGGAATTGGAATCCTCCGCACAAAGCGGCGAGCGCTTTGTCATCTCTCCCTTCGTATTGTGCGAGCTGGTCTGGGTGCTTGAAACAGCATACGACTGTTCAAAAGAAGATGTCGTAGACACCCTGGAGCAAGTATTGCGAACTTTTGGTAAATTTTCAGCTATTCCCTGTGAAGCACTTCGAACGGACAGGCTGATGCCTGTGCAACAACCCTCTTGAAGTTCAGAACTCCTTACCTCATGGAATTTAAAGTGACACCAGGGATTCGGAGGGCGGTGACCATAGAGCCCCAGGGGCGCCGCGGGTTCGAGGGGCTAAACGGCGTCCATTACCGGCCCGCCGGGCGGGTCCTGGATGATGGTGTCATGCCTGAAATGCGCGTCGTCGGTATGCGGATAGTCCAGGGTGTAGTGCAGGCCCCGGCTCTCCCGGCGCATCATGGCCGAGCGCGCGATCAACTCGGCGACGGCCGCGATGTTGCGCAACTCAAGGACATCCGGCGTAATCAAATAGTCCAGGTAATACTGGCGGATCTCGCAACGCAGGTTATTGATGCGGCGCAGGGCCCGCTCCAGGCGTTTGTTCGTGCGCACGATACCGACATAGTCCCACATACAGGTGCGCACTTCATTCCAGTTGTGCTCGACCACCACCGCTTCATCGCTGTTCACGGCGTCGCCCGACTGCCAGTCCGGAATCGGAATCACCGAATCGCCGGGATTGTGTTCAGCCTGCCGCAGCATGGATTCCACCGCGTTGCCCGCGCAGACCAGCGCCTCAAGCAGCGAATTACTGGCCAGCCGGTTGGCGCCGTGCAGACCGGTGCAGGCCACTTCCCCCACTGCGTATAAACCAGCCAGCTCGGTAACCCCGCTCTGGTCCGTGCACACCCCCCCGCATAAGTAGTGGGCCGCGGGAACCACCGGTACAGGTTCCCGAGCCATGTCGAATCCATATTTCAGACACACCCGGTAGAGATTCGGAAACCGGCTCCGCAGAAATTCCTCATCATGCCGCCGCACATCCAAGTACACACAGGTATCCCCGCGCGTCTTCATTTCGTGGTCAATGGCCCGGGCGACCACGTCACGCGGCGCCAACGAACCGCGCGAATCATATTTTTCCATAAACGACTGCCCGGCGGCGTTGATCAGCACCCCGCCCTCCCCGCGCACGGCCTCGCTGATCAGAAACGACTTGGCGTCCGGGTGATACAGACAGGTTGGATGGAATTGCACAAATTCCATATTACGTATCGCCAGCCCGGCGCGCCAGGCCATTGCAATCCCATCCCCCGTGGCGATATCAGGATTGCTGGTATACAGGTACACCTTCCCGGCCCCGCCGGTCGCCAGCACGGTATGCCGCGCGCGGATGGCCAGGATTTCCCCATTGACCCGGTTCAGGAAATATGACCCGATGCACTGGTTCGGCCCTTTGACCTTCAGCCATCCGGTGGTCACCAGGTCAATCGCCATGAGGTTTGGCCTTAATTTGACATTGGGATGGGCCGTCACACGGTCTGCCAGGACCTTGATCACTTCATGGCCGGTAATATCGCCCGCGTGCAGCACCCGGCGCACGGAGTGACCACCCTCACGCCCCAAGTCATACTCCTCTTCATGGTCCGACCGCTTAGAGAAGAGTATCCCCATCCCCTCCAGGTCCCTGATATGCCGCGGCCCGGAGGCCAGGATACTGCGCACCACCCCCTCATCACTCAGTCCGCCCCCTGTCGACAGGGTATCGGCCGTATGCGCGTCCACACTGTCATTCTCGGCAATCGCGCAAGCGATCCCTCCCTGCGCCCGGTCGCTATTGCTGTCCAGCATCTCGCGCTTTGTCGCCAGGACCACCTGCCCATGGTCCTTAAGGTACCAAGCCGACATCAACCCCGCCAGTCCGCTGCCGATAACCAGATAATCACAATCTACCGTTCTCATATCTACCCGAAAAATAATGCTTGCTTTGTAACTACATTTTATACAACATATGTCGTCAAGAACAAATAACCTTTGCACGGTTTAATAATCAGACGTATACTGTACCATGAATGTGTTGCTCGTACAACCACCGGATGCGCAATATCCTGTAAAACCGTTACCGCTGACGGAAGAGGATATTTCTGTATTGTCGCCGCCGTGGGAACTGCTTTGTTTACGCACCTTCATATCCGGGCACACCCGCCACATCGCCACCCTGATTGACTGTCGCTTGTTTGCGGAAGTTGAGGCAGACTTGACCGCCGCCATCCACGCCGTGCCGGAGCCGCGCATGCTGGTGGTCAATACGGTCAGCCACGCGCTCGGACAGGCTGTGGCGGTACTGGCTATAGCCAAACGGCACTTCCCCGGCATGAAAACGGCCATATCGGGCGAATTCCCCTCCCAGTTCCCGGACCATGTGGCCGAAATGAGCTGGGTGGACTACGCACTGGCCGGCGATCCCGAACCGATTATCCGCAACCTGCTTGATTACGAGGATGTGGAACAGCGCCTCAAGCGGACCCCCGGCCTGATCTTTGCACAATCCGAGCACCACAAGCCCTACTGGCTGCCCCGCCTGCACGGACTCTCCGTGCCAGATTGGAAGGACATCCACTGGGGCGTCTACCAGGCCCAGTGCGCCCCGCGTCCGTTGCGCGTTCAAATGCGCATTTCGCGCGGCCACAGCCATGTCCCCGCCGACCGCGCCTACGGAGGGATCAATGAACCCTTGCGCCTCTGGCCGATGGACCGCCTTGCCGTCTCGCTCGATAAATGCGCCCATCAGGGCATTGCCGAAGTCGTCCTGACCGACCCGCCCGGCGTCTGGACCCCGCAGCATCTCGACGCCTGGTGCAGTGAACTTGCCCGCACAAACAACACACAGCCCTGGTGCCTCCAACTGCTGCCCACCATGCTCTCCGAGAACACCGTCGAACAGATGTCCTCCTCCGCCTGCAGCCGGGTGCATTTCATTTTTCCAACCTGCGAGCCCGCCCTGCTCATCAAGTATGGTTGTATCCTTGAGGCCCGGCACTTCAATGAGACCATCGACCAACTCTCACAGGCGGGCATTCGCGTCCATACCCACTTCTGGATGGGTGGGCCTGAGGAACGCAACAGCGAAAGCGCCCGCGTAATCCGCACCATGCGCAAAATCAATTATACCCCGGTAACCCTGCATCCCTACCCCTTCTCCATGGATTCCCCGCTCTTCCGTAAACTCGCCGATGAAAACGAGCTTCACCTCCTGGACACCTGGCTGCAATGGGCCCGTGATCCATGGATTGTCGAACGTCCAGTCCCCATCTGGAGCGGGAAAAAGGCTATCGCCCAACTTCAACAGGACTTTGCCTCCGTCAAGAAAGCCCACGCCCGCAACCTTTCCCGCTGGCTGCATACCACCCTCTGCCACATCCGCGATACCGACTGGATTCGCACCCTCGAACAAAAAGCCGTTTCCATGCTCCCCACCACCCCCCCGCGGAATTAACCTTGTCACACTCCGCATCAAAAAAAGGCATTCCGAAAATAGAGAAATGCGGAGCTGACTTTAAAAAGGCCATGTATGAAAACGCTGACCGGGTAATCCGCAAAATACCGCGGGAGTATCCGAAATAAGAGGCGTCAACACGCGCCCCTCCGAATTGCGCCGAAAAACAAGGCTTTTGGCATGTTATATGCTGCTAAATAAAAAGTCAAATCGCGCTAAATGTGGCGCAAAGGTGAACGCTGATTTGAAATAGGAAAAGAGATTTAGTATGACACGATCATGGATTTTGCTACTCTGTTTTCTATTCCCGGCAGTTGCCGCGGGAAACACAAACGTATTTCTCCATATTGTATCACAACCGGATGGCACAAAAATTCTAACGTGGAATACCGATGCCGACGCTATGGCCTATGAGCTTGAGCAAACAGAGAACCTGCTTCAGCCGACATGGCGTCCTGTTGGCGTGGTTCGATACGGAGATGGTAACGAAAAGACATTCGTCCACCAGGCCGAAGACGACTGCCAATTTTTCCGTGTTCGCACCGAGCCATTATTGGGATGGTATTCCATAGGTCATGTTGCCGGAAGCGAAATGAACTTGTTCGATTCATATGAGTGTCCGGATTCAAGTCATCTCACTCCGACTAGCGGAACTGAATGGGTGTGGTTGAATCCTGACTATTGGGTCTCCACTGGCGGAACTGCCCAAATCTGCTTCTCGTTCCCTTCGGAGCTACTCTTCCTTAACAAGGCAATCAAAATCACTGTGCTCGGCTACGATGATGGCCTGGGGTGGGCGGGATCGACGGGTGGCGGATCTGTGCGCGTCTATAACTGGATGAGTTTCTCATATGAGGCAATCGGTATAGTCGGACAGGATTGTGGGCTCCATGAGTCTTATCTCACCACCTACGTCAACGATTATATTCTGAACACTGGAGATGAGTGCTTTGTGGATATGTCTATTTACGCTGACGAAAGCGACAGCACACACATCATGTACGTTCAAGTGTCTTTGTATCTTGAGCCGTGACTGACTCGCGTCGTATATGCGTTTTGTCATCTTCAATTTGACATAACCCAACCTTTCTTCTAGTCTTGCCATGTGCAGTATGCATGAAAGGAGAGAGAGGAAATGAAGAAGTCGGTCTGGTTGTTTACAGGATTGATGGCGGTCATGCAGGTCGTCGTGGGCGGAGAGCTGGCCTACGAGAATTTTGACCACTTTTTACTCGGGGCGATCAGCAACCAGTCGGGTTGGGGAAAGGTCGACTATATCCCCGAAGTCGGCCGGGCGCCGGCCCTGGTTTCGGACACACAGGCGTATTCCCCACACAACGCCCTTGAGCTCTCCTGGGGAAATCCGCTCCTGGGCCTGACCAACAGCATCGCCATCTACACCAACTTCACCGCGCTCTATACCGGTGTGGAAAACCCGGTGCTGCGCTGCGCATGTAAAATGTACATTGAAAGCCCCTACAAGAGAATAAGCGTCGCCGCTATTTCCGCCGACGACGATTTCGTGGGGTTCAGCGTGGACACAAACGGTCACATTCACATTAATGAGGTGGATATCGGTGTGCCTGTTATCACCAACCGCTTTGTAGACACTGTCTTCTGGTACAACATGGCCAATCATCACCATGCCATGGAGTATGACTACAGGACGATTGTCCCATGGAACGGCCCTGACGCCGGGTCGATCACACAGTTCGAGTCCTTTGCCGTTGCCCGTACATTTGATAACGATACCACGAAGGGCGGTGTTTTCTTCGACGACTTACATATCGAAACCTTTCCGCCCGACACCTGGGCCTGGTGGCGTTTCGGCGAGGAAAACGCGCAGCAGCGCGTTCGCGAATACCTGGGACGTTTCGACGCCACCAATGGTTGGGGACTGGCGGAGGCCCTGACCGAAACCGCGACCGATCCGGTGTACGCCGGCAGTGACTATCGCAACACGCACAGTTGTGAATACCCAAGGTTCTATGCCCAACAGCTTACCATAGACGCCCCGCATGTCACCAACTGGACCGTCGAGGCCATCTTCCGCTTCCTGCCCGGCGCGCACAATGTCACCTTTCTCCACTGGGGCACAGGGAATGGCTTTTCGACAACCAGCTCCATGATCACCGTCTTCTGGATGGCCTCTTCGACCAATCTGGCCTGCACGCTTCGCGATGCGGAAGAAGTCACCAGCGGCACACACTACCTGGGAAATCTGGGGCAGGTGGAAGCGGACAATCGCTGGCGTCACGCCGCCTGGGTCAAGCAGGGAAGCTACCTGTTAACCTATGTCGACTACATCCAAACCTCATCCAATTACCTTAATGCCGCGGCAAGCGGCTCCTACCTGTTCACCACCAATTCACACGCCTCCGTCGGATCCTCCCTGAACGACGGCAACACCGCATCGTCCTTCCATATCTTTGATGAAATCCGTTACTCGACACGGGCGCTTGAACCCGGCGATTTCCTCCAGTATGGCGAACCCATCCTGGATGCCGTCACCATCGATGGCCCTGACCTGGCCCTTGAGATGCACACCATTTCCGGCGAACTCTACCACGTGGAGACCACCATGAACCTCCTGGACGGCGCAAGCTGGAGCGAAATCACCCAGGCCACGGCCACCGGTCCTGTCTGGCGCAGCATCCTCCCCTTCACCAACACGCCCTTCTTCCGGGGAAAACGAAATTAGTCATTATTGACAGGCAATTTTCGAACAAACTATTTCCTTCGTGTCTTGATTTTCGTACATTCTCTCCATAGCATCAACCGTTATGCAATCCTCAACAAAGGAAAACGAATGAACAAAAACAAAACGGCAATAACAGGAAGTTTTTTGCAAGAACTCAAACAATCATTTAATGACGCCCGGATCGTATTATTGCTTATCGCATTGCTTATGGCGCCCCTGATTTACCTGACTTTTAACAGGTTGTTTCAAGATTTCGAAATTTCCGCAGTGGGTTACCAACACATGGATATGATTGATCAAATTCTGCAAGGGAAACCCGTTTATGCCCCTTTGTCCGTTGAATTTAGCGCAGTAACTTACACTCCGCTGTATTGGTATATGTGTGCGTTTGTATTCAAGCTTTTCGGCGCATCTTTTGTTGCTGCTCGATTTGTCAGTTTAATCGGAACCATTATTTTTTTAGCAACAATTGCGGCATTTATCTGGAAAACCGCAGCCCGAAACCTGCTGCTGGCTGTTGTGGCGCCCTGCGTTATTCTGCTGACCGCCACTGTTCCCGGCTATAATTGGTGGCCTACTGAAATTAATGTCAATGGCGTACATTTCGCTTTTGTAGCTCTTGGCTTTTACCTTTTACAATCTCCGCTTACAGTCAGGAGAACTTTCTTTTCCGCCCTGTTTTTATGTTTAGCAACATTAACCAAGCAAACCGGAATGGCCTATGTATGTACCGCTGGTGTGTTGGTTCTTCTTTTATCCAGGAAATACGCTATACTTTACGCGTTTGTCTCATTGATTGTACTGCTGGGCGCATTTCTAGTTTTAAATATTTCAACGCACGGAGAATTCTATCGGCAGGTTGTTACGAGCAACCAGGGGCCGCCTTGGCTACTGTCCCGGTTGTTTGACGAAGTAATCAAGGAAAATTTTTTTGGCCTCACAGGCGTCATGGCCCTGCTTACCTACATACGCATAGCACTTGATTTGAAAAGGAAAGGCGGGTTTAAGAACCTGCTCCGCGCCGATTACTTTCTCTGCGCAACCGGGGTCATTGTGGCCTGTATCGCACATCCTAAATACGGAAGCGGCCCCAACCATGATGTCATTGCGTTAACTGGTTTTGTGATCTGTGGCAGTATTGGGTTATATCAACTTACACAATTATTACCGCCTGAATTCCGACGAAGCCTTCTCATATCTGTTCCGTTGCTGCAACTGGCCGTGGCCGGGATCGCAACTATAAACAACTATCCAAAGCTACTGATCGACTCGCACGACAGGATAAAGAATGACGAAATAGCCGCTGTGTTCAGCAAAGGTCAGACCTGTTTTTATGCGACCCCCTACATCGAGAAACATTTTGGACAATTAGCAGCAGGAACGGCTGACGATGAAGCCTGCAAGTGGAACAACGGACAACTGGACTACAGCTCCATACCTGATTTTCTCAGCACACCGTTCCGCCGACAGGCGTATGACTATGTGATCATTGGATCCTATCGCGATCCACAGCATCCGGTCATGAAAACAATTATGGAAAACTATCAAGTTATTCATAAATTACCGGCACACCCAATATATCCATGGTCAGAAAGCATGCGCCACGACTGCTATATCCTGGCCGCCAATCGCCTGCTGGATTGACCGGTAGAGGCGCGAAGAAACCTATTGTTTCGTGGTTTCGAGGGTCATGCCGACGTGACCGGCGATGGCTTCAATCCATCGCATTTCTTCGGAGGAGAAGGGGAGTTCGACGCGACGACCGACAAAATAGGCGCCGACGGCGCGTGTGCCAATGCAAATCGGGGCGACAGCGACAAATGAAAGCTTTAACTGTGTTATAAGGGCGGGATTGGTGATAATTGATCGTGATCCCACGGCGGCTTGCAGGGGTTTTTTAGCGGCCAGCGCCTCGGCAACCAGGGTATCGCCAGTCTTGAGACTGCATTTGAAGTCGTGTGAGTGGAGCATCACGCTCTGCCCTGCGTAGAGGCGTCCGAGCAACTGATCGCGTCCGGCATCAAGAAAGGCGGTGAAGACGCACACCGGCTGCAGGCAGCGGTAGATCGCCTCTTGTGCGATCATCAGGATATCGTTCAATCCGGCGTGCCGCTGTACCCCCATCATCAGTTCTGATAGAAAGTGTCCAATCAAGGCGCCGGGTTCTTCCGCGCGGGGTTCCTCGCGCAGGACATTGCCTACGGTTACGCTGGTGGCAATTTCGGCGGTATCGACCTTTCCCCATGCGGCGATGCGCACCATCATTTCGATATCCTTGTAGGAGAGGTTGAAGAAGCGCTGCATATTGGAATCCGCGACACAGGCATCAATGATAAAGACTTCAAGGGAGACGTCGTCATCCACAATTTCATGCATGGCTGCCTCGGCCTCCTGCATGTTTTTTTCGCCGGCGGGCAGATTGCCAAACAGCATATCGGCGATATGACTGCAAAGGCGGACAACGCGCTGGACAGCGCCGAACGTCCCGTCGGCGTCCCGCAGGGAGGTACGCAGGCTGTCGGGCAGGCGCCAGTAATCGGCAATGGCGTGGGTGATCTCGATATAGTTCATGCCGAAGACGCGACGGCATGCCTCGTTTGGCGAACAGGCATCCCGCTGCATCAGCTTTTCCATATCCTGGTATTGTTCTGGAAAACTGTTGGCCAGCAGCATGCGGGGAATCTGCTGGAGCAGGCCGCTGATAAAGGCCTCCTCCTGGTTGCCCTGCCCCGTTTTGCGCACCAGGGTCATGGCCAGGGTTCCGGCGACATACGCGCAGGTGAAGAGGCGGTAGAGTTCCCGATTGCGCACGGTTTCGTATGACTGCCGGAAAATGGCCAGCCCGAGCGCCAGGGCCTGGATTTTTTCAAAGCCCAGGAAAATCACCGCGTTTGAAATCGTCTTGATCGGTTCTTTGGGGCGATAGGCGACGGAATTGGCGACGGAGAGGACATTGGAGGTCAGGGCGGCGTCGCGCATGATGATGGCGGCCAAATCCGCCATGCGCGTTTCGTTGTCGTTTATCAGCGCGCACAGCGCACTGACATTGCGGTCCAGGGCCGGCAGATGCCCCTTGCGTTTCATCTCGGCGATCAGTTGCACTATATGCTTATCGACTGTCATGTATATACTCCTGGCACGGCCATAATTTTGCCGCGCAGTATAGGGTACATTGCGCGGATGTACGAACTGTTTTTCCTTTCCTCACGCGCCTTATCCGTCCCATTCAATCATAAAACAGTTGCATGCATTTGGGATAACCTCTCCCCGCCACTTGCCCGAGGCGTAAAGTTTGGGGCCGGGGAGGCGTTCATCGAGGACATGACAAAAGGAAATGAACGTAACCGGGTCGCCGCTGATCCACGCGTGACCGTGGTCGCCAGTGATCAACCCCATCCAGAACCAACTGCCCCCCCAGGGGAAGAGCGACTGGATAAAGTCATTCACCTCGCGGCGGCGCACGGTGACGAGGTAGCCCCCCAGCTCTTCACACAGGCCACGGGCATCGTCCCACAGCATGGGGCGGGGAATATACAGATAGCGATGTCCGTCAAACTCCGCGGCGAGGTGCTTCAACGCCGCAACATCCCGGCGGCGCACGGCCAGCAGGACCTCGACCTCGCGGGCATACTCGGCAAATCTAAAATCGCGCGCCCAGGGTTTTCTGATCCATTCAAGTTCGTCCATAGTGATGGTATCGCATTCAAACGCGAAATGTCGCGGGGGATTTTTGATGAGGGGCCCAATACTGCGCAGTCGGTTGGCGCCGCACAAAAGGTAGTTCAGCGGCATCTCCTTGAGCGCGTCGAGTTTTTCGATACGATTGTTCTGGCAGCGCATGGTGCTTAGCGGCATATCGGCCAGCGGCTCAAGCGAGATAATGGCGTTGCTGGCGCAATTCAGGTTGATCAGGGGCATTCCGCGCAGGGGTTCGAGGTCCTCGATGGCATTGCCGCTGCAGATCAGCTCTGTCAACGGCATGCCTTTCAGCGGCGAAAGGTCACTGATCCCGTTGCCGTCGCAAAACAGCAGGGTCATGGGCATGCCCCGCAACGGGTCCAGGCGGCGGGACCCGGTGCGCGCGCAGTTCAGCCAGATGAGCTGCATGCCCCGCAGTGGTTCAAGGCCGTCCTCCAGCGGATTCATGGCACAATTCAACGTGCGTATCGGCATGCCCCGCAACGGCGCAAGGGTCGTGATACAACAGTGTTCACAAAGCAGCATGTGCAGCTCCATGCCCCGCAGCGGGTCCAGGCCGCGGATGGGATTACCGCTGCAATCAAGGATTCTCAATGGCATGCCGGCCAACGGCTCCAGAGTTGTGATGCGGTTGACGGTGCAATGCAGGGCGCTGATGGGCATACCGGCCAGCGGCTCGAGGCTGTCTATGTCCGCGCGCGGCAATTCAACCGTCAGCCCGTTGCGATCAACACGCAACCCGACCACCACCCCTGGCCAGGCGCGTGCCAGGCGGGCCTTCCACTCCGGCATCCGGTCCAGCAACTCCTTGCATTGTGTGGCCTGCTTCAACCCCACACGCCCCCGCTCGATACGTTCGGCGTCCGGAAATGAATCCAGCGCATCCTGGAATAAATCAATCGCGGTTTCGTAGCGCCCTTTTTCGAGGTGCCGTTCGGCCACATCCAGGATATCGCTTTTCCAGGGCGTTCCCAGACTGTAGAGCCGCAGCCGGCGGTAGCGCGTGTCGGCCACCCATCCAAGTACCCCCACCGCGCCGCGGTGCGCCCCCACCAGCGGTTCGTGGTCGATGACCGCAAAGAGTTCCCGGCCATTGACACTCATCCGCAATTCACGACCAATGCGATCGACACACACATGATAGGGCTGCGACCTGACCAGTGGGGCGTCCGCCTGGCTCCACAGGCGCTTATCCAGGCGGGTCAGCACGTTGTAGGAGTTGGTGTAGGCGCCGTATTTGAAGGCGTAGCCGCTTACCGATACCGCCCAGGGGTCTTCCGAGCGCACAGCGCCCAGGAAACAACCGACATCATTCAGGTAGGACCCTTCCAGGTAACACTCAAACTCAATACGCAGATCACCGGGCAAATCACGTTTGAACATTAAAACCTGCGGCTCGCCTCCCCAGACACGCAATTCGCCGTTACGGCGCTCGTGCTTGCCCCCCAGCACGTCCCAGCGCGAGAACACTGCATCGTCTGAAAAATCCTCCTCCGCAATCAGATGCCAGATGATGCCGTTCTGATAGTCCTCGAGATGGCGCTGCATTTCCTTGACCAGGCTGAAGCGATGGGATGGTTCGTAGGCAAGCGCCTTCATGGCCAAATCAGAAAGATACGGAGGGATACGCCCGCCGGGGCAATGAGGCAGCGGAAGGGGATACTCCACCGCGACATCATCCGGGCGCCGCTGCCGGTCGGCCATGGGGGACGGACCGTTGAACGAGGCGGGGGAACGAATATCGCCATAGAGAGCCCTTCGCAGCAAATCCTTGAGATCATCCCCTTTTATGGGCGGTTCCAACGTCAGCATGCAATAGAGGATAGCGCCGAGCGCATAGATATCGGTACGTTCGTTGTACCCACGTCCGCCGGTGCAGATCAGTTCCGGCGCCAGGTAGCCGGGGGTGCCCATGATCGTGCCGCTGCCGGTCTTCACCCCCGTGCGCGTGTTGCCCAGCCCGACCAGTTCCACCTGCATGGTATCCTGCAGACAGCGCAGGACGGGAATATCCTGTGTGCCGGGTCGTTCGGCCCCGGGCGCCAGCGCGTCGATGCCCAGATACAAGGTCTGTTTGCGGAAGTGCTCGTGCAGGTCCTCCACATCGATGGCATCTATCGACCCCACGGCATGTTCCATCAGCTCGGACAAGACCGGTTCATCCTCCAAATGCTCAATCGGCTTGGCCAGCCCCCAGTCCAGAACCAGCACTTCCCCGTAGGAACCAATCATGATATTCGCCGGTTTCAAATCGCAATGGGCCACGCCGCGCGAATGGGCAAAGGCCACGGCATCGCACACCTTCTGGAAAATCGTCAGGAGACGGCTGAGGGGAAATTCCCGCACCATCTCTTCATTGGCATCACGCAGACCAACCAGCACATCCGCCAGCGGAATGCCTTTCACATGCTTCATCGCATAGAAAAGATTGCCCTCCCGGTCCCGTGCCAACTCATGAATCGGAACAATGTTCGGGTGCTCAAGTCCCGAGGTAATCCGCGCCTCGCCCTCAAAACGTTTCACGTCCGTCGGGTCCTTCGCCTTCTGGGTTTCCATGACCTTCAGCGCGACACTGCGCTCACATTTCAAGTCATGCGCCTCATACACCGCCCCCATCCCGCCGCGCGCCAGCAACCGCTCGATGACGTACTTTTCCCCACCTTCCACCCACAGGGGCGAGGCATCCGAGTACCTGTTTTCGTCTTCTTTTCGCGGTTCAGTATCAGCCATATATCGCGATTTCCTTTATGAGAGCGTTCCTACTAACAGGGCGACACCCTATCACGGTCGTCACCGCTTTGAAAGAGTATTTTACCCTGGAACGGCTATTCTTTATAGCCGCCCATCCGGGAAAACGTCCATAAATAACAAACAGTGATCGCTGGAAGTGTACTTCAAGAACTCAAACAATTGTTTCAAGACGATACCCGACTCACGCAATCGTCTGCGGGAAATGCCAACGGGCCTCAAGTAGAACAAAGCCCTTATTCGCGCTGTACACTAATTTTGAAGTATTGTCGATCCAGCATATTGACTGGATTGGTGCAGCTGATAACCGAGCCATCGCCCTGTACTTCATACACCACCGTGTCAGACCAGACACCAAACAGATTCGTCGAGCTGTATATGCGATAGAGGCGATCAGAGACCCCCAGCCAGTTCAGGACAACCGCATGATGGGCGCCCAGATGGCATCCTTCAATTTGGAAACTTGATGCCGCATTGTTTAATAACGTTCCCGCAATCCACTCCTCATAATCACTCTGTCCATCGCCATCGGTATCATTCAGGTTCGGATTGCCCCCATGGAGATACTCCTGCAGATCGGTCAGGTGATCATCATCCAGATCATTCGTGCCCGTATGCGAAAAGGTTCCAAAATGGTACATCTCCCATGCGTCAGCCATCATATCAGCATCCGCATCGTTCGTTAATGTGCCATAAATACTAAACTCCGCCAATGCCCATTCATCAGGATCAAAGCCGCTGTTGATCTGCAGTTTGACATATCGCGCGGTAGTGGTATTAAAGGAGAACAACTGGGGTGAAAGCGTTGGCAACAACTGATCTTTAACCAGCGGAGTAAACGCTATGCCATCCATGGAAGTAAGGATTGTAAAATCCTTGCTGAAATTGGTTTTCCCAGTTTCTACTTCCCCATAATTCTGCAAAATCACATCAGACATGATGATGCCCATGTAATTCGAAAATGAATAGACAAATACCTGATTGGTAACGGGCGTCGCCTCGCTACGCCAGAAACTTATCGGATTTCCATCTGTTATATTCGCGGCAGCACATGTGTTTGTATCCTGAGAGGTAAACGACACCAAGGTACAGCCGTTAGCCGGAAGTAAGAGGTTCGCATTACCGAAAAGACCAAATTCAGTCAAATGATAGGCCATGCCTTTTACATAATTCTCCTCTGTGTACACCTCCGAATTCAATGCGCGCCTCCATCGGCCGGCATCCGCATCATACCAATGAATACCCAGTGTAGCCTCTGGCACCGTGGTACCATCCACAAATCCATCATTATCCGCGTCAGGATACGGCATTATTAATTCAAGTGGCTTGTCAAGCCTGGAAGAACCTTGCAGCGTAAACTGCCGATTTTCATTCACATTAATCCTGCATTCCGCGGAGCCATTTGCAGGGTTTGTATTCATCCCTGTCAGGATGACATGCATACTGGTATTGGACGGTACTGTTCCGGCCGGAATGAATACCTGTGTTCCATCATTGATTCCAACAGAAATGGATTCGTCCTTGCTGAAGCGCACAGATTTGTTGCGCTTGTCATTGATGTTGGCCTCCAATATACGGCCCACCTCATCAGAAGTCGCGGAGGACACGGTCACGGTATAAACGGGTGAAGTCGCCACTGTACCTGTTCCCACAAAGGCCACCGCGCGCAGGTTGTATTGCTCGCCATCCACAAGACCTGTAACATCCCATGTTGCCATGTAGCCACGAGGCTGCGGGTAAACAGGCGTACCCAACAGGGTCCATTCAGACTGGGAAACCTGTTTATACTCAAATTGGACATACAACGTATTGTTGGCGGGCGCAACATGCCCGATAATAGATATCGAATCGCCCCACAGCATGCTGTTGGCTTTGGGCTTGGATATCCAGACCTTGTAGGTTTGCGCGGCATTTACCTTTACCTGTGTCGAGTCATCATCGGTCAATCCGTCATCATCAATAACCGTTACCCTGGGTGAATAGGTCCCCACTTGTGTATACAGATAATGGCTGACATTGGTCTGGGTAACCGCATCCACTATACCATCGCCATCAAAATCCCACCGATATTCCTCGACGGTACCGTCATCGACAAAATAAGCGCAAAATTCAACATCCAAGGGCACATCCCCGGAATCAGGTTCCGCAAGCAGTTCGACAACAGGCGGAATGGCCACACAATCAACATTCAGCACCGCGGTACAACTGTCCTGTACACCCATGCTGTCTGTCACACGCAATTTGACGAGGTAAACCCCATCGGCCCTGTAGACCCATGTAACCGAGCCAGAGGCAGAGAGCATGTCATACACATTATCTCCGTCTACATCGAACTCATAAAGCGCTATCGTTCGATGTACTGCCGCTACCGACCCTGTACCGGAAATCAAAACGCTAAGTGGCGCTGTACCCGATGTCGGATCGAGCGTCAGTTGAGCAACGGGAGGACTTGACTCCCACACCTGAACAACGCCCGAAGCTGTATCCTGTTCGCCATAGGCATCCGTTACCATGAGTTGAGGATAATATGTTCCCGCCTCCGGGTAGTCTGCGATTACGATGCCGGGTTGATCCACATAGATTTCAAACGTCCCATCGCCAATCTTATCTATTTCACACTTAACAATATTTCCATCCGGATCGTATGTCCCGGAAAAATCCATTGTCACAGACAATGGGGCAACCCCATTGGTTGGCGTAATATTCAAAACCGCCACAGGGGGTTGATTCAGATCAAAGTATACCGCAGGCACAGTATGAATCCCACATGGGATTGCAACTTCCACTGGTTCAGGGGATTCCCAACCAAACACATTACTGAACGCGATCTGATATACCCCTTCCGGGATATCTTCAATTAAAACACCACTGGCATACCAGTTCGTATCTGATGTGTTTTCAACCCGCCACATCGCCCCGGCCGCATTAACCTCATCAGGTTGGATCCTGACCCTCAACCCTGTTGATGAGGGCGGAATAGCCTGTGCACACTGCTCATATATGGCATAAATCTCCCCAGGTGACAATGCCCGGTTATACATCCTTACTTCATCCAGGACACCAGCGAACTTGTTCTCCAAATGCTCGGAATTAATGCCGATCGTAACAAAAACCTCATTTATACTAATCGGCCCGGCAAAGGTATCTTCTTCACGCAAAAGGCATCCGTCCTGGTAATAGCGCATCGTCGCCCCATCCCATGTTGCGGCAAAATGCGACCAGGTTTCAGGGCACAGCACACCATTGTCTCTACTGCCACGCCAGACATACGGCGAACTGCTCAACAGACTACCAAATCCATTTGAATACACTCCAAACCAATACGATTCATGCGCAGAATTTTCTTTGGCGATAATTGGCGCATCGGCCTGTGGATTATCACAACGTACCAATGCGGTGAAGGTTAGCGCCTCACTGACCTGTAGTGACGGAGAACTCGGGATATAAACATATGATGGAGCATCCCCATCAAAGAATAACGAACCCTCACAGGGACCATTCGTCCATGTGCTGTCAAGCGCATTGCGCAACTGCCCATTATTGTCACAGGCACTCTGATCAATAATGTTACTGCCTCCGCCTTCTTCAAAGGTGTAATACAGGACGAGTCCTTCAGGTAGATTTGTTGATTGCCGATACTGCCCGACATAGGCAGGAGATCCACCATCACAAGCAGGTACGGATACAACATACCCGACCGGACTGTTCCATCCGGAAACAGGCTTGAATTCAAGGGTGTAATACCCCATGGGCAAGTCCGTATAGGCAAATCCGCTTTCATGCCAATTGGAGTCCATCAAACCGGCTACTTTCCACTGGGCGCCTTCCGCAATGACCTCCGGTGGACTCAACGTGCACTGCACCGATCCGCTGATGACAGGAAAATTACTGGCGCACATGTCATACAATGCGCTGACCTGACCATCCGTCAACGCTGTTTTGTAAATTCGAACATCATCAACAACACCTTCAAATTTCATCTCCAGGTGCTCACTGTTGATTCCTATGGCCACAAAGCAGTCATTGACAGCAATGGGGCCCACAAAGTAGTCACTGGACGAAAGTTTGTGTCCGTTTTGATAGTATTGAACCGTCATTCCATCCCACGTGGCCGCGATATGCACCCACTGTTCAGGACAGATTTCGCCATGATCCCGATCACAAGTCCAACCTGTTCCTTTGTCAAGCAACGTGCCAAAATGCCCATGATACACGCCAAACCAATACGATTGATTAAAGAAATTGGCCTCCTTGGCAATGATCGGCGCATCCCGGTCGGGGTTGTCACAACGGACTAAGGCTGTAAATGATATTTGTTCCGTAACAGAGAGCGAAGCCGAGTTCGATACATACACGTACGCCGGATTGATACCATCAAAAAAGATTGCGCCATCAACGAGTCCATTTGTCCAGTTTGCGCTTGTGGCATTCTGAAAGACGCCGTGGTTCCCATAGGTGCTGTGATCAAGAATAGTTGAATCCGGGCCTTCATCAAAGGTATAATGCAGCACCAAATCAGTAGAAATCCCCGAAATCACGCTATATAAACCCGTCAAACAAACAGCCATGCCGCATTCTGTGTATGCCACAGACTGCGCGGCCGGTGTGTTCCACCCTGTCACAGAACTGAATTCAATGGTATACACACCACTGGCAAGATAATCAAGCGTGGCTCCACTTCCCCGCCATTCGAGAGGCTCAAGATCGGCAACACGCCAATATGCATCGGCACGTAAACCCTCTGGCATAATCACACCACTGAGCCCCTGATCCGGCAACGGAATATTCCCGGCACACGCTGTGGCTACTGCATCAATCTCATCGGGTGTAAGAGCCCGGTTGTAGACCCGGATTTCATCAAGCAGCCCCACAAACTTGTTTTCCAGATGCTCAGAATTAATGCCAATAGCCGCAAAGGCATCGCTCTCGCAAAGGGGACCGGTAAACTCGTCGGTTGCATTTAGCGCTTGACCGTTCTGATAATATCTGATTACCGCCCCGTCCCATGTCGCAGAAAGCTGCATCCACTGACCCTCGCAGATGACACCATGGTCACGACCTCCCTGCCAACGGTATGACTGCCGACTGAGTAACGAGCCAAAACGATTTGAATATACACCAAACCAGTAAGACTCTTTCGATGAGCGTTCTTTCGCTATGATAGGTGCATCCGAATCAGGATTATCGCATCGCATGACGGCGTGGAACGTCGCCGAAGTTGTCAGCCGCATTGAATCACTGTTTGGTACGTGTACATATGTGGGTGTTGTTCCATCAAAATAGACGCACCCACCGATAGCATTTGTAACCCATGTTGCCAATGTTTCATTGACCAGCAGACCGTCGTTTCCATAAGAACTCCGGTCGATTACGTTGCTGCCCAAACCTTCCTCGAACGTATAGTGCAACACCAAATCAACGTCAGGAACCAAATGAATAGCGCCAGCTTCGTATATGGCTTCTATTTCACTGCTACTTAACGAGTGGTCATATATCCGCAGTTCATCTATGACCCCTTTGAATTTGGCACTCAGATGCCCAGAATTAACACCAAGGCCAACAAAGATGGTCGTTGTATCCAAAGGCCCTGTGAACACGTTACTTCCTATTAGTAGGCCATCCTGGTAATAGCAAACCGCGTTGCCATCCCAGGTGCCCGCCAAGTGAGTCCACTCCCCTTCGCAAATCACCCCATGATCCTCCGTACAAGACCAACCAGACCCTGCATCCAGATACATCCCAAAATGCCCATATTTAGCGCCAAACCAGTACGATTGCTCCCCGAAGCCATTTTCTTTGGCGATGATCGACGCATCGCGGCCCACGTCATCGCAACGGATAAACACACTGAACGTCAATCCGGTACTCAACTGTAATGAAGGATCATCCGGTATCCGCACGTAGGTCAGGTTCTCACCATCCAGATACAATGCGCCACCTAACGGACCATTCAGCCAATTACACGGCTGCTCATTGACCAGCAGACCGTCGTTTCCATAAGAACTCCGGTCGATTACGTTGCTGCCCAAACCTTCCTCGAACGTATAGTGCAACACCAACTCAGCCCTTGAAGAGGACAACAGACACCACAACAAAACAAGTAGATAACTTGCAAAGAGACGCCCACCCATTTTTATGTTCATGCTTCCACCAATCCTTCTTACATCATAGCAACTTCCTGCAATGTATCTCCAGAATAAAAACCAATCAATACATTACACCACCATTCTACATCCCTGCTGTTCAACCATATATCGAGGCTACCCTCGCACACCTTACAGGTCAAGTAATCTTTGCAGTTTTATATGTGTTTATTCACTTTCCCGTATCCTGGTATTCTTCCGGGTCCCGGCCACGTCGCGCATGATGTTGGGTCATCTGTTCTCTCCCGGCCCCGCTATATTTTTGCGCCGCAGTATTTGCAGTATACTGCGTCCGGGTCATGTCCTTCCGCGCCGCAATCCGGACAGGCCTGCGTCGACAGCTCTTCCTGCTGACCAGCCATTTCAAAGGTAACGATACCGGTAGGCACGGCAATGATACTGTATCCGAGAATCATAATCACGGACGCCAACGTCCGCCCCAGGGGGGTCTGTGGGGAAATATCGCCATAGCCCACGGTGGTGAGGGTGACAATGGCCCAGTAGATACTGTGCGGGATGCTGTCGAAGCCGTTTTCGCGTCCCTCAATCATGTACATGAATGATCCAAGCAGGACAACCAGGATAAGCAAGGTTAAAAGGAATACGGCGATTTTCCGGCGGCTGGCCCTGAGCGCCTGCGTGAGGAATCGGACCTCCCCGACATAGGTCACGAGTTTAAGGACACGGAAGATGCGCAACACGCGCAAGATGCGGATCACCAGCAGGAACTGGCTCCCAGGCAGGAAAGGACTGATATAGGTGGGGACAACGCAAATCAGGTCAACCACGCCATAGAAACTGCGGGCATAACGCCACGGGCGCCGGACACACCATAGCCGCAAGATATATTCAGCGGTGAAAAGAAGGGTGAAGCCCCATTCAAATCCATATAGCACGCCCCCCCAGCGCTGCTCAATGGCGGCCACACTGTCAAGCATGACAACAAGCACACTCAACAGGATACAAATGATCAGGGCCACATCAAACGCCTTCCCCGCGGGGGTGTCCGCCTCGAAAATTATCTCCTGCATGCGCGCCTGCAAGGAACGTTCGTCTATCAGCTCTGTTACCTGATCATTCATTGCCGTGCAGTATAGGGTACAGTACGCAGATGTACGAACAGTTTTTTGGGTTTCCTCACATGCCCGGCCCGTCTCATTCGATCATAGGGTTATTGAGAAGCTGCCAAAAGAGGGTCAAAGGAGGACGACCCCGGAGGATTCGAGCGCTTCTTTCTCGGAGGGGCTGAGGATCAAATCCTCGATCACCGCGGCGGAAAGGCGCGCCTCATCGAGTTTGGCGTCCTGAAGGATAGTGTTGGTAAGGTCCGCCTGGCATAGATTGGCATAAGAAAGGTCGGCATTCATCAGATTGGCAAAGCTCAGGTTGGCGCCGTACAGGTCAGCGCCGATCAGCGAGGCCTTATAGAGATTGGCGCCGTAGAGGTTAGTCTGTTTGAGGTTGACATGGTCGAGGCAGGCCTCCCGAAGGTTGGCGCCAAGTAGATTGGCGCCTTGCAGGTTGGCATGTTCGAGGTGTGCGTGACTGAGGCAGGAACCGGCCATATTCGCGCCCCGCAGACAGGCCCAGGCCAGATTGATCCCCATCATCATCGCCATCTGGAGATAGGCCTCCGTGAGGTCGGCGCCGCGCAAATTGGCATCGAGCAGCAGGGCACGGTATAGATTGGCCTTGACCATACTGGCCCACGAAATGTCCGCCCGCGAACAATCCGCATCCGCCAGCACCACCCGGTCCAGCATACTCAGGCTCAGTTGCGCGCCAAACAGGTCGATCCCGCTTAAATCCGCGCCCGCCAAATCCACACCCACCAGGTGGGCATAAGGGAATTTGGCGTTCGCCAGCAGCTCTCGTCTTGCCAATAGGCTCGTTGGATCTCTTGTTCTCATCTATCGCTATGCCACGTTAACTTAACTATACCCGGATTTGTCCGTCAGGCAATCATCGGTTTTAAAGTTACTGTCATTGTTTTCGGTCATATGCCCCAAAAACCTTAGATGTTCAAAAAGAAATACCCCCCCGGAAAAAATTGCCGCCCGTGAAAGGCACAAAAAATAGCAGAAATAACTTCACACCGCGCAAAAACCCCACTAGACTGCACCAATATTTGAAAACATAAAGATTTACGTTCATTTGAAAATGAGACGGAAGAGCAGTGTGAATTTAGAATATGAGAGCCAGGACAGGGATTGGCGCGACCATCGGTCTGAAGGAGATATCTGAATGAGTAAAGATAAGTCTGAAATAAAAAGAGATATTCTCAATAAATTCAGAGAGGTCAACGCGGGTCCTGGTCGGGCATTGCCACCAAGTTGGCTGGAAATATTCTATAATCCAGGGTTGAACCCGCAGGAAAAACGGCTGTGCAATGTGGCCGTTGACGAGCTGGTCGAGGACGGTCTGGTCCTTTTTAAGGATGACAGCCGCCGGGTCCTGATTATCACCGAAAAAGGTGTCGAGAAAATTTTTAGTAACGGCGAATACTGGTATGCGGACCTGTAATTTGGTTGATGTTTCGGACGCGATATAGTACGTTCCCCGCGTTTATTGCATGATTTGGACAAATCCATTAACATACGAGGTAGCAGGATATGAGGCATATGGGTACAGTTTTTTTCCGTTGGGTATGGGTTATCTTTATGGCTGGATTGTTGTCGCTGCAGACCGGTTGCGGTGGCGATGATGATGGCGATAGCGACAGCAGTAGCGATTTTGGTGATAATAATCCTAAAGTTATTGCCTGCATGGGTGATTGCATCACCGGCGATATCAACTATCCGGGCGTTTCCCCCTACCCCTCTATCCTGGCAGGCATGCTGCCGGAGAAGACGGTCATCAATGAGGGCGGCGGCGCCGCCAAAAGCAGCGACGGCGCGGCGCGCGTCAACAGCGTGCTCAAGAAAGACACCCCCGGCTACCTGCTGATCCTCTATGGCACCAATGATATCCTGCACAGCCTGGGCCACGACGGCATCATCAATAATCTGCGCTTTATTATCCAGTCCGCCAAAAACAACAAGACCATCCCCATCATCGGCACCCTCCCTCCGATGACCTACAGCCACGCGATCTACAACGGCAGTATCGATGCGCTGAATTCAAAAATCCGCCAAATGGCAAGCGAAGAGGGATGCCGCCTGGCGGACCTGGCCGCTGAATTCAGCGGAACGTCCCCTGAATTGTTCCCGGATGGCCGCCACCCCAATGCGGACGGCGCCGCCATCATCGCGGTCGCCTACAAGGAAAAAATCTGATTTTAGACAGGCGTTATATCATGCGGATTTTTCTTGTTGCGGCAGCGCTCTGCCTGCTGGGTTTTCCCGGATGGAGCAATGACCAGGCGTATATAGACGGGATGAAACGGCGCTTTTCCCCGGCCCTGCCCACGGTAGCCCTGACCTACCGTGTATCCTACCGGCTGCTGGGCATGAACCTGATTGAAGTGGCCTATGCCCGCCTGGAATCCACCGAAGGCTACTGGGTCACGCCTGCTTCCATCGAACCCGTCCGCGCCTGCTTTATGGAACTGGCCCTCCAGACACCGAACTGTGAAAAGAAAAACTCGGAAAAGAGCCGCGTGTACATCAACAACAAATTGATCTCCGTGGTGACCATGCCTGAATTGACCACCCTCTATTACATCAAAAAGACTGACGAGTCGATCCGTCCCCTCTTCGGCAAGGGCAAACGCGTGAACAGCATGCATATCTATAACCTCGAGAGTGACGCGCTTGATTTTTACTCCCGGGACTACCTGACCGGTACGGTGCGCACCAACCTGGAAAACGGGGCTATGGATATGGCCGCCCAGGGCCGCGAGGTGATTGATGTGCTGACCAGGATGTCGGATGTCTACAACGAACGGATCGGGCACATCACGCCCGATTCGGAATTCAGGATCTATGTGAACTGCGACGGGACCGCCGTGCCATTTGCCGCACGCACCCGGACGGAACATATACACCTGCTCGGCCATCAGTGGAAAGCGCTGCGATGCGATGTGATGCCGGCCCGGGAAGCCCCGAAAATCAAAAATCGCGACTTCGCCATGTGGGCGGTTTCCCTGGACACCTTCGCGGAGGTTATCGACGACCCGGTCATCCGGGACATCGCCGAACAGACGCCCGACTGGAGCATGACCCCGCTCCTGGCCAACTACGAACTCTGCCTCGGCGCCATCCGCTGTACCCTCGACCAGGTTGAAACCATCGACAACACCGGCGTCACCCTCCTCGAAGCGGAAAAACAACACAGCCAGGCCATCATCATCAGTGAAGAAGAAATCAACGCCCCGGTGTACAGCCAGTAATGGCTTTCTATATATAATCTGTGAAAATCTGCGTAATCTGTGGGCCACTTTTTATGGTTGCGGCTCTGCTGCGCCAGGCCCATCCGAGATTAAAATCAGGCATATTTGCGGTTGCCATGCCCCTGGGGTGCTCTGGTAGCATCCCTCCATGAAGCAAGCTGGCAAAATAAACGCGCCGCGAGGCGCATGGCGGGTCATGGCGCGACGCCCCATGACGTGTTTTTGCCTGTTGGTTATTATCCTCTTCACCCTTGTCGCCGCATACGGGGAATGGGTGTACCAGTATTACCGGCTGCATGACAAGACCCCACCCTACCAAAGCACCGACATGTCCGCGCGCTACCGGCCGCCGTCCCTGTTTTCCAGGGAGGCGTACGCCGACGGCACCGCGTTTGTCCATCCGCTGGGGACGGATAACCTCGGACGCGATGTCCTCCAGCGCATCGTCCAGGGGACCCGCATCGCCTTTCATGTGGGGGTGATCACCTCGCTGATCGCCATTCCCATCGGTGTATTCCTGGGATGTGTCGCGGGTTACTTCGGCGGGCGCGTGGACGCGCTCATTGTCTGGCTGTACTCAACCGTCGCGTCCATGCCGGGTATCCTCTTCATCCTGGCCATCGCCATGCTGGTGGGCAAAGGCCTTACCGGCATCTATCTGGGGATCGGCCTGACGACCTGGGTGGGCATCTGCCGCCTGATCCGCGGCGAGGTCATCAAACACAGGGAACGCCCTTACGTACAGGCCGCCCGGGTACTCGGGTACAGTCACTTCCGCATCCTTTTCCGGCATATCCTGCCCAACGTTTCCCATGTCATCCTCATTATCCTGTCCATCCGATTTCCCGCGGCGGTCGGGACCGAGGTGTTCATGAGTTTCCTGGGCATCGGCGTGCAGCATGAGCCGTCATGGGGCATCATGATCAACAACGCCCGGCTGCGCCTCTGGCAGGGCATCTGGTGGGAAATGACCTTTGTCACCCTCGCCATCTTCGTGCTGGTCCTGTCGTTCAACCTCATGGGCGACGCCCTGCGGGACGCCTTTGACCCGCGCCTGAACCGGGAAGCGTAAGTCGCCCCCCCGGACTATCATCTATCCGAAAACCGTTCAGCCGTGTTGTTTTTCTTTTATGCGGTCCTGCTCAGCCGAAACACCGTTCGCGCTCCCCCCGCCAATACGCGCAATCAGGCACGTGCAGGCAAACCCGGCCACAATCAGCCCCATCGCACCACCAATCTGTTTGCCGGATGGACGAAAAAAAGCTGTGGGATAATCCTCCGCCTCCAGCTCTTGCAGCGTTTGCTCGGTCAAAACCTGTCCCTTCACCATATCGCCGACGACCGGCTTCACGCCTTCCTGAAAAGGCCACAACCCCACCACGGCTCCCAAGAGCAGGCCCAGCAGTACACCCAGCGTCGCCTTTTCCCAGCGTCGCAGAAAAATACGCAACAGGTTGCTGATCAGCACCACGCCAATTACCATGCCGATGCCGACCGGCAGGACCACCGTCAGGCTGATCTGCGCCACATCCGAAAACACCTGCGCCTTGAGCGCCTCCTTGAGCGCATCCACGGCCGAAAGAATCGGCACATACTGTCCCAACACCAGCAACAGATACCCGCCGCTGATCCCCGGAAGAATCATCGCTCCCGCGCCGGCCACGCCCGCCACGAACATCATCACCACGCTACCTGAGCCGCCGCCGTCCGCCCCGTATTTCGACTGCTGCATCAGCGCCACAACCGCCATCACCACAAACCCGCAAATCGCCCCGATCCACGAACTTGCGCGCGCCGGACGCAGCATCCTCCACACAATCGGAATCCCCCCGAATGTCAGCCCGATAAACAGGCTGTACATCACCCATCGGTGATCCACCACCAGATCCTTGACTGTGCCCGCCAGCAACAGAATCGCCATTCCCGACGACGCCACCACAGAAACGAGCACCACCAGGCTGCGCAGCCGGAAGCGCAATGTCGTCACCTCCGCAATCGCATTGATAAAGCGTGGATATACCCCCGAGGCCAGCAGCATCGTGCCCCCGCTGATGCCCGGCACCAGATTCGCCAGCCCCATCAGCACGCCACCAATCACACTGCGTACCGCCAGCAGCGAGATGCGTCCCTCCAACATCAACTCACCTTCCTGGCTTTGTTCCTGTTCGCTGTTCATTTTCCTGTCCTTTCTATTAAATTTCCGCGGCACTGTTCTGAAATATCGGGCGAAGGTAGCGGATCGAGAAGTGACAGGTCAAGAAAAAGGGCAACACATTGGCGTCACTTTAACTTCCAAACAAAGGTAAGAAGTGCTGATCTTTGGTTTGATCCAATTATGCATAGGATCACATGGCGTCCAGGGACCATCCCTCCGCGCCCAGCAACGGCACAAAACGGCACCCGCCCAGCGACTGCTCCGTCACCTGACCGCCCTGTTTGGTAATCAACAGCAACTGCTGGACAAAACGGTCGCCCACCGGTATCACCATGCGTCCACCTTCCGCCAACTGCGCCAGCAGGCTCGGGGGCGCGGCAGGCGCGCCGGCAGTCACGCATATGGCGTCAAAAGGCGCCGCCTCAGGCCAGCCCAACGTCCCGTCCCCCTGCCGAAACCGGATGTTCCGGCAGCCCATGTTTGACAACAGGGCCTCGGCCTTTTCGGACAGCGAGGCGAGATACTCGACCGTATACACCTCGCTCACCAGCGCCGAAAGAACTGCCGTCTGATAGCCCGAACCGGTCCCCACCTCCAGCACACGGTCCGTGGGCTGCAACCGAAGCGCGTCGGTCATCCAGGCGACCATGTACGGCTGTGAAATCGTCTGCCCGGCGCCGATGGACACCGGATGGTCGCCATAGGCATCTTGCAGCGAGGCCCCCGGGATGAACCGTTCACGCGGCAGGGCGCGAATGACATCCAGCAGACGCTCGTCGCTTATCCCCCGCGCACGGATGTGTCGTTCAACAAGCCGTTCGCGTAATGTGGCGGCAATTTGCTCATCAGGCGACATAACGGCGCTTCCCGCGTTTTCTTTTATAGTTCATCAACATCGAAAAGAACCGGATGGTATCGCTTAACGGATTGATTTTGCTGTCGCCCCGGCCGTCGGCGTAAATGGTCGGCACGGATACGGAATCCATCCGCACCCCCCGTTCCGCGATATGCAGCAGGATTTCGGATTCCGCGGCAAAGCGTTCCGATTCGGTCGCGACGTAGGGGATCAGGTCGCAACGGTATAACCGGTATCCGCACTGGGTATCGGGGATGTATTGCCCCATCGTTTTGCTCAGAAGGGCGCTCATGAAGCGGTTGGTCCACCGGCGAATCAATGGCATATGCGAGACATCGGACATGCGGTTGCCAATCAACACCGGGATGCCGGTCCGGTCATAGGCCTCAATAAAATCCGCGATCAGTTCCGGATCGTGCTGCCCGTCCGCATCCATGGTAATGACCACGTCATATCCCCGCTCACGCACCTCGCGAAACCCCGTGTTCAGAGCCACGCCCTTACCCTTGTTGGTCTCGTGACGGATAACAATCGCCCCGGTCATGGCGGCCTCTTCCGCCGTCGCGTCCGGCGAGCCGTCATCAATGACAATCACATCCGGGCAATGCTGCAGCGCCGCCTGCACCACCGTGGCGATGTTTTTCTCCTCCCGAAACGCCGGAATCAACACGCAATAACGTGTTCCCATCCGGTCTTTGTCCTCATGTGTTTCCATTGGAAGTCCTTTCTGACCAGAAATCATCAAAGATAAACCACTGATGCGGATTCTCGCCTATTTCCTGTTCAAGGACACGACATATCCGCTCGCGGATAGCGTCTTCGCTGTCCATGTCCTCCGGATAAATCGGAGGATGAAACCGGGCCAGGAAGGTGTCATCCACCTGCCGCAGCACGAACGAAGGCAGGATCGGCGCCCCCAACCGCCACGACAACCAGGACGGGCCGCGCGGCATGCGGGCTTCCCGGCCGAAAAATTCGACGAGGTCATTGCGCGGCGTGAAATCCCGGTCGCCCAGCAACGCGACCATCTCCCCTTTTTTCAGGCAGCGAATCACACTGGAGGCCGAATGGCCCAGCGGCACCACCCGCACCCCGCGCCGTCGACGCTGACGCTCGAAAAGTGCGTCGAGTTTCTGGACGTTCTGGGGAAGAAAAACCGCGTTGATATTGTAGCCCATGCCGGAAAGCACCGCGCCGCCAAACTCCCAGTTGCCAAAGTGGGCCGTCAAAATGATGACCCCCTTTTCCCGCTGGAGGACCTCTTCAAAGTACTCGTTGTGCTGGATGCTGATCAGGTGCTCGATCTCATCACGGGTCACCTGGGAAAACCTGAAAAAATCCACCAGGTATTTGCCGAAATATTGAAAGGTTTTTCGGGCCTGGCCTTCCAGCGTATCTTTAGAGGGAATCGTCCCCTGGGCCTTGTATATCTGCGTCAGGTTGTTGATCACCGCGGCACGGTCTTTATGGCGCGTATGGTAAAAATGATCCGCCAATCGCAGCCCGCACCAGTACCCCATCGGCCGGGGCAGCGCCCGGCTCAGGATACTCGCCGTCTTATAGCAGAAATACTCGCTCATCGCGCCTGCCTCATCAATTCATCCGCCTTGTAGGACGAACGAACCAGGGGCGCGGAGGCCACCGCGCGAAAGCCCAGGTCAAGGGCCGTCTCCCGTAACACCCTGAATACATCGGGTTCAAGATAGTCCACCACGGGTTGATGGGCGCGACTGGGCGCCAGATACTGTCCGATGGTCAACATCGAGCAGCCCGTAGCCAGGATATCCCGCATGGTCTCGTTGAGTTCATCCATGGTCTCCCCCAGCCCGACCATGAGACCCGTCTTGACCAGTACCGCCGGCTCGCGGGACGCCGCGTGGCGCAGCACGCCCAGCGAGCGCGCATAAGCCGCCTGCGGACGTACAATCGGCTGAAGGCGCCTGACGGTTTCCATATTGTGGTTAAAAACATCCGGTCGCGCCGCCAATACAGCGTCAATGGAAGCCGTTTGCCCGCCGAAATCAGGAACCAGCACCTCGACAGAGACTGAGGGAAGCGTCTCCCGAAGGGCCTGGATGCATTCGGCAAAGAACGCCGCGCCGCCATCGGGCAGGTCATCGCGCGTGACACTGGTGATGACCACATGGTTCAAGCGCATGGACTGCGCCGCCTGCGCCACCTGCCGGGGTTCCCCTGGATCAAGCGGTTGCGGCGCCCCGCTTTGAACCGCGCAAAACGTGCAGTTGCGCGTACAAACATCCCCCATAATCATGAATGTGGCTGTTCCCTTGTTCCAGCACTCGTGCCGATTGGGGCACTGCGCGCTGGCGCAAACCGTGTGCAGGTCCAGGTCGGCGAGCAGCCCGCACACCTGACCATAAGCCTTGTCCGTCTTTAACGACGCGCGTATCCATGGAGGTAACCGTCTCATGGCAGGGGAATCTAATATCCCTGAAAAAGATGTCAAACACAATGCGCCCGAAACGCGCCATCATACGAAAGGTTGCCCCCAGGTTCCCCAGGGTAGCTGGCTTTCATCTTGAGCGCTTTCTCGATCCTTCCGCAGTTTTGCAATTTCATCATCAATATCGTCCATCGACATACGATCGGCACCATTCAGGACGGATTGGCGTTGTGCATCAACAATAGCTTGAGCTGCACGCACTTGTCGCCGAATGATCTCGCAGGTCCCGTACACTGATAAATCTCATTAAATACCTCTCGCGTTTTTCAATAGTTTTCACGCCTGGGCATATTAGTCGAATGCTGTTTTTCGGGCAGATCCATTGCCCCATTACCAAACTTTCCGCCGCCTGGATTCAGGTTTCTGCTTTCCAATTCCTGAAAAACCCTATAGATAAGGAATTCACATGCTTGATTATTCGAAACACCTTTGGACAACTCATGACAGAGAATAAGCAATTTGATTTTTGGTACGCCGTAAACAACACCGAGGTGCTGCAACTGCCCAGCACCAGACTGGAAACATTCGGCACGTCGGTCGTCAACTACCACCTGCTGACCGAATTGATGGACAGCACTAATAAGATCCGGGTGCGCGAAGGCCGCATCGAGGCCTTTCGTCCGCAAATCATCACCCCGCAGTCCTTCCTGGAAACCATGCTGGAAGGCTTCGGGGAACAGGCCTCACAGTACGCGGAGTGGATGCGTACGCACCAGGCGGACCTGATGATCCTCCGGTACGGCTTTTCCATCCGCAAGCGCGAGGTCAACGACCACATCGTCAGCGAAGCCCTCCCCGTGGTGGTGGAACAGGTCCGCGAGTCCCTGGCCGACAAAGCCGACCCCCTCGGGGCCCTGCTGATCGGGGTTGAAGAACCCTGGGAAGTCTGCCTGCTCAAACTGATGGTCGAGGTCGTCCAGCAATCCGCCCCCAATCACGCGCACCAGCTCAGCGCCGACCCCAAGGGGGTGCGCCACGAGATTGAACACGAATTCCGCGAAGCGCAGCGCGACAAATCTCGCGTGGCCTACCTGAGCGAGAAACTCAGGAAACACAAACTCTTCGCTGAATACGAAGACCGTTTTTTCGCCCTGGTCCGTTCACACGGTTAACCCCGTCCAGGTGTCATTTCCAACGCCCCAAACCCAGCATGAGTGTTGCACACAGATGTCCGATCGGACATCTGTGTGCAACACCTCAAGATATTCCTGTATGCATACGTCAGAAAACGCCCAGCTTTATACCGCAAAGGGGTGAGTAGTTACCATGGAGGATAGAATAGCAACGCTGTCTTGATTTGCAGTTAGCAATTTTTCTTCATTCAGGGACTTGCCAAACACAAGGGTATATAGTAGAAGGTGCGCGCTACAGTGAGAGCATCACAAAGCCAGCTTAGCTCAATTGGCAGAGCAGCTGATTTGTAATCAGCAGGTTCAGGGTTCGAGTCCCTGAGCTGGCTCCATATAAAAAAGCCATGGAAAGAAACGTCATTTTAGGGATGATTCCGCTGGTTATCGGCATGATTACTTTGCTGATTGCCCATATCCCGCTGAAAATCCTGATCCATCCCTACCTGGCCAGGGTGAAAATGCTGCGTTCCGACCAGTTCATCCATTTTGCGGCGCCCATTTCCCTGCGGGACTACCGGATTGTCCGCACTTCCCGGCATGAATCCGCATGGGCCTACTACCTGGTCAGCGCCATTTTCTGGCTGTACTACCTTTGCCTTATCGCGTTTGTGGTAACCATCATCGGCATTGCCATCTATGACGTCAGCGCCCATCAGACCAAAAAACACGGGTTTACAACCATCAACCTGGAAAAGATATTCTGACCTGCCAGGAAAGGGGTTCCTATGCCATTTGTACGATATCCGGGTGTGGAGGGATTGGTCTTCGAGCCGGAAGCCACCGGCCCGAAGAAGCACAAGTGTCCAGACTGCTTTTCCTGCCAGTGGTGCGACGAATCACGCTGCAAGGTCTGCCTGGCCTCAAAGAAAAAATCCTGCCAGACCGATGGCACGCCTTGCAAACACAAGGCGAAAAAACATCCGAACGCTTGAACCCCCTCCAGAAAAACCCCCGAGCCAGCTAAAGCTGCGTCCGCCCGCCCAGCACGCTGTAGACACGCTCGTAGCGCGCCATGATTTTCTCTTTCTCAAAACTGTGCGCCCATTTGCGTCCCACGTTGGCCAGTTTATCGTGCAGCGACCAGTCGGTCAACAGGCGGGTGGTCATAAGAATGGCCATATCCAGGTCACTTTGGGTATAGAGGAAGCCCGTGATCCCATCCATGACCACATCCGGCACCCCGCCGACACGGGAAGAAACCACCGGCACCCCGCAGGCCTGCGCCTCCAGGGCCGGCAGGCAGAAACTCTCCTCCAGGCTGGTCATCAACAGGACATCCGCCTGCCGGTAGACATCGGAGGGGTCGCGCATGCAGCCAAATAGCCAGGTGTCCTCCACGCGCCCGTTCTCATCCAGATAATCCATGACGGGCGTAATCCCCTCCCCGTCGCCCAGCAGGCAGAATTGCAGCGGTATCTTCTTCCTGATGGCTACAAAGATACGCGCGGCCATCATGGAGTCTTTCAGTTCGCTGAAATTGGATACGTGCAGCAACCGGGGCGGGAAATTTTTCCGGCGTCCCTCGACTGGGCAGAACGTATTGACGTCCACAAAATCGGGGATCACCACAGGACGGCGCTCCAGCCGCAAATTGGCGAGGGCCAGGTCGGCGTAATTTTCCGAGACGGTAGTGATGCTGTTGAAGGATTTCAGGGCAATGCACATAAGACCGCGGCGGCGGATATCCCGGGCGTAAACACTCACATCCGTACCGTGCAGCGTGCAAATCATCCGTGGTCCACGCGCCCCGAATTTGGCGCGGACAATATCGGCCAGAAAGACAAACGGCAAGGCATAATGAATGTGCAGCGCGTGCAAGCCCTCATTCAGGATGACCTTGCTGATCTGGTCCGCGAGCCGGGTAAACAAATCCTTGTCCCAGTCCACGCTTGTTTTCACCGGCGGCTTTTCACCGGGACGCAGATCACGCGCCGTGTGAAGTTGCAGGTTCCCGGAAGTCGGCAGTGTGAAAAAAGGGGTGGTTTCGGTGAAGACATGCACCTGGTGTCCGTGTTCCGACAGCGCCATCGCCATCTCTATGGCCATGCGCGCCGCGCCGTCACACCCTGAATGGCAAACAATTCCGACTTTCATTGATGCATCCAACCGCCTCTTCATCCGCGGATGGGCCTTGTCGCGCCTTGCGTATTCGGGCATCCACCGCCATCCGCGCCATACACTCCTTCTTTACCGGTACAGTATAGCGCCTCCGGGGAAGTAACGGTAGATTAAAAACGGCACTTTTTGTCATTCATTTTCTTGCATAATTCAAAAATATGCATATTTTACTCCCGGTATTTGAATAAAGACCCGAAAATCGAACCAGGAGACAGAAAATGGCCCATGTAATATCAGACGATTGTACAATGTGCGGATCATGCCAGGACGTATGTCCGGTCGAGGCGATCAGTGAAGGCGACACGAAATTTGTGATCGACGCGGAAGCCTGTACGGATTGCGGCGCGTGCGCCGCCGAGTGCCCGGTTGACGCCATCTCAGCCCAATAATGATAACGTTTATAATTGAACACTGAACTGCCCGTCACTGACGGGCAGTTTTTTTTGCATGGTCGTTAAGGCGTGAATCAGGAGCAAATGGCGTGTTGGCGCAGGAATTCGCGGACAGCGGCCTCATCATTCGGCAGCACCTCGCAACGTGTCGGAGCGTGGGCCAGTCCGTCAAGGATTTCATGATGCGCCTCCTGCCCGGTCGCCTCCTTGATGGCCTCGCTGAACTTGGCGGGGTGCGCGGTGGCCAGGCAGATGGTCGGCGACGCATCGTCCAGGTGCTGTTCCGCGACATGCACACCCACGGCCGTGTGCGGATCCATGGTGTAAGCGTAGTCACGGTGGTAGCGCCCGATGATCTCCAGGGTATCCTGGCGCGAGCCGGTGCCGGCGGCAAACAGCGGATCAACGATTTCACCGTTTTCCAGCGGCAGTCGCAACGCTCCGGTTTCGGCAAACTGCCGCATCAGGGCCATCAGCGCCTCCGGGTCCTCCCCGAGCCGGTAGAACAGGTAGCGCTCAAAATTGCTGGCCACCTGGATATCCATGGAGGGACTCAGCGTCGGAACGACCCGGCCCAGGCTGTACTCCCCGGTATTGAAAAAGCGGGCCAGGATATCGTTCTCGTTGGTGGCGAGGATCAGGCGGGAGATGGGCAAGCCCATACGGTATGCATAGTATCCGGCCAGCACGTCGCCAAAATTTCCTGTCGGCACGGCAAACTGGACGGTTTTGCTGCCGGTTTGCCCCATCACATACAATCCCGATGAAAAATAATAGACGATCTGCACGAGTACGCGCGCCCAGTTGACGGAATTCACCGCGCCCAGCGAGTATCGCGTCTTGAAGTCCACATCGCTGAAAATGGATTTCATGATGTGCTGGCAGTCGTCAAACGTACCTTCGACCGCCATATTGAACACGTTGGAATCGAGCACCGCCGTCATCTGTTTTTCCTGGAGCGGGGCCACGCGGTTATGCGGATGCATGATGAAGATATTGATGTGCTCGCGGCCGCGCACCCCGTGAATGGCGGCGCTGCCGGTATCGCCACTCGTCGCGCCGAGTACATTCAGGTGGCGCTCCTTGCGGGCCAGTGTGTACTCGAAGAAATTGCTCAGAAACTGGAGCGCGATATCCTTGAATGCCAGAGTGGGACCATAAAAGAGTTCGAGGATATGCACCGGCCCATGCGGATAGGCCGGGGCAATTTCGGGATGCCGGAAGGTGATATAGCTCCGTTCGACCAGTTTTCGCAGATCGTCGCCGGGAATATCCACGAACAGTTTCAGTAGTTCAAAGGTGATGTCCTGGTAGGACATACCCGCCCACGCATCCAGCCGGTCGGCCACCTGTGGAATCCGGTCGGGAATCAACAACCCGCCATCCGGCGCCAGCCCGGTGAGCACCGCATCCTGGAACCCCATGGGTTCTGTTTGTCCATGTGTACTGATATATTTCATACAATTACCTGTAACCTGCCTTGTTCAAAAGCGCGTATCTTTGCGGTTTCCGCCGCGCAAGCGCAAGCTAATAAATAGCGCATTTGAACATGCCGTTCAAGCCGCCAAGCAGAATCTGTAATGAAAACCATACACACACCTAGACAATGCAGCTCGAATTGCGTAATGTATAACCCAAGAACATAAGGCGAAGGGAAACGAGTGAGTAGTACCGGTACAGCCAAGGCAGATAACAGAGTGTATGAAGCAAGCGCTGATTTTCCCTCTATCGACAAGCGCACCTTCAAGCAGATTTCCGATCTGGTCTATGAAAAATGCGGGATCTGCCTGAACCAAAAGAAAGAGGCCCTGGTGCAGGCGCGGATCAGCAAACGCATGCGGGCGCTGGGCATCAAGGATTTCAAGTCGTATTTCGCTTTTGTGGAGTCCGATGAAACCGGCGGGGAACTTACCGCCATGCTCGATGCCATTTCCACCAATGTCACCCATTTCTTCCGGGAGTCACGTCATTTCGACCTGCTGGGCGAATTTCTGCAGCGCTGGGAACAGGCGGGACAGTCCCGTTTCCGCATATGGTCCTCGGCGAGTTCAAGCGGCGAGGAACCCTACACCATAGCGATCACCGCCCGGGAAGCCTTGCAAAACGCGAGCGACTGCAAGATCCTGGCCACCGACATCTCCACGCGCATCGTAAAAAAGGCGCAACAGGGCATCTACAGCGAACGCAATGTGGATAAAGTCCCGCGCCCCCTTCTGGCCCGTTACTTCCGGCGCCTCCCGTCCCTGCCCGGCGCAGAAAAGCACTTCGAAGTGGATCCTTTGCTCAAACACATGGTCAAATTCGGCCATATTAATCTTTCAAAGCCACCTTTTCCTTTACGGGGGCCCCTGGATGTCATATTCTGCAGAAACGTTATGATCTATTTTGACAACAAAGTGCGCAGGGAGCTGTTGGCCGACATGTACCGGCTCCTGAAACCAGGAGGTTATCTTATGGTGGGGCATGCGGAAAGCCTGTCCGGCATGCTCAGCGACTTTAAATCCATTGAACCCTCGGTCTATATTAAAACCTGATTTTTTATCATCATGGCATCTATTATTGTCGACATATCGGACTTGAAAGTATCCAGCAACCCCGAGGATACCCTTGTTACTTATTCCCTCGGCTCGTGCCTGGGCGCCACCTTTTACGATCCGGTGCAGCAAATCGGGGGCATGATCCACTGCATGCTTCCGCTGTCCAAGATCGATACGGCGAAAGCGGAAAAAAACCCGGCCATGTTTGTCGACACCGGTATCCCCAAATTACTGAAAACCATGTTTGACCTCGGCTGCCGGAAAAAAGACATCATCGTACGCGTCGCGGGCACCGCGCGTGTGCTGGACCACAAGGGGCTCTTCAAAATCGGAGAGCGCAACTACACGGTATTCAGAAGGATTCTTTGGAAGAATGAAATGATGATTGCCGCGGAGGATGTAGGGGGGAACATCTCGCGCACCTTACGGCTGGAAATCGCATCCGGACGACTCACCGTCAAATCCGGTGGCATAGAGAGGGAATTATGAACAACTATTATTCAGGGCCTGGGGCCTCCGGCAAAGAAGATTACCTGGCGGGTATACTGCGCGCGATTGATACCTTTCCGTCGATGCCTTCCTTTGTCAGCAGTATTATCGATCTCCTGCACGACCCGAACGCCAACATCCAAACCATCGCCGAACGGGTGAAATTCGACCCGGGCATGACCGCGAATATTTTAAAGCTGACCAACTCGGCGCAGTTTGGCGCCCAGCACCGCATCGCCAGCCTGCAGGAAGCCATCGTACGGCTGGGGTTGCGCCAACTCTTCCAGTTGGTGGTCAGCGCGGGCATTTCCAAGCGCATGACGCGCCCCCTGCCGGGCTATGAACTACGCGCGGATGAACTGCTCAGCCACAGTGTCTGGGCCGCCGTGGCCTCCGCCGAACTATGCAAAGCCCTGCACATCAACGCCCATGACATGCTCTTTACCGCCGGCCTGCTCCACGACCTGGGCAAACTCATCCTGGATGATTTTGTGCAAAACGAAAAGGGACACCTTCAGGAACTGGTCCAGCTTAACGGCATGACCTTTGATACAGCGGAAACGGAGGTTCTGGGGATGAGCCATGCGGAGACCGGCGCCCAGGTGCTGATCCAGTGGAATTTCCCCGAGGCGTTGAGCGCCGCCGCGGCTTGGCATCACCATCCTGAATACGCGGAGAGCCACAAGGACATCGTCATGATTGTTCATATCGCCGATGCCCTCGCCTATTCCGAAGGCGTCGGCTGCGGCATCGACGGCATGCAGTACGAACTCTCCACCGAGGCGGTCAATCAACTGGGCCTAAAAAAGGAGACCCTCGAATATGTCGCCAGTCAGACGCTCTCTAAAATGCAGCAGCTTGAACAGATTCTCAAGGGATAGGAGCAGGTACACATGGGTTATAACATTCTGGTTGTTGATGATTCCGAAACCGCGCGACGCTTTATCATGAAGTCGCTTCAGGTGGGCGGCGTGGATATCGGCGAGATTCATCAGGCCGGCAACGGCGAAGAGGCCCTGAACATCATTAATAATGAATGGGTGGATATCGTTTTATCCGATATCAACATGCCGAAAATGAACGGCATAGAAATGGTCGAGAAAATGAACTCCGACGGACTGATGAAGACCATTCCCGTGGTCATTATCTCGACCGAACGCAGTGAAGCGCGGATTGAGTCGCTTAAACATGCCGGCATCTGCGCCTACATACGAAAACCCTTCACCCCCGAAAACATCAAGAAAACCGTCGACGACATCCTGACCGTGCCGACAGATACCAGCGAGGGAGCGTAATCATGCAGGAACTCCAAAGCATTCTTATCCAGTCTTTTGCCGACGTCCTTGAGCAGTTCGCCTTCCTGTTTGCCGATGAAGACACCGAAGACATCGAGGAGCCCACCGACGACCTGTTTTATCAATCCAGCATCTCGTTCAGCGGGCCACAAAACGGAACCATTATCTTTGCCGCGCCCGAGGGCATCTGCGTGACCATTGCGGCCAGCATGCTGGGCGTCGATGAAGATGAAATTGACACGCCCAAGGCCGAAGACGCCTTTCGGGAATTGCTCAACGTGACCTGCGGAAAATTTCTTGAAGACCTTTCCGGCCCCCAGGAAATTTTCGACTTAACGGTTCCCACATTCAGTGAAATTAACTACGGAGACTGGGAAATGCTGCAGAAAAAACCTGACTATATACTCCTCCAGGTGGAAATGATGCCGGTCCTGCTGCACATCGAGATGCCCAATGCCTAATCCACCCGTCAAAGTGCTCATTGTTGATGATTCCGCCGTTGTCCGACGTGTCTTCACCGAGGAGCTTAATCGCGACCCGGAAATCCAGATTGTCGGTTCTGCCCCGGACCCCTATGTGGCGAGGGACAAGATTGTCAACCTCCAGCCTGACGTGCTGCTGCTGGATATTGAAATGCCACGCATGGACGGCATCACATTTTTGCGCAAACTGATGCACTATCGCCCCATGCCCATCATTATTGTTTCTTCCCTCACCGAAAAGGGCGGCGCGCTGGCACTCGAAGCCATCAACGCCGGCGCCATTGATGTGCTGTGCAAACCCGGCTCCGCCTACAGCGTCGCCGATATGTCCGTGGCCCTGCGTGACAAGATCAAAGCAGCGGCCCATGCCTGCCTGGACAAACGGCCTCCTCCAATCAAGCCCGATGAACAGCCCAACCGCCTCAGCATGACAAAAACCACCGCCAAGGTACTGGCGATCGGCGCCTCGACCGGCGGCACACAGGCCATCGAAAAAGTGCTGATACGCCTGCCTTACAACGCCCCGGGCACGGTGGTGACCCAACACATGCCGGAACACTTCACCACCTCATTCGCCGAACGCCTTAATTCATTTTGCGCCATGGAGGTCCGCGAGGCAAAAGACAACGACTCGGTCATCCCCGGCGTGGCCCTGATCGCGCCCGGCAATTACCACATGGTGCTGAGGCGCAGCGGCGCGCGTTACTACGTCCAGGTCCGCACCGGCCCGCTGGTCCATCACCAACGTCCGAGCGTGGAAGTCATGTTCAAGTCCGTCGCCAAATACGCCGGCGCCAACGCCATCGGCGTGATCCTCACCGGCATGGGCCGCGACGGCGCCATCGGACTGAAGACCATGCGCGAAGCGGGGGCCTACACCATCGCCCAGGACAAACACTCCTGCGTGGTCTACGGTATGCCCGCGGAAGCCGCGAAGATTGACGCCGCCTGCGATATTCTCCCCCTCGACAGAATTCCGTCGGCCATCATAAACCACGCCTATTAATGGAGAGACACTATGCCCAAAGAGTTCCCCGTCATTCTTAAAGAACTCGAAAATATCCGTAATCTGCCCACCCTTCCCGTAGTGCTTGAACGTGTCAAAAAGGCCGTACGCGACCCCAAATCAAACGCCGACCAGATTGCCAGGATTGTGATGGACGACCCGGCCATGATGGCCCGCATCCTGAAAGTTGTGAACTCCCCCCTCTACGCAGGCGCTGAAAAAATCGATTCCCTGCAAATGGCCATCAGCCGACTCGGTTTCACCGCGCTGCACAACGTTGCCCTTTCCACCTCGGTGTTTACCTCCTTTGCCAAAACCGCCAACAGCGTCTTTGACCGCATCGAATTCTGGCGACACTGTATTTCGACGGGCATTGCCGCCAACGCCGTCTGCACCACCTGCCGGAGCAAACTCAAGCGGCGCTACAGCCCGGACATGCTCCATCTGGCCGGCCTGCTCCACGACATCGGAAAAATCATCCTCGACAACTACTACAACGACGAATTCACCAGGGCCATCGGACTCACCAAGGAACAGGGCGTGCCGCTCTGCGCCGCCGAAACCCAGTGCGTCGGCGCCACCCATAACCAGGTCGGCGGCTGGCTTGCCCAAAAGTGGAACCTCGCCCCCGAACTCGTCGAGGTTGTCCGCTGGCACCACGCCCCCCATAATGCCTCCGACGAAGCCCAGGAACTGGTCGAAATCACCCACGTCGCCAATTATATCTGCAACTTCCGCATGATCGGCGACGGCGGCGACACCATTTCCCCCTCCTGCCAGCCTGGCGTCCTCAAACGCCTCGGACTCGAAGAGGAAACCTACTGGAACATCCTCGACTCCATCGTCGAAGAGTCCAAAAAATCCGAAATCCTCCTCTCCCTCCTCTAACGGAATAATTATATCGAAAACGCTTGCGACAAAGGGGATGCGTTGACGTTTTCGGGGCCACCGGGTGGGGACGTGGCCCTGGCCTTGAACCAGGTATAGAAAAAAGTGCCGTGCGGGCGACGTCCGGTGGCCTCAAGGTCGCGAATGCCCTGGTTCCATTGCGCATCGTCAATCCATCCGTTTTCGATGGATGCGGGGTGGGCGGTCTGCACCATGGGGACAATGATCTGGTTGACCATGCCGTCGAGCAGGCCCGCGTGCACCGCGTCGCCATACACATAGCAGGGATGCACAGCATCGACGTTCCACCCGGCCTCCGCGAGCAGCGGACACAGGCGACGTCCGATCAGCGGGTCGTGCCGCAACTGCTGCTGCGCGCGTATCATGCAGGCCCAGACCTCGCGTGAAGCGGGAGTCTCCGGGTGCCAGAAGCAGGAACCGTGGTCCCCTTCGATGACCGTAATCGTTCCGCCAGGTTTGGTGACCCGCTTGAGGTTGCGAAGCGCGCCGAGAGGGTCGTTGAGGTGTTCGAGTACAAAGCAGACAAACACATGGTCAAAGGAATGTTCCGCGAAGGGCAGTGCGCGGATATCGCCCTGCACAAAAGTGACCTGACGCATGCGGGCGAGACGCGTCTTGGCCCGTTCGATCGAGGACACCGAAATATCCATGGAGGTAAACCGCGTTTCGGGGCTGCGCCGGAGCAGGATTTCCGTCTGGGCCCCCACGCCGCAACCGGCTTCGAGGACATGTTCACCCGGACGGTACTGCGTGCCGTCGTGCAGCACCGCGTCCAGGATACAGGACTGTTCAGCGAGGCGCCGCGCCTCACGCGCTGAATATCCGTGCACATACTCGCTCATAGCGCCATCCAATCCCTTAAGTCTGCATGTTTGAATAGGCCCTCACGCATCCCATTTCACCATAAAACAATTATAGGCATCCGGTATATCCTCGCTGCACCACCCGCCACTGTAGACCTTGGGGCCGGGTTTACGCGCCTGGAAATCATCCGTAAAACCAAAATAATCAAGCGGCTCCCCATTGTACCAGTGGATCCCCTCTTCCGTGCTGAGCAATCCCATCCAGAACCAACTTCCATAAGGGAAAAGTTGCTGAATAAAGGCATCCTCCTCCTGCGAATGTATGGTCAGCAAATGCCCACCCACCTGCTCGCAGAAATCCCGCGCGCCCGTCCATGACAAAAACTTCGGGACAAACAGGTACTTCTTGCCGTTGAGCGTGGACGCTTGTTTCTTGAGCGCCTTGTGATTGCCCGCGCGAATTGCCAGCAATGTCTCGATATATTTCACCTGTCGTTCAAACCTGAAATCGCGCGACCAGGCCTGCTGCATCCACTCCAGTTCCTTGCCCGGGAGGGTATCGCTTTCGAAGAAGAATACATCCGGCGGGCGCTGGATAAAGGCGCCGATGGTCGTGAAGCGGTTGGCGCCGCAGGTCAGGGAGGCCAACGGCATCGACATCAGGGGGTCCAGCGACGAAATCAAATTGTGTTGGCAACTGAACATGTTCAGCAGCATACCCCGCAACGGCTCCAGGCTGGCGATTTGATTGTCGGAACAAAACAGGGAGGTAAGCTGCATCCCGCGCAGGGGCGTCAATGCCTCGATACAATTTCCGCCGCAGTGCATCATGTTCAGCGGCATGCCGGACAGGGGCGAGAGGTCCTCAATCCGGTTGCCCCCGCAATACAGCGACGTCAGCGGCATCCCTTTGAGCGGACGCAGATCGGATAGATTCGCGCCCCAGCAACTCAGGAACGTCAGCTCCATGCCGGCCAGCGGTTCCAGCCCGTCGGAAAGCGAAGGATTGCCGCCGCAATTCATCAGCGTCAGGGGCATCCCCGCCACCGGCGCGAGCGATGCGATCCGGCAGCTCTCGCAAAACAACTGGTTCAGGCGCATACCGGAAAGGGGGTCCAGCGATGTAATGGGATTGCCGCTGCAATTCAGCGCCACGAGCGGCATGCCGCGCAGCGGTTCGAGACTTTTAATCCCGTTGTTCGAGCAATGCAGCGCGGTGATCGGCATACCTTCGAGCGGACGCAAATCGGCGATTTCATTGTTGGCGATATCGAGGGAGAGGCCCGTATTTTCCAGTTGCAGATTGACGCGGGCGCCCGGCCACGCCTGTTCGAGGCGGGCCCGCCACAGGGGGAGGTTCTGGCGCAGATTCTCCCTGTGCCAGGCGGCCTCGTATCCCAGGCGCGCGCGTTCGCGGCGTTCGGGATCGGGGAACGACACCTCGATCTCCTCAAACAGGCCCATGGCCACGATGTATCGCCCCTTCTGCATCTGACGTTCCGCCATTTCGAGGATATCGCATTCCCAGGGCGTGCCCAGACTGTAGATTTTTATCCGGTCGTAATAGGTATCCGCCAGCCATCCGAACACCCCCACCGCGGTGCGGTCGGCCCCGCTCAAGGCGTCCGCGTCGACCAGGGAAAAAATCTCTTCGTCGTTCACCTCCATCCGCAACCGGCATCCGACCCGTTCGACGACAACATGGTACATCTCGCCACGCTGCAACGGAGAGGCGGACCGGCTCCAGATTTTCTGGTCCCCGCGCATCAGGACATTGAGCGAATTGTCATACCCGCCATAAATGAAGGCGTACCCGCCCGTCGGCAGCGGACGCCCGCCATCCGGGGGCACCGCGCTGAGAAAACAGCCGATGGTGTTGAGGTAAACGCCCTCCTGGTGACAGTCGAATTCGATACGCACATCCCCGGCGATATCGGCCTTGAACATGAGCATCTGGGGTTCGCCGCCATACATGTACAGCTCGTTGTCAACCAGGTTGTACTCGCCGCCGATAATATCCCATCGGCGCAAGGTTTCGGGATTGGAAAAGTCTTCATCGATAATCAACTGCCAGATTTCGCCCTCCTGATAGGCCTCAACGGCAAGCTGCAGGGTCGGCACCGTCTGGTAGCGGTCTTCTGGGTCTGTCGCCATAGCGATCATCACGATATCCGACAGGGCCGATGGAATGCGCTCCCCGGGACAATGCACAAACCGCGGCGGGTCATCAGCCTCTTCCCTGAGAGGGGTGTGGTTATAGTCCTGGGGCGGCTTGAAATCACCCTGGATAATCCGCCGCAGAATGGTGTGGATATCCTTACCCTTAACGGAGGAACACAGGGTCAGGATGCTGTAGAGGATGGCGCCCAGCGAATAGACATCACTCCTGAAATCCACCGCGTCGGTATCCGCGCGCGCCTGTTCCGGGGCCATGAACCCGGGCGTGCCCATCACGCGCCCGCTCATGGTCTTCAGGGAGGCGCCGACTTTGTCTTCGCGCAGGGACATGACCTTGGTATCGAGCTGCAGGCACAGTTCGCTTTGCTCCGTGGGGGCCCGCGCCCCCTCCCAGCCCTGCCCCATGACCTTGGCCAGGCCCCAGTCCATAACGAGCACCTCACCGAAATCACCGATCATGATGTTATCGGGCTTGAGGTCCCGGTGAACCACGTTTTTGGAATGCGCGAAGGCGACCGCGTCGCAGGCCTTCTGAAAGATATTCAGCAGACGGCTGAGGGGATACTGTTCGATGATCTCCGGCTTCTGCATCCGCAGCCCCACCAGGATTTCCGTCAGGGTCATCCCGTTGACCAGTTTCATGGTGTAATAGATATGGTCGGCAGTATCGAGCCCCACCTCGTAGACCGGCACGATATTGGGGTGCTCGAGCTGCGCGGTGATCTGGGCCTCTTCGATAAACCGGAGCAGGTCTTCCCGCTCACGGGGCTCGAAGCCCGTCAGGACCTTCATGGCCACCGTGCGGCGGCAGTTCAGATCGCGCGCCTGATAGACGATCCCCATGCCGCCTTCGGCGAGGATATCCCCGATCTCATAGCGCTGCCCCCCCTGCACCCGCAGGATATTATGGACGGTGTCATTGGCGTGCGACTCCAGCTCAATACTCTGCAACCCTTGCTTCGCAAGGTATTCAGTCATGGTTCGAGAGGATTTATCGATGCCTGTTGACGTTGGATCATGCAGATCAATGGTTTTACTTTTACGTATCTTGCGCGCACTCACAATGCTTGCCACCTTTTATCCCGCGGGCTGGGTGGACTTATACGCGGCAATAAACGCCTCGCTGTTTTTAGCCCACCACTCGCGCCATGCTGTTCGTTCAACAAAGACCTGGCCGGTTATCTTGCGCAACGCCGCCGTAACCAGCCCGGTATCCACGTCCTGCATCACCTTTAACAAAGGACTTACCGCCGCCGGATCGCGTATCTGGCCAAGCGCCCAGATCGCGTTCTCCACCACGTATCGATTCTTGTCTTTCAACGCCTCGATCAGGGGTTCGACTGCTTTTCGTTCCTTCATTACGCCCAGGGATTCAGCTACCTTGACACGTACCAGTAGACTTTCATCTTTCATGGCGGCCACCAGGGCATCTGCCGAGCGGGGGTCGCCAATTTCACCCAATGCCTCCGCGGATTTGACCCGCACCAGCAAATTGTCATCCAACAAAGAATTCATCAACGGGACCACGACATCCGGTCCCTGAATCTGCCCCAGGGCCCAGGCGGCGCTTTCGCGCACATCCATTTCGTCGTCATTGAGGGCGCGCACCAGGGCGTGCGTCGCCCGGCTGTCGCGAATCTCGCCCAGGGCCATGGCGGAGGCGGCGCGCACGCGCTCCTCCTTGTCCCGCATGGACACCAGCAGGGCTTCCATCGCCACCGGATCGCGCTCGCGACCCAGCGCCTTGGCGGCGGCGGCCCGAACCTCCTTTTCGCCATCCACCAATGCCTTCACCAGTGGCTCCATGTACACTGGATAGGCGGGCCCAGCGTCCTCTTCTACAACCGCTTCGACCGCGGCCGCTTCCGTTTCTTCCTTATTGACCGGCAGGGAGTCGATACCCAGTTCACGCAGAATGGCGGGGTCCGCCAAGTTGACATCCTCACGTGAAAAATCCATGACTTCGGTCAGGCGCTTGAGATTGGCCGCCAGCAGGGCCCACACCTGCGCAAGCCGGGCCTTCAAGTCCAGATTCATGGCCACCAGACTTGAAATAATAATGATCAGAAAGACTATAATCACACGAGTCATTGCGTTCTCACCAGTCCATCGCGTCAACTTTTCTTGCCTTCACACACCTGTTTTCCGATTTCATACTTCCATGTATACCATGAAGCCTCCAGGAGTTTAACAAAAATAATCAACAACCTGCGCGCGCGGCGGGACCTTTGCTCGCTGCCTGCTTTTGTTAGGCCCTGGCTGTTTTTGCGTTGACGTCTCGGAAATACCGCATGTTTGGCCGCGTGTATCGCGGTGGATGGTGTGCAGGGCGGATTTGTTATCTTAATCTGCTCATGAATATGGTGCCCACCGCCCGAAAGCTACCGGCGCCACCACCTGTACGGACCGGGCGCTGGCGCAGGAATTTCCCGTTTCAGTATTCTTTGGAAAAAGAGTCACAAAAAAATTCCAATGGTTGGAAAAAATGGCTAGCATTTTCCCAATCGACGGAAAATGCGCTGAAGAAGTTTCCAATGATTGGAAAAAGCTGGACAGCTTGTTATTATAACTAAGAACGACAAGAAGGGAAAAGGAAGCGATGAAGCAAAACACAGGATGGAAAATGTTGCTCGCGGCACTCTCTTTTCTGACGGCCCAATCTTTATGGGCGCAAGGACCGCTTGAGCCGCCGGACGCGCCGGCGCCGACAATGAAATCGCTGAATCAGATTGAGGCTCGAACGCCGATTACCAACCTGCCTTGTGTGATATCGCAGTCCGGGTCGTATTATCTCATCGGCGATTTGGTTTGCTCGGGGAATAACTACGGGATATTTATTACCAACACGGCAAAGTCTGTCACATTGGACTTGAACGGCTTCACGCTTACCGGTCCGGGCGCCACAGGATTTTCCGCGATCCACGTCGGACATGGGGATGCCGAGCTCACGCTGCGCAACGGATATATAAGAAACTGGAACGGAAACACGGCCTACGCTGTTTATTCCACGGGCATGGAAGCGGTGCGCATGGCCGACATCGTGGTGGAGAATTGTGCCAACGGAATCAAAGTCTATAACGGCATGGTCGAAAATTGCAGGGTGTATAACTGCATCACCCCCTCCGGTAATTTCTTTGGAATTTCAGGCAGTAGCGTTGTGGTGATCAATTGCGTGATCAGCGATTGCGAGTCGTCCGGCGGCACCGCTTATGGATATCAATTAGGCTATGGCTCAATTGCGCGGAACTGCATTGCTCAGAATCTCACAGGAGGAGGCGCAACCAAATCATATGGCTTTCAGGGACAGAAGGGCACCATCATCGAGTCATGCGTGGCAAGGAAGTGCTACAGGGGAATTTATACCTACGACCAATCGCTTGTGCGTAACAATCTGTCGGTTGAGAATGAAAGCCACGGTTTACTGGTCGGGTATGGCGGCTCGCGTGTGGAGGGGAATAATCTGATTAAAAACGGCGGACATGGATTGTATGGATCATACAACAGCAACAACCTGATCATAGCCAATTCCGCGTCGCTGAACACCAACGCGAACTATTATATTAACAACGGAAGCTACGGCCCTGTTTCAGGGGCGCCCGCCTCGCCAACCGCCGAGGTGACCAACCATCCGTGGGCGAATTTTTCCTACTGAGTCAAAAACATAGGTCCAGGAGGGCAAGGACGGCCACATATCTGGAGGGCGGCTACTCCGTAGAGCCCGATGCACCGCAGACGCCTTGGATGAGATTGGGCACATGTACATGCCGGCTCGATGGGAATCTCGCCCTCCAGGGTTACCTGTTGCACGGTAAATCTGGAGGGCGGCTACTCCGTAGAGCCCGATGCACCGCAGACGCCTTGGATGAGATTGGGCAACGGG